>NZ_CP034998.1:4012500-4217500 GCF_002531755.2 Rhizobium acidisoli | reverse complement strand
TCCTCGACGATCCGGAACTCGCCGGGGTCTCGGTCGTAATCTTCGACGAATTCCACGAGCGTTCGCTGGATGCCGATTTCGGGCTGGCGCTGGCGCTCGACGTCCAATCGGCGCTGCGCGAGGATTTGCGTATCCTCGTCATGTCGGCGACCCTCGACGTCGAACGTGTGGCGGCCCTGCTCTCCCATCCGCCTGTCATCGAAAGCCTGGGGCGCAGCTTTCCGATCGATACGCGTTACCAGGATCGGCCGGGCGGCGAGCGTATCGAGGATGCGGTCACGCGGGCGATACTTGACGCCCATGCCGATGAAACCGGCTCGATCCTCGCTTTCCTGCCCGGACAGGCGGAAATTACCCGAACCGCGGAACGGCTGCAGGGACGATTCGGAAGCGAAACAGTGATTGCGCCGCTCTATGGCAATCTTGGCCAGAAGGAGCAGGACGCGGCGATCCGACCGGTGCCCAAAGGAATGCGTAAGATCGTGCTGGCGACGTCGATTGCCGAAACCTCGATCACCATCGACGGCGTCAGGATCGTGATCGACAGCGGGCTGCAGCGTCTGCCGGTATTCGAGGCATCGACCGGGATCACGAGGCTGGAAACGGTGCGCGTGTCGCGGGCGTCGGCCGATCAGCGGGCCGGCCGCGCCGGGCGAACGGAACCGGGCATCGCCGTCAGGCTGTGGCACCAGGGACAGACGGCGGCCCTGCCGGCCTTCACACCGCCGCAAATCCTTTCCAGCGATCTTTCCGGGCTGGTGCTCGATCTCGCCCATTGGGGCGTTCAGGATCCCGGATCGCTTGCCTTTGTCGACCAGCCGCCGGAGACGACGCTCAGGGAAGCGCGCGTGCTGCTCGGCCAGCTCGGTGCGCTCGACAAGGATGGAGCGCTGACGGCGCGCGGCAAGGTCATGCGCGATCTCGCCTTGCCGCCGCGGCTTGCCGCCATGGTCGTTTCTGCAGGCGAATCGGGGCACGCCCGGGATGCGGCATTGATTGCCGTGCTTCTGACCGAACAGGGACTGGGCGGGACGAACATCGATATCGAGGAGCGGCTGCGACGCTTCAAAGCCGAGCGCGGCGAAAGAGCGGAGGCCTCGCGGCGGCTGGCAGGACGGCTGGCGAGCGGCCTCGACAGAGTGACCCCCACGGCGCCAGCGCTTGCGGGCCAGCTGCTGCTGCATGCATTCCCGGATCGAATCGCCCTTCAGCGCGGCGGGCGCGGCCGGTTCGTGATGGCGAACGGGCGCGGCGCGGAACTGCCGGAAACCGAGAGACTCGCCGGCAGCCAGATGCTTGTCATCGCCGATCTCACCGGGCGGGCGGCGCAGGCGCGGGTTCTGGCGGCGGCCGAGGTGACACGCGGCGACATTGAAGCCGAGCTGCCCGGCGAGATCAAAACCGGCGATCAGATCTTTTTCGACCGGCAAAGCCGGCAGATACGGGCGCGGCGGGCAACCCGGCTGGGTGCGATCGTCTTCGAAGAGACGCCCTTGCCACGACCTTCCGGAGCCGCGGTCACCCAGGCGCTGGTGGAGGGCGTGCGTGAACTCGGGCTCGATCACCTCGCCTTCTCGAAGGAGGTCGTGCAACTTCGCGAGCGGATCGGATTTCTTCACCGGACGATCGGCGATCCCTGGCCCGATGTCAGCGACGATGCCCTGCTTTCCCGGCTGGACGACTGGTTCGGCCCGTTTCAGACGGAGGCCCGCGGCCTCTCCGAGATTTCCGCAGCCGGGCTTTCGAACGGGCTGATGTCCCTCGTGCCGCACGCGTTGCAGCGCGACCTTAGCCGACTTGCGCCGACCCATTTCGAAGCGCCGACCGGTCAGAGGCATCCGATCCAGTATGAGGGCGAGGAGCCGGTGCTGACGATCCGCGTGCAGGAGCTGTTCGGGCTGAAGCAGCACCCGGCGATAGCCGGAGGCCGTCTGCCGCTGCTGCTTGAACTGACCTCGCCGGCGCATCGGCCGATCCAGACGACCCGCGACCTGCCGGGCTTCTGGGCCGGCTCATGGAAGGATGTGCGCGCCGATATGCGCGGCCGTTATCCTAGGCATCCCTGGCCGGAGCGGCCGGAAGAGGCGTTGCCGACGACACGGGCAAAACCGCGTGGTACATGAGGGCCATTTGAGGAGCCCTCGGCATGATTGACAAGACGGAAAGCCATACGCTGGAAGACCGGCACAGCAGCCGCAGGCTGCGCCTGCAGACGCTGGTGCGGCTGCGCTGGCTTGCGGTCTGCGGACAGGCGCTGACGGTGTTCATCGTGGCCTTCTGGCTGAAATTTCCCTTGCCGCTGATTGCCAGCTCCTCTTTGATCGCCGCCCTTGCCTGGGTGAATTTCTACCTGACGATCCGCTATCCGCCGACACACCGGCTGGGACCGCCGGCCGCCTTTGCGCTGCTCGGCTTCGATCTTCTGCAGCTCTGCGCGCTACTCTTCATCACCGGCGGCCTAGCCAATCCTTTCGCAGCCCTCGTCTGCGTGCCTGTTATCATCTCGTTTGCCTCGCAGCCGATCCGTTACAGCACGGCGCTGATCGGCTTTGCGATGGTCTGCATCACGGTGCTTGCCTTTTCGCCCTTTCCGCTACCGTGGTTCGACGGTGTCGAGATCAACGTCCATAACGTCATGCAGTTCGGCGTCTGGTGCTCGATCGCCTCGACGATGGCCTTCGCCGCCTTCTATGCCTACCGTGTCTCGCTGGAAGCGAGCCAGCTTGCCGATGCGCTGGCTGCGACCGAACTGGTGCTGCAGCGGGAAAAACACCTTTCCCAGCTCGACGGGCTGGCGGCCGCCGCCGCCCACGAGCTCGGCACGCCGCTTGCGACGATCAGCGTCGTCGCCAAGGAAATGGAGCGGGAGCTCAAGGACGACGATCGTTTCCGCGAGGACGTGATGCTGCTGCGCAGCCAGAGCGAGCGCTGCCGCGACATCCTGCGGCGGCTGACCACGTTGTCTTCGGAAGGCGAAGCGCATATGCGCCGCCTGCCGCTTTCCTCGATGATCGAGGAGATCGTAGCGCCCCACCGGGAATTCGGCATCACGCTGGAGCTGATCGAAAAGAGCCCGCGCAAGGACGAGCCTGTGACCGACCGCAACGCCGGCATCATGTACGGGCTCGGCAATCTGATCGAAAACGCCGTCGACTATGCCCGGGAGAAAGTGAGGATCACCGTCGAGCATGATCACGATAAAGTGCTGATAGTCATCGAGGACGACGGCAACGGTTACGCCCCCGATATTCTGACGCGGATCGGCGAACCTTACATGACCAAACGGCAGAAAGAGGATACGGCGGGCGGCCTTGGGCTCGGGCTTTTCATCGCCAAGACGCTGCTGGAGCGCTCAGGCGCATCGCTGATTTTCGAGAATCGCGACCCGGAAAGTGCGGGCGCGCGCATCCGGATCGAATGGCCGCGCATGCTGATCGACGCAAATTCGACAAAGTGACTTTGTCGGCATAAGTAGGATATAAGCGGTTGACGCAGATCGGGCGTTCAAGCGCCAGGGCCAAGACGATGACAGAACAAACTCACGAAAATTTCGCCGCTGGGGATGAAGACCATATCGGTCCCGACGCCAGCCTGCTGATCGTCGACGACGACGGGCCGTTCCTGCGCCGGCTGGCCCGGGCGATGGAGACACGCGGTTTCCAGGTGGAAACGGCCGAATCAGTGGCGGAGGGCGTGGCGAAATCGAAAGGCAGGCCGCCGAAATATGCGGTTGTCGACCTCCGGCTCGGCGACGGCAATGGGCTCGATGTCATCGAAGCGATCCGCCAGCGGCGCGACGACACCAGGATCATCGTGCTGACCGGCTACGGCAATATCGCAACCGCAGTGACCGCCGTAAAACTCGGCGCCGTCGATTACCTGGCAAAGCCCGCGGATGCCGACGACGTCTTTTCGGCGCTGACGCAGAGGCCGGGCGAAAAGGCCGAGCTTCCCGAGAACCCGATGTCGGCCGACCGGGTGCGCTGGGAACATATCCAGCGGGTCTATGAAATGTGCGAGCGCAACGTCTCGGAAACGGCGCGCCGGCTCAACATGCACCGGCGCACGCTGCAGCGCATCCTCGCCAAACGCGCGCCGAAATAGCCAAGACATCCGTCAGACATCATCGACGGTGAAGGGCTTTCCGTTCGCCCATTCGGCCATCATCAGCCGTTGCGCGGCGGCGCGCGAGAAATTGAGCGTGACGGATTTGCGTGTGGCCGGAGCCAAACGGTGTTCCGGCGCTTCGCGAATCATATGGGCGCCATAACCGTCCGAGAGGAAAAGCCCGCACTCCTCGGGAAAGATGTCGAGCGGCACACCTTCGTGAGTCGCAAAGAACAGCCGGTCGCAGTGCAGCCGGTATTCCGGCCATTTGCGATCTACTCTGAAATCCTCGATCGACGTCTTGATTTCGATGATCCAGACCTCGCCCTTTTCCGAAACGGTGATCAAATCGGCACGGCGGCCGCTGGCCAGCGGCAGTTCGGGCAGCACGGCATGGCGCATTTCATGCAGCAAAATCTGCGTTCCGCGCCGCACCATCATGGCTCTGTCCGATTGCCGGCCATCGATTAACGGATTGTTATTGTAAACACTCAAAATCGTCATGGATAACCATAGTGGGGGCTGGCGTGTTGTTGCAAAAAAACCATGCGCTTCTAATTTGCGCCGCAGACGGATTTGTCGCGCTGCAGTAGCCTTGCAATGCGCAAGTTAATCGAAAATAAACCATAATCAACGATGGTCGAAAGACTGTTCTCCCTTGCCCTAAAACTTCAAGAGTCATCTATGCGCATCCGCAATGCATTCCCGGTATTTGGCCTGCTGACGACGCTCGCACTGGCCGGTTGCTCCACAAATTCAGACAGCGCATCCGTCGACGACAAGGGCGCAGGCCCGACCGTACAGACAGCCCAGATTTTCAACGACGCCTATGGCGTGACGAAGGATGCCGGGTACTCTCTGCCGGCGATCCCGATCGACCGGGTCAAGCCGCAGTTCCGCCGCCAGGTCGTCAGCTACCAGACCACCGAGCGCCCGGGTACGATCATCGTCAACACGCGCGAGCGCTTCCTCTATTACATCCTCGCCAACGGCAAGGCGATGCGTTACGGCATCGGCGTCGGCAAGCAGGGCTTCGCATGGGCCGGCACCGCCTACGTCGCCTGGAAGCAGGAATGGCCGACCTGGCACCCGCCGAAGGAAATGGCCGTTCGCCGCCCTGACGTCGCCAAATATGTCGAGGACGGCATGGGCCCGGGCCTCAGCAATCCGCTCGGCGCGCGCGCCATGTATCTCTTCAACGAGGATGGCAAGGACACGCTGTTCCGCCTGCACGGCACGCCGGAATGGGCCTCGATCGGCACCGCCGCTTCCTCTGGCTGCATTCGCCTGATGAACCAGGACGTGATCGATCTTTATAGCCGCGTCCGTCCCGGCAAGGGCACGTCCAAGGTCGTCGTCATCCAGTAAGCTAAATAGCGAATTCGGTATAAAAAAGGCCGCCGGACTGTCGTCTCGGCGGCCTTTTCATATTCAAAACTATACTCTCAACCGGCCTGCTTCGCCTTCAGCTCGAGGCGGCGACGATGAAGCACCGGCTCGGTATAGCCGTTCGGCTGTTCCCTGCCCTTCAGCACGAGGTCGAGGGCGGCCTGGAAGGCGATCGAGCCGTCGAAATTACCGGCCATCGGCTGGTAGAGGGGATCCGCCTCGTTCTGCCGGTCGACGACGGCGGCCATGCGCTTCATGGTTTCGACGATCTGAGCCTCGGTGACGACCTGGTGATGCAGCCAGTTCGCCATGTGCTGGGCCGAGATGCGCAATGTGGCGCGATCCTCCATCAGGCCGACATTGTTGATATCGGGCACCTTCGAGCAGCCGACGCCCTGATCGACCCAGCGTACGACGTAGCCGAGGATGCCCTGGGCATTATTGTCAAGCTCGCGCTGGATTTCCTCCGGCGTCCAGTTCGGCCGTACCGCGACCGGCACGGAGAGAATGTCGGAGAGCTTGGCGCGGGCGCGGTCCTTCAGCCCCTGCTGAACCCTGGCGACATTGACCCGGTGATAATGGGTGGCGTGCAGGGTCGCGGCGGTCGGCGACGGGACCCAGGCGGTGTTGGCGCCGGCCTTCGGATGGGCGATCTTCTGCTCCAGCATCGCCGCCATCAGATCCGGCATTGCCCACATGCCCTTGCCGATCTGGGCGTGGCCGGCGAGGCCGCATTCCAGGCCGATGTCGACGTTCCAGTTCTCATAGGCCGATATCCAGGCTGCCTGGCGCATGTCGCCCTTGCGAATCATCGGGCCTGCTTCCATCGAGGTGTGGATCTCGTCGCCGGTGCGGTCGAGGAAGCCGGTATTGATGAAGACGACCCGCTCGCGGGCAGCACGGATGCATTCCTTGAGATTGACCGTCGTGCGGCGCTCCTCATCCATGAGGCCCATCTTGATGGTGTTGCGCGCCATGCCAAGCGCATCTTCGACCCGCGAAAAGATCTCGACGGCGAAGGCCACCTCTTCCGGTCCATGCATCTTCGGCTTGACCACATACATGGAACCGGTGCGGGAATTCTTCCTCCGGCCGGCCGGGCCGATATCGTAAAGCGCGATCAGGCCGGTGATGACGGCATCCATGATGCCCTCCGGCACTTCGGCACCGTCGCGGTCAAGGATCGCCGGGTTGGTCATGAGGTGGCCGACATTGCGCACCAGCATCAGCGAACGGCGATGCAGTTCGAAGGCAGCGCCATCAGGACCGGTATAGTCCAGATCCGGGTTGAGCTTACGGACGAAGCTCGTTCCGCCCTTTACAACCTCTTCCTGCAGGTCGCCCTTCATCAGGCCGAGCCAGTTGCTGTAGACGACCGTCTTGTCCTCGGCATCGACGGCGGCAATCGAATCCTCGCAGTCCATGATGGTGGTGATCGCCGATTCCAGCCAGACATCGGAAATATGGGCCGGATCGGTCTTGCCGATCGCCGTTGTCGCATCGATGACGATCTCGATATGGATGCCGTTGTTCTTCAGGAGAAGATGCGTCGGGGCGGCAGCATCGCCGCGATAGCCGGCAAAATGCCCGCCATCGACAAGCATGGCCTGCTCGCCATCGATTGATCTGATGGCAAGCACCCCATCCTTGACGGCGAAGCTTGCGACGTTCTTCCAGCTGCTGTCCTGCAAGGCCACCGACATATCGAGGAAATCGCGTACCCAGGCGATGACCTTCTCGCCGCGCTTCGGATTGTACCCTTTGTCCCTTTCCGCGCCGTCGCTCTCCGGAATGGCGTCCGTGCCATAGAGCGCATCATAGAGCGAGCCCCAGCGGGCGTTGGCGGCGTTGAGTGCATAACGGGCATTCATGACGGGAACGACGAGCTGCGGGCCGGCGATCGAGGCGATCTCGGGGTCGACATTTTGGGTCGAAACCTGGAAGTCCGATCCTTCCGGCAGGAGATAACCGATCCCGCGCAGGAAGGATTGGTAGTCGTCCATATCCGCAGGCGCGCCGTGCTGGCGATACCAGTCGTCGATCTTGACCTGCAGCTCGTCGCGTCTTGCCAGCAGGGCGCGATTCCTCGGGGCGAGATCGTGGACGATCGCCGAAAAGTCGGCAAAGAACTTGTCCACATCGATCGCCAGACCCGGCAGAACCTCCTGGACGAGGAAATCATGAAGGACGGCTTCGATGGCAAGACCGTTCTTATCAATGCGGCTCATGCGACATACTCCCTGGCAACGACTTTGATTGCTGCCACTTTGCCCGGCTTTCATTCACAGTCAATTCCGCAATAATTCGAAAGATTTATGCTTATCGGGAAATTATGCGCGGTGTTACCCGCATCGGCAGGCCGTTCTGCGGCTGCGTCGTCAGCTTCTGCACCGGCCAGGGATTGGTCTTATCGGTGGAATCGAAGCGATAGCGATGCATCAGCACGGCAAGCGCGATCACCGCCTCCTGAAGCGCAAAGGTTGCGCCGATGCAGACGCGCGGGCCGGCGCCGAAAGGCAGGAACTGGAAGCGGCCGATAGAGCCGCGATTTTCCGGCAGGAAGCGCTCGGGCATGTAGGCGCGCGGCCTGTCCCAATAAAGTTCATGGCGATGCAGCGTCCAGGGCATGATGAGCACCGTGATCCCGGCCTCGAGCTCGACCCGCTCGCCCTTGGGGCTTGTCCAGGAATCATCCGAGATGGCGGCGCGATTGATCGATGGCGCCGGCGGATAGAGGCGTAAGGTCTCTTCGAAGGCGGCGCGCGTCTGCGGCATCATATCCAGCCATTCCACCGGTTCGGCCCCGGTGGCGAGCACCGCATCGATTTCTGTTTCCATCGCATCGCGGATATGCGGGCTGTTCGAGACGCAATAGAGCGTCCAAGCCAATGCCCGTGCCGTGGTCTCATGCCCCGCGCCGATAAAGGTCAGAATATTGTCTTCGATTTCTTCCTTCGTCAGCCCGTCGGGGCCGGCCTGTTCCAGCAGCAGGGTGAGGAAATCTTCGGGGGCCGTGGCGCGATCGGCCTTCATCTTTGCGGTTCGCATATCCATCGTGTCGCGCACGATGGCACGGAATTTCTCCAGCACTTTCTGACCGCCGATGCGTGTCACACGTGGAACCCAGGAGGGAGCGCGCATCAGATCCATCGGGTCGACGCGGCCCATACGATGCAGGAGAGCATTGACGTCATCGGCGAAATGGCCGCTCGAGGTGACGATTTCACCCGAAAATAACGTGTCGGCGAGAATCGCGAATGTCAGCTCCGTCATGTCCGTGCTGATATCGAAAATTGCCCCCGTCTCGCCCGCGCTCTGATATTTGCCGGCATAGTCTTCCGACTGGCGCAGCATCTGCCCGGCGAATCCTTGGGCATGGCGGGGCGTGAAAACAGGCGCCACCGCCTTGCGTGATCTTTTCCAGACGGAGCCTTCTGCCGTCAGCAGGCCGTCCCGCAAGATCGGGCGCAGCACCAGCTGGCGTATATCGGACATGCGGTAATTGCCAGCAATGTCGACCAGCACATGCTTGATCAAGCCGGGATCGTTGACGATCAGCGTGTGCTGACCGAAGAAGCTCGTCTTGATCCAGGGCAGCGTATAGGACGGCTCACCCCAGAGTTCGAGCGGATTGCGCAGGATGGTGCGGATGATTTCCAGCCGGCTCGGCGGCACGGTGCGCGGCAATGGTGCCGGCGGAACGAAGGGTTCAGGACGCATGTCCATCGGAAAAGCCTTTTGGGGAAGATCAACGCTTCCCGTCAGGCTCTGAAGCTAGAGCAGGCCCTTCAGTTCGTCCAGCTTGTCGTTGATCAGCCAGCCGTAATAATTCTCCTCCGGCCAGACGGTCGCACCCGAAGAGCGGTTCTTCGCAGCGAGTGCGGCGGCGCGCTGACGCGAGTTGCCGACATTATAAAGCGTTGCCGTCAGGCCGGGGTTGCCGGAGATATCCATGCCGGCAATCTCCTTGTAATCGTCGATCGACCGGCGGATCGAGGCGGCGACGAAGGCGAGCGAGACATCGGGATCCATGATCGACTTGTAGACGGCGCCGGCATTCTTCTCGTTCAATTTCGGATAACCGGAGACGCGGGCCACGAGATCGGAGAGCATCAGCGCCGTCAGCGGATTGACCTGGCCGAGGCCGAAGGTTTGTCCGGCGTAGAAGGGCTGAAAGAAGACCGCGCTGAAGCGGTTGTTGGGGAAGCTCTTGCCACCCACGGTCTTGCCTCGGAAATCACTTTCCCAGACATCCTCGCGGCAGGACCACAGCGTGTAGGAATCACTCTTGCCTTTGCATTCGGCAAATTGCGGCCGCGCCACGAATTCATCGACGTTTTCGCCGTCATAGGCGAAGCGGAAGCTTTCTCCGGCGTAGGAAGCAGCCTTGACATAGTAGGATTGCAGCCGGTCGTAAGCGTCGACATTATAGGTGTGTTCGCCGACGATTGCGCCGACGACATGGATGGGATTGATGCCGTAAGCGCTGGAGACCTTGCGGATCTTGGCCATCAGCTCGTGATCGGTCGCCAGCAGCTCGCGGACCTTTTCATACTTCAGATCGAAGCTGCTCTTGGTTCCCTTTGTGCGCCTGACGGAAGCGCCCGGAATATCGGGCTGCTCGGCATGACGATTGCCGGCCGGCACCGTCTGCATGGCGAAGGCAGGCGCCGAATTCACCAGGGCAGCGGCAATCAAAAGGCTTGTCAAAAGGCGTCGCACGATCCGCTATCCCGTCCCGTTCCATCGTCCTGTTTGCGATGCGGCTGACTGGACCAGAATCTTGGCCGAATAAAGCCGGAGCGGAAACAAAACGGGCCTTCACTAAAAAGTAAAAGGCCCGCTGTCGAGAGAGAGTTCGTCACAATCCGGCATTCACATCGGGAAAGACATGGACCGGTGCGCCGATATCACAAAATGAAGCGCGAGAGATCGGTATTCTGCGCGAGATCGCCGACATGTTCGCGCACATAGGCGGCATCGATGGTGACGGCCGTCCCGCCCCGATCGGGGGCGTTATAGGAAATGTCGTCCAGGACCCGCTCCATTACCGTCTGCAGCCTGCGGGCGCCGATATTCTCGACGGAGGAGTTCAGATGGACGGCGACATCGGCCAGCGCATCGATCGCGTCGTCGGTGAATTCGAGGTTCAGGCTTTCGGTCTCCATCAGCGCGCGATACTGGCGGATGAGGCTTGCTTCCGTCTCGGTCAGGATCCGGCGGAAGTCCTCCTTGTTCAGCGGGCGCAATTCGACGCGGATCGGCAAGCGGCCTTGCAGCTCCGGGAGAAGATCGGAGGGTTTGGAGACATGGAAGGCGCCTGAGGCGATGAAGAGGATATGATCCGTCTTCACCGGCCCGTATTTGGTCGAAACCGTCGTGCCTTCGACGAGCGGCAGAAGGTCGCGCTGGACGCCTTCACGCGAAACGCCGGCGCCCATGCCGCCGTCGCGGGCGGCGATCTTGTCGATTTCGTCGAGGAAGACGATCCCGTCATTCTCGGTGGAGCGAACGGCCTCGCGCTGGATCACCTCATTGTCGATCAGCTTGTCGGATTCATCACGGATCAGGTCGGTATAGGAGGCCTTGACGGTCGTGCGGACCTTCTTGGTGCGTCCGCCCATCGCCTTGCCGAACATCTCAGACAGATTGAGCACGCCGATATTGGCGCCCGGCATGCCGGGTATTTCGAATCCTCCCATGCCGGAACCGGCATCGGCCACCTCGATATCGATTTCCTTGTCGTCGAGCTCACCGTCCCGCAGCTTCTTGCGGAAGCTCTCACGGGTGGCGGGCGATGCGGTGGTGCCGACCAGCGCATCGAGAACACGCTCCTCGGCGCTGACATGCGCCTTGGCCTGGACCTCGGTCCGCTTCTTCTCACGCACCAGACCGATGCCGACCTCGACCAGATCGCGGATGATCTGCTCGACATCGCGGCCGACATAACCGACTTCGGTGAATTTGGTGGCCTCAACCTTGATGAACGGCGCGCCGGCGAGTTTGGCCAGGCGGCGGGAAATCTCGGTCTTGCCGACACCGGTCGGACCGATCATCAGGATGTTTTTTGGCATGACTTCATCGCGCAAGCTCGGGTCGAGCTGCTGCCGACGCCAGCGGTTGCGCAAGGCGATCGCAACGGCGCGTTTGGCATCATGCTGGCCGATAATGTAGCGATCGAGTTCGGAAACGATTTCGCGGGGGGAAAAGGTCGTCATTGCGTGTCATTCTCCTGGCGGTCCAGGGCCATCAGCGCCCGGCCGCAATTCGTCTTTGTTCGCCGCGGCAGCGGCCGGAAGGCCTGAGATTCAGCCTTCGACATCCAGCGATTCAACCACGATATTGTGGTTCGTGTAGACGCAGATGTCGGCGGCGATTTCGAGGGCGCGGCGCGCGATCTCTTCGGCCGATTTGTCGGTATCCATAAGCGCGCGGGCGGCGGCGAAGGCAAAATTGCCGCCCGAACCGATCGCCGTCGTGCCATGCTCGGGCTCCAGGACGTCGCCATTGCCGGTGATCGCCAGCGTGATCGACTTGTCGGCGACGAGCATCATGGCTTCGAGATTACGCAGGTATTTGTCGGTGCGCCAGTCCTTGGCGAGCTCGACGGCGGCGCGCATCAGCTGGCCGGGATATTGCTCCAGCTTCTTTTCAAGCCTTTCGAGCAGGGTGAAGGCATCGGCCGTGGCGCCGGCGAAACCGGCGATCACCTCGCCCTTGCCGATGCGGCGCACCTTGCGGGCATTGCCCTTCATGACGGTCTGGCCGAGGCTCACCTGGCCGTCGCCGGCCATTACCACCTTGCCGCCTTTTCGAACTGTAATGATCGTTGTCATAAAACACCTGTCTGCCCACGACGCGGGCTACTATGCTGGGCCGCACACCGGCCCTGTTGAGCCCTATGTAAGTGGGCCGGCGCCGTTTGCAAATGGGCGGGCTTTTCTCTTGCCCGGCTTCTGGATATTTGCCGATCCGCCTGATAAGGAACGGCCTTATTCCGATGGAGGGCCATATGGCCGAGACCGCAGCAAGCCGCACGGGCAGCGTTTCCCGCAAGACCAACGAAACCTCGATTTCCGTCTCCGTCAATCTCGACGGCACCGGCAAATCGAAGATTTCGACCGGCGTCGGCTTCTTCGATCATATGCTCGACCAGCTTTCGCGGCATTCCCTGATCGACATGGAAATCGAATCCCAGGGCGACCTGCACATCGACGACCACCACACGGTCGAGGATACGGGCATCGCCATCGGCCAGGCGATCTCCAAGGCGCTCGGCGACCGGCGCGGCATCACGCGTTACGCCTCGATCGATCTCGCCATGGACGAGACGATGACCAAGGCCGCGGTCGATCTTTCCGGCCGGCCGTTCCTCGTCTGGAACGTCGCCTTCAGCGCGCCGAAGATCGGCACGTTCGATACCGAACTCGTTCGCGAATTCTTCCAGGCACTCGCCCAGAATGCCGGCATCACCTTGCATATTCTCAACCATTATGGCGCCAACAATCACCATATTGCCGAGACATGCTTCAAGGCCGTTGCCCGCGCATTGCGCACGGCGACAGAGATCGATCCGAGACAGGCCGGCCGTGTACCTTCGACGAAGGGCACGCTCGTCTGAGCCCCTCAAGGGAGCGGCGACAATGACATCCAGCTATATTTTCCTGACGCCGCCCAGCGGCACGCGCGCTACGGTCGAAGAGACTCGGACCATCCGTGACGGTTTCACGCTGCTCGGCTTTCTGTTTCCATGGGTTTGGCTGCTCGCACATCGGCTATGGCTGCATGCGGCCGCAGCCTTTCTGCTGCAGGCAATCGGCGGTGCGCTGATGGAGGAGCGGGGTCTCGGGCTGGCGGGAGCGGCGCTCATGCTGGGTGTGAATGTGCTGGTCGGCCTCGAGGGCCAGAATTTCCGCATCCGCAGCCTCGCCGCCAAGGGCTGGACCGAAGATGGGCTCGTTGCAGCCGATACGATCGGCATTGCTGAGGACGTCTATTTCTCGGACAAGGCGGCTGTTGCCGACAGCAACAAGGACACCACACCGGACTGGGAGAACAAGACCCGTCCGAACAATCCGCCTGGCCAGGCCACCTCGCTTGGTCTCTTTGGTTTTGAGGGAGGACGCTGACGATGCGCGTCGCGATTATCGATTATGGTTCCGGCAATCTGCGCTCGGCGACCAAGGCTTTCGAACGGGCCGCCCGTGAAGCGGGCATCGATGCGCATATCGACCTCACCGACAAGGCCGAAAATGTTGCCGCCGCCGATCGTATCGTGCTTCCCGGCGTCGGCGCCTATGCCGATTGCCGGCGCGGGCTCGATGCCGTGCCCGGTATGGCCGAGGTGCTGATCGAAGCTGTCGAGAAAAAGGCGCGGCCCTTCCTCGGCATCTGCGTCGGCATGCAGCTGATGTCCTCGCGCGGACTGGAAAAGACCGTGACCCACGGCTTCGGCTGGATTCCCGGCGACGTCGTCGAGATGACGCCCGGTGATCCGGCGCTGAAGATCCCGCAGATCGGCTGGAACACGCTCGACCTGACGCGCGAACATCCGCTCCTCGACGGCATTCCGACGGGGTCCGAGGGGCTGCATGCCTATTTCGTGCATTCTTATCATCTTGCCGCCGAGAACGCCGAGGATGTCATTGCGACCGTCGATTATGGCGGTGCGATGACGGCTCTGGTCGGGTGCGACAACATGGTCGGCGCCCAGTTTCACCCGGAGAAGAGCCAGAAGCTCGGCCTGGCGCTGATTGCCAATTTCCTGCGCTGGAACCCGTAATACCGCCGCCTTATTTCCCCTTTATGGAAACGGCGGAACAGGAGTGCGCTCGATGCCGGCTTCGCGGAAATCAGGCAAGGTGTTCTATATGCTGAGTCCCTCCAGAGAAGGTCTGCCGCCCTTCTCGGATATCCGGCTTCCCGGCGGAACAATCATCCGCCGTGTCGATGAGGCCATTCACAAAAGAGCGCTTTCCAATGCAGCCAAGGCGTTGAAAGAAAGGCTGGACCGATGATCCACGAATTTCTTGCCGGCAACGAGAATTCGCAGCTGCGCGCCAACGGCATCAACGCCGACGATATCGCTGAGGCCGTGCTGGAATTTTATATCGAAGGCGAGGACGATCTGATCGGCCTGCTGGCCTATGCCCTTTACGAGCGGCAGAAGCGCGATTTCGTCCTCAGCTACCGCAAGCGCAATGCCGGCCGTTCTCCCAACGAGGCCGAGCTTGCCGCGGTCGCCGGCAACTACCTCTCCACCGATCTGCGCAATACGCTGCGCGACCGCGCCTCGCAGATCCTTTCGAGTTATGCCGAAACCTATGTGGAGGCGATGGAGCCGGAAATCCGCCTCGCCGCCGTCAACAGCCAGGCGCTGCGAGAGGTGCGCGACATCGAGAAATCGATGAAGCGGCGTCTCGGCTTCTGGCGCCAGGTTCGGGCCGGCTTCACCGTCACCCTGCTCCTTCTTCTGCTTTTCGGCGCGGCCACCATTGCCGCTGTCTTTTTTCACTCGGATATCGTAGATGCGTGGAATGCGCTGATGGTACCGACCACTCTACGGACGTAAGACGACATGATCCTTTTTCCCGCGATCGATCTGAAGGGCGGCCAATGCGTCCGCCTGAAGCTCGGCGACATGCAACAGGCGACGGTCTACAACACCGATCCGGCCGCCCAGGCGAAATCCTTCGAAGACCAGGGTTTCGAATGGCTGCATGTGGTCGATCTCGACGGTGCCTTTGCGGGACATTCGGCCAATGGCGATGCCGTGGAAGCGATCCTCAAGGCAACGAAAAATCCGGTGCAGCTCGGCGGCGGCATTCGTACGCTCGATCATATCGAAGCATGGCTGTCGCGCGGGCTGCGGCGCGTCATTCTCGGCACCGTCGCGGTCAGAAATCCTGATCTGGTCATCGAAGCCTGCCGGAAGTTTCCTGGTCACGTCGCCGTCGGCATCGATGCCAAGGGCGGCAAGGTGGCCGTCGAGGGCTGGGCTGAAGCTTCCGAGCTCGGTGTCATCGAGCTCGCCCGGAAATTCGAAGGCGCCGGCGTTGCCGCGATCATCTACACCGATATCGACCGTGACGGCATCCTTGCCGGCATCAACTGGACCTCGACGCTGGAACTTGCCGAGGCCGTTTCCATTCCGGTCATCGCCTCCGGCGGCCTTGCCTCTCTCGATGACGTCAGGCGCATGCTGGAGCCGGATGCGCAGAAGCTCGAAGGGGCAATTTCAGGCCGCGCGCTTTACGACGGCCGCATCGACCCCGCGGAAGCACTGGCGCTGATCAAGGCCAGCAGGGCAAAGGAGACTGCGTAATGACCCTCAAGGCCCGTGTCATCCCCTGCCTCGACGTCAAGGACGGCCGCGTCGTCAAGGGCGTCAACTTTCTCAATCTCGTTGATGCCGGCGATCCCGTCGAGGCGGCGAAGGCCTATGATGCGGCCGGCGCCGACGAACTCTGCTTCCTCGACATCACCGCTTCCTCGGACAATCGCGAGACGATCTTCGATGTCGTGTCGCGCACGGCCGACCAATGCTTCATGCCGCTGACGGTCGGCGGCGGGGTGCGCACCATCGCCGATATCCGCAAGCTCCTGCTGTGCGGCGCCGACAAGGTCTCGATCAATTCGGCGGCGGTCAGCAATCCCGACTTCGTCACTGAGGCGGCCGACAAGTTCGGCGACCAGTGCATCGTCGTCTCGATCGACGCCAAGCGCAGACGCACGCAGGCGGTCGGCGGCGACAATCTCAGCGCCTGGGAAATCTATACGCATGGCGGCCGCAATGCGACCGGCATCGACGCCGTCGAATTCGCCCAGAAGATGGTGGAACGCGGCGCCGGCGAGCTGCTGGTGACCTCGATGGACCGCGACGGCACCAAGGTCGGCTACGACCTGGAGCTGACGCGGGCGATTGCCGATGCGGTGCGTGTGCCCGTCATCGCCTCAGGCGGCGTCGGCCACCTCGACGATCTCGTCGCCGGAGTGAAAGAGGGCCATGCCAACGCCGTTCTCGCCGCATCGATCTTCCACTTCGGCACCTATTCCGTCGGAGAAGCGAAGCACTATATGTCGAAGTGCGGCATCGACATGCGTCTCGACTGAACCTTGAAAGCGGACATATGAGCGGATTTTCCCTTTCCGATCTCGAAAGCATCGTCGCAGAGCGCTCGACAGCCTCGCCGGAGCAATCCTGGACAGCGAAGCTTGTCGCCGCCGGCCAGCCGAAAGCGGCCAAGAAGCTCGGTGAAGAGGCGATTGAAGCGGTGATGGCGGCAGTGACCGGCGACCGCGACAATCTGACTTATGAAGCCGCCGATGTGCTCTATCACCTATTGGTCGTATTGAAGATTGCTGAAATACCGTTAGAGAATGTCATGGCCGAGCTCGAGCGCAGAACCGCGCAGTCCGGCCTCAAGGAAAAGGCCGGCCGGCAGAGTTCATGAGTATCGCGACTGAGATTATCGGGGTGCCGGAAACGTTGGATCACTTTCAGTCGGACTCCTATTCGCCCTACCACTTCTTCTCTTCCGAACAATGGGCGAAGTTCCGCGCCGACACGCCGCTGACGCTGACCAGCGACGAGGTCAAGCGGCTGCGTTCGATGGGCGACCCGATCGATCTCGACGAGGTCAGGCGCATCTATCTGTCGCTGTCGCGGCTGCTGTCGGCGCATGTCGAATCCTCGCAGATGCTGTTCGAACAGCGAAACCGCTTCCTCAGCCTCTCCGATGTGACCAAGACGCCTTTCGTCATCGGCATCGCCGGCTCGGTCGCCGTCGGAAAATCGACCACGGCCCGCGTTCTCAAGGAACTACTGGGGCGCTGGCCTTCCAGCCCGAAGGTCGATCTTGTCACCACCGACGGTTTCCTTCATCCGAATGCCGTGCTGCAGCGGGAAAAGCTGATGCAGCGCAAGGGTTTTCCGGAGAGTTACGACACGGCTGCGATCCTGCGCTTTCTCTCGGCGATCAAGGCCGGGCAGCCGGATGTCAAGGCGCCCAGCTATTCGCACCTCGTCTATGACGTGCTGCCCGACGAATACAAGATCGTCGACCGGCCGGACATCCTGATCTTCGAGGGCATCAACGTGCTGCAATCGCGCGACCTGCCGGCCGGCGGCAAGATCGTGCCGATGGTCTCCGACTTCTTCGACTTCTCGATCTATATCGATGCCGCGGAAGATCTGATTCACAACTGGTACGTCGCACGTTTCATGCGGCTGCGCGAAACCGCCTTCCGCGATCCGAATTCCTATTTCCATCGCTACGCTTCGATCAGCGACGCGGAAGCGCTCGAAATCGCCGGGGATCTCTGGGCGAACATCAACTTGAAAAACCTGCGGCAGAACATCCTGCCGACGCGCCCGCGTGCCGATCTCATCCTGAAAAAGGGCAAGGACCATCTGATCGAGCAGGTCGCGCTGCGGAAACTATAGCAGGCGATTCTTGCTGCCCATCAGCCTGGAGGATTGACGCGGCGCAGCGTCAGATTGATGCGGCCACCATTCTTCAAGAGCGTCGACGTCGCCGGATGAATGCGGTCGACGCCGTGGAAACACAGTCTCCCCTCGCCGCCCAGCACGACCAGATCGCCGCTCGAAAGCTTGAAGGATAGCGTGCGATCATTGCGGCTGAGGCCGCCGACGCGGAAGAGGCAGCTGTTGCCGAGCGAGATCGAGACGACAGGCGCCTGCAAATCTCTCTCGTCCTTGTCCTGATGCAGGCCCATGCGGGCGTCGTCGGAGTAGAAATTGATCAGGCAGGCTTCCGGCGGCTTGTCGTAGCCGGCAACGTCATTCCAGATTTCGAGCAATTCCTGCGGCATATAGGGCCAAGGCCTGCCGGTCGCCGGATGCGTCGGCTGGTAGCGATAGCCGCGCTCCTTGTCGGTCACCCAGCCGAGCGGCCCGCAATTGGTCATCCGCACCGACATCGGTTTGCCGGTCCCGGGCATGACGGGCACATAAAGCGGCGCCTCGGCGACAATCGTGCGGATCACCTCGACTAGGGCCTCCTGACGCGCCCGGTCGAGATAGCCGGGGAGATGGCGAATGCCGCTCAAGAGCTCCGGCATGTCATTCACTGCCGCCACCAGGGCGGCCCCGCATCTTCTTGACTTCCGAGCGGCCGGATTTTTCCTTCAGGCGGCGCTCGACCGAACCCTTGGTCGGCTTGGTCTTCTTGCGCGGCGGCGGCGGCGGCTTGGCAGCCTCCAATATCAATTCCTTCAACCGCTCGCGCGCATCCTCGCGGTTGCGGTCCTGGCTGCGAAACCGGCTCGCCTCGATCATCAGCACGCCGTCCTTCGACATTCGCCGGCCGGCGAGCTTGACCGCATTGGTTTTGACACGGTCATTCAGCGACGGTGAATTCGGAATGTTGAAGAACAGCTGGACCGCAGTCGAGACCTTGTTGACATTCTGCCCGCCGGGGCCGCCCGCCAGAACGAACTGTTCCGTCAGCTCCCATCCGGCGATGGTGATCCTGTCGTTGATATAGAGTGCGTCGCTGGCCATGCGCCGTTCTATCTCACATCGGCAGCCCGTTGAAAATATCGGCCGTCAACCGAAAAACCCGGCAATCCTGCGATGCCGGGTTTCACGTGAGTCAAAGATTATTCGTTTTATTCGGCCGCGACCTTCACGCCTGGGGCCGCGTCGCGGACGCCGCCATCGACGTGACCTTCGAATTTCGCGAAGTTGGCGATGAACATCGAGACCAGCTTTTCGGCCTGTGCGTCATAGGCTGCCTTGTCGGCCCAGGTCGAGCGCGGGTCGAGAATGCTGCTGTCGACGCCGTTGACGGAGACCGGCACGGCGAAGCCGAAATTGGTATCCGCACGGAATTCGACCTGGCCGAGTTCGCCGGTCAGGGCGGCTGCGAGCAGCGCGCGTGTCGCTTTGATCGGCATGCGCTTGCCAGTGCCGTAGGCGCCGCCGGTCCAACCGGTATTCACCAGCCAGCATTCGACGCCGTGGCGGCTGATCAGTTCCTTGAGCAGATTGCCGTATTCAGCCGGATGCCGCGGCATGAAAGGCGCGCCGAAGCAGGTGGAGAAGGTTGCTTCCGGCTCGACGACACCCTTTTCGGTGCCGGCCACCTTGGCGGTGTAGCCGGAGAGGAAGTGATACATCGCCTGATCGGGCGTCAAACGGGCGATCGGCGGCATGACGCCGAAGGCATCGGCGGTCAGCATGATGATCGTCTTCGGATGCCCGGCCCGGCCGGTTTCTGAAGCGTTCGGGATGAAATCCATCGGATAGGCGCAGCGGGTGTTCTCGGTCAGCGAGCCGTCATCGAAATTCGGCTCGCGACGCTCGTTCAGCACGACGTTTTCGAGCACGGTGCCGAAGCGCTGGGTCGTCGCATAGATTTCCGGCTCGGCTTCGGCCGACAGGCGGATGGTCTTGGCGTAGCAGCCGCCTTCGAAGTTGAAGATGCCGTTTTCGCTCCAGCCGTGTTCGTCATCGCCGATCAGCGTGCGGGCCGGGTCGGCCGACAGCGTCGTCTTGCCGGTGCCGGAAAGGCCGAAGAACACTGCGGCGTCACCGTTGGGGCCGACATTGGCCGAGCAGTGCATCGGCATCACGCCCTTGGCGGGCAGCAGGTAGTTGAGAACGGTAAAGACCGACTTTTTCATTTCACCGGCATAGGAGGTGCCGCCGATGAGGACGAGACCATTGGTCAGGTCGCAGGCGATCACCGTTTCCGAGCGGCAGCCGTGGCGGGCCGGATCGGCCTTGAAGCTCGGCAGATCGATGATCGTCAGCTTCGGCGCAAAGCTCGGCAGCGCTGCGGCGTCGGGGCGAATCAGCAGATTGCGGATGAACAGCGAGTGCCAGGCAAATTCGGTGACGACACGGGTCGGCAGAGCGTGGCCTTCCTCGGCACCGCCGATGAGATCCTGAACGAACAGGTCTTTCCCCGCAGCGTGCGCCAGCATATCCGCGCGCAGCAGCGCGAAATGTTCCGGCGAAAGCGGCTTGTTGTTGTCCCACCAGATTTCGCCATCGGTATTGCTGTCGCGTACGACGAACTTGTCACGCGGCGAACGGCCGGTGTGCTGGCCGGTGATAGCCCGCAGCGCACCCTGAGCGGTCAGTTCGGCTTCGCCCCGGCGGATCGATTCTTCATAGAGCGCGGCGGCGGAAAAGTTGTAGCGAACGCTGGCTGCGCCGCCCAATCCAACCGTTGCCAGCTCTGTTGCCGGGTTATGAACTCCGAACATTTCCATGGCTAGTTCCCTTCGCTCAGGCTCGTTGCCGTTAAAACTAATCGCGAAAATACGGGGAGAAATTTTAAAACGCAAGAGACGAAACTTGAAAAAATATAGTAATATCAATTATTTAATCGATTTAAATTTAACGCCATAATTTTAAATCGTTTTAAATGGGCGCGTTGAAACATTTTACCGCACCACTCAGGATTGCCTTCGAATTCGACGACAATCTTTCCCTTTATCTTTGCCACAATTTGTTCCACCTTTATCCTCCATAAGCGCATCCGGTCACTGAGACCGCCTGGGGAAAGCAAATCCGGGAGATTGCGCACTGATGACGGAGACGAACACCATGCCGACAATCGCGCTCGTTGATGACGACCGCAACATCCTCACCTCGGTGTCGATCGCACTGGAGGCCGAAGGATATAAGGTCGAGACCTATACGGACGGTGCTTCGGCCCTCGACGGCCTGCTGGCGCGCCCGCCGCAGCTGGCGATCTTCGACATCAAGATGCCGCGCATGGACGGCATGGAATTGCTGCGCCGTCTGCGGCAGAAGTCGGATATTCCCGTCATCTTCCTCACCTCCAAGGATGAGGAGATCGATGAGCTGTTCGGCCTGAAGATGGGCGCCGACGATTTTATCACCAAGCCTTTTTCGCAGCGCCTGCTGGTCGAGCGTGTCCGCGCCGTGCTGCGCCGTGCCTCGAGCCGTGAAGCCGCCGCCGCCGGCACCAGCCCCGTCGGCGCGCCGAAGAACGGCGCCGTGCAGCAGGCCCGCTCGCTGGAACGCGGGCAGCTGGTCATGGATCAGGAACGCCATACCTGCACCTGGAAGGGTGAGGCCGTGACGCTGACGGTCACCGAATTCCTGATCCTGCATTCGCTGGCGCAGCGCCCCGGCGTCGTCAAAAGCCGCGACGCGCTGATGGACGCAGCCTATGACGAACAGGTCTATGTCGACGACCGGACCATCGACAGCCACATCAAGCGGCTGCGCAAGAAATTCAAGATGGTCGACACCGACTTTGATATGATTGAAACACTCTACGGAGTGGGATACCGCTTCCGCGAAGCAGCCTGAGCCCAAACGGCGCAGCGCGAGACATTGTTGAGGGCTGCGGGCCGGTTTATCCGGCCCCGCCCTTCGAAAGGGCCAGTCGTTGGCACAGTTGGTGCAGGAAAGGGATCTCGACGATGCGGAGGGCGTGAGCACCCGTCGCGTCCGAGGCCGCCGTTGGTCGCATCCCTTCACGCTGATCCGCCGCATCTTCGGCAATGCCGTGTTTTCGAGCCTGACGCGACGCATCGTCTTCTTCAATCTCGTCGCACTGCTGGTGCTCGTCGGCGGTATCCTCTACCTCAACCAGTTTCGCGAGGGGCTGATCGACGCCCGCGCCGAGAGCCTTTTGACGCAAGGCGAGATCATCGCCGGCGCCATTTCGGCTTCCGCATCGGTCGATACGAACTCGATCACCATCGATCCGCAGAAGCTGCTCGAGCTGCAGGCCGGCCAGAGCATCACCCCGGTACCGAACGACGAAGACCTCGAATTCCCGATCGATCCCGAGAAGGTCGCGCCGGTGCTGCGCCGGCTGATCTCTCCGACGCGCACGCGCGCCCGCATCTTCGATGCCGATGCCAATCTGCTGCTGGATTCCCGTCATCTTTATTCGCGCGGCCAGGTGCTGCGTTTCGACCTGCCGCCGGTCGAGGAGGAGAAGCAGACCTGGAGCGAATGGTTCGCCACCCTGTTCAACAAGGCGCTGCAGCCGGGCAACCTGCCGCTCTACAAGGAAGCGCCGGGCGGCGACGGCTCGATCTATCCGGAAGTGATGAACGCGCTTACCGGCGTGCGCGGCGCCGTCGTGCGCACGACCGAAAAAGGCGAACTCATCGTTTCGGTCGCCGTGCCGATCCAGCGTTTCCGCGCCGTGCTCGGGGTGCTGCTGCTGTCGACACAGGCTGGAGACATCGACAATATCGTTCATGCCGAGCGGCTTGCGATCATGCGCGTCTTCGGCGTCGCGACGCTCGTCAACGTGCTGCTTTCGCTGGTGCTCTCGTCGACGATCGCCAATCCGCTGCGCCGCCTTTCGGCCGCCGCCATCCGGGTGCGCCGCGGAGCCAAGACACGTGAGCAGATTCCTGACTTCTCCGCCCGCCAGGATGAAATCGGCAATCTTTCCATTGCATTGCGCGAAATGACGACGGCGCTCTACGACCGCATCGATGCGATCGAGAGTTTCGCCGCCGATGTCAGCCACGAACTCAAGAATCCGCTGACGTCGCTGCGTAGCGCCGTCGAAACGCTGCCGCTTGCCCGATCCGACGATTCCAAGAAACGGCTGATGGACGTCATCCAGCACGATGTCCGCCGCCTCGACCGGCTGATCAGCGATATCTCCGACGCCTCGCGCCTCGATGCCGAGCTTGCTCGCGTCGATGCCGGTTCCGTCGACATGGAGGTGCTGTTGCGCGACCTCATCGAGGTTTCGCGCCAGGTCAGGAGCACCAAGAAGCAGGTGGAGATCGAATATGCGATCGACCGCAAGCCGAACGTCAAGACCCGCTTCGTCGTTACCGGCCACGACCTGCGCATCGGCCAGATCATCGCCAACCTGATCGAGAACGCCCGCTCCTTCGTGCCGGAGAAGGGTGGCAAGATTACCGTGCGGCTGGTTCGGACACGGTCGCGCTGCGTCACCACGATCGAAGACAACGGCCCCGGCATCCAGGCGGAAAATATCGACCGCATCTTCGAGCGCTTCTATACCGACCGGCCGGAATCGGAAGGCTTCGGCCAGAATTCGGGCCTCGGCCTGTCGATCAGCCGCCAGATCGCTGAGGCTCATGGCGGCTCGCTGCGAGCGGAGAACATCACCGACGCCGAAGGCGGGCAGGTGCTCGGTGCCCGCTTTATCCTCGCTTTACCAGTCGATGCCGCCGCATGACGGCGGCCCAGAACATCCATGCGACGGCGATCGTCGTCGGCAGGACGGGGCTCCTGTTCAGCGGTCCCTCCGGCTGGGGAAAATCGATGCTCGCCTTCACCTGCATGACCGAGGCGCGCCGGCTCGGGCTGTTTACGGCACTGGTCGCCGACGACCAGGTTCTTCTCTCCGAAGAGACCGGCGCCGTGGTGGCCACATGCCCGCCGTCGATCGCCGGACTGATCGAGCTTCGCGGCACCGGCATCGTCCGACAGGAGCATGTGCCCCAGGCGGCGATGCATTATGCCGTGCTTCCGGGCAGTGCGTCCGGTGAAAACCGCGTGCCGCCGGAGGGTGAAATCGTCAGCCTCGCGCCCGGTCTTTCGCTTCCCGCATTGCGGCTGCTCACAGGCGTCGCTTCACCGCTGGCAATGCTGATGGCGAAAGCGCCCGATATCGGACATTGAGGCCTTCCGGATTGATCAATCTGCCTTATATATTCGCATTTTTATCTTGCACTTCGGCTTTTCATGGCCAAGATGTGCCCCCACCGGTGGACGTAATTGCTGCATTGCGATATTGGGGCCACCGTTGGCGTATATGGGAGCAGTAATATCATGATCGGACTTGTGCTTGTCACTCATGGCAAGCTGGCTGAAGAGTTTCGTCATGCTGTCGAGCACGTCGTCGGTCCTCAAAAATTCATCGAGACGGTCTGTATTGGCCCCGAAGACGACATGGATCAAAGACGGCAGGACATTCTGGAAGCTGTATCCGGTGCCGATGACGGCCATGGCGTCGTCATTCTGACCGACATGTTCGGCGGAACGCCGTCCAATCTTGCCATATCAGTCATGAGCAGCGGCCATACCGAAGTCATTGCCGGCGTCAACCTGCCGATGCTGATCAAGCTCGCCGGCGTGCGTGGCGAGAACAACATGGAGAAGGCGCTGGTGGAGGCTTCCGAAGCCGGGCGGAAATATATCAATGTCGCGAGCCGCGTGCTCAGCGGAAAATAACGGCCCTTCATGACATCGCTCTCCCGGGAACTCCTCATCATCAACAAGCGCGGCCTTCACGCACGCGCCTCCGCAAAATTCGTGCAGATGGTCGAGACTTTCGATGCCGCCATTACCGTTTCCAAGGACGGAATGACGGTCGGCGGCACCTCCATCATGGGCCTGATGATGCTGGCGGCAAGCCCCGGATCGAGCGTCGTCGTCTCGGCAAGCGGCAGCCAGGCCGCC
This sequence comes from Rhizobium acidisoli, assembly GCF_002531755.2. Classification (NCBI taxonomy): domain Bacteria; kingdom Pseudomonadati; phylum Pseudomonadota; class Alphaproteobacteria; order Hyphomicrobiales; family Rhizobiaceae; genus Rhizobium; species Rhizobium acidisoli. The sequence goes on along the minus strand of NZ_CP034998.1, from coordinate 4,192,593 downwards.
GAAGCGCTCGAGGCCCTGGACCAGCTGATCCAGAACCGGTTCGGCGAAGAGATGTGAGCTCTCCGAGCTCATATAAACATATAAAGACTTCTTTATATCCTTATTGCCTTCCCACCCGAAGCCTGCTAAACGGCGGATATGCCGTGCGCTAAAGCATGTTGCATCGAACTTGCTTCATGCGACACGCTTCAGCTCTCTTTTTTGTGCATGTCGTCATCCCGGAACCGCTGCACACATCCGGGCGACCTGCATCAGGACGCGGCCCATCCATCGCGCGGTCATTTTCGCGCCTGCGCCAATTTTGAGACGTTTTTCAGCCTGGAGGCCTCTATGAGCACTGAAAAAGATTATGTCGTCGCCGATATCGGGCTTGCGGATTTCGGCCGCAAGGAAATTACGATCGCCGAAACCGAAATGCCGGGGCTGATGTCCTGCCGCACCGAATTCGGCCAGGCAAAGCCGCTGAAGGGCGCGCGCATTACCGGCTCGCTGCATATGACCATCCAGACGGCCGTGCTCATCGAAACGCTGGTTGCTCTCGGCGCCGAAGTTCGCTGGGCCTCGTGCAACATCTTCTCGACGCAGGATCACGCCGCTGCCGCGATCGCCGCCGCCGGCGTTCCTGTTTTCGCCATCAAGGGCGAGTCGCTCGAAGATTACTGGGTCTATACCGACAAGATCTTCCAGTGGGCCGATGGCGGCCTTTCCAACATGATCCTCGATGACGGCGGCGACGCCACCATGTACATCCTGCTCGGCGCCCGCGCCGAAGCCGGCGAAGACGTGCTGTCGCATCCGCATTCCGAGGAAGAGGAAATCCTCTTCGCGCAGATCAAGAAGCGCCTCGCCGCTTCGCCTGGCTGGTTCACCAAGCAGCGCGACGCGATCAAGGGCGTCACCGAGGAAACGACGACCGGCGTCAACCGCCTCTACCAGCTCAGCCAGAAGGGCCTGCTGCCTTTCCCTGCGATCAACGTCAACGATTCCGTCACCAAGTCGAAGTTCGACAATAAGTACGGCTGCAAGGAATCGCTGGTCGACGGCATCCGCCGCGGCACCGATGTGATGATGGCCGGCAAGGTTGCCGTCGTCTGCGGCTACGGCGATGTCGGCAAGGGTTCTGCCGCTTCGCTCTCCGGCGCCGGCGCCCGCGTCAAGGTAACCGAAGCCGATCCGATCTGCGCCCTGCAGGCCGCCATGGACGGTTATGAAGTCGTGCTGCTTGAGGACGTCGTTTCCTCGGCAGATATCTTCATCACCACCACCGGCAACAAGGACGTCATCCGCATCGACCACATGCGTCAGATGAAGGACATGGCGATCGTCGGCAATATCGGCCACTTCGACAATGAAATCGAAGTCGCCGCACTTCGCAATCTCAAGTGGACCAACGTCAAGCCGCAGGTCGACCTGATCGAATTCCCCAAGGGCAACCGCATTATCCTTCTTTCCGAAGGCCGCCTGCTCAATCTCGGCAACGCCACCGGCCATCCGTCCTTCGTGATGTCGGCCTCCTTCACCAACCAGACGCTGGCGCAGATCGAACTCTTCACCAAGCCCGATCAATATTCCAACCAGGTCTATATCCTGCCGAAGCACCTCGATGAAAAGGTCGCGCGCCTGCATCTCGACAAGCTCGGCGTGAAGCTGACGCAGCTTTCCGAAGAGCAGGCTGCCTATATCGGCGTCTCGCCGAAGGGCCCTTTCAAGTCAGACCACTACAGATATTGATCTGATCGTTAATATCCACAAGATGTAGAAGCCGCGGCATTGACAAATGCCGCGGCTTATTTTTTGGGCGCTCCCTTCCCGCCGATTCCCATCCGAAGTATTGTTTTAAGACTTGATTCGTGGCGTCGGACCCTGTCCGGCCGCTCCGGAAATGGGATGTCTTGTCGTAATGCGGCACATTGAAGGACGGAGACATACCGCGGATGTCGGAACTGAAACACAGCCTGCCCGGTCAGGCGGATGATGGCGCTCGCGCCGGTCGCCGCCCGCTGATGGCAGGCCAAGAACATCAATCTGCAACGGCACACGAGGCCGCAAAGCAAGAGCATGGATCATTGGCGCGCTTTCTGAAAGCCTGCGCAGCCGGCACGGCGCTTGCCGCGCTGGCGCGGCCGGTTCTGGCACAGACGGAGCAGCAAGCAGCGGCAGCGGCTCACCTCTTCACATCCTCGCAGGTCGTCGGCGTTTCCGTCGTCATCGGCGTGATATCGGCAGCACTGCTTTCGACATTGTGGCTGGTGCGCCAGCGCGGCAATCTGGAAAGCGAGAGCCGGGAAATCCGCTCGGCGCTCTCCGATGCCCAACAGCGCATTTCGCAATACCAGGCGCTGATCGCCGACAAGAACCGGCGGATCGTCATCTGGGACGGCAATGCCCGCCCCGAACTGCTCGGCCAGCTTCCGCCCGAGACCGGCGCGCCGCAGGACGGCGAGTTCCTGGCCTTCGGCCTCTGGCTGAAGTCACGCTCGGCCGCCGATCTGGAAAAGGCCATCGACCGGCTGCGCGACGGGGCACAGAGCTTCGACATGGTGGTCGAAACCATCCGCGATGAAATCCTCGAGGCGCAGGGCCGGGTTTCCGGCGGCCGCGCCTTCGTCCGTTTCGTGGCGCTCAACAATCTGCGCGCCGAGCTTGCGGAACTCAGGATCGAGCGCGACCGGCTGATGACCTCGATCTCGGCCTTCCAGACCATGCTCGACGCGATCGACATGCCGGCCTGGCAGCGCGATCCGGCCGGCCGCCTCACCTGGGTCAACCAGGCTTATGGCGAGGCCGTCGAAGCGCGCTCGCCGCAACAGGCGATCAATGAAGGCCGCGAGATGCTGACCACCGTGGCGCGCGAACGCATTCGCGCGACGGTGACGCCGGAATCGCCCTTCCACGACACGATCTCGACGGTCGTGCACGGCAACCGCACCTTCTTTGACGTCGTCGACGTCAGGCTTCCCGGCGGCTCGGCCGGCATCGCAATCGATGTGTCCGACATCGAGGCGGTGCGCGCCGAGCTGGAACGGACGCTGAAGAGCCATGCCGAAACGCTAGACCATCTGGCCACGCCGGTCGCGATCTTCGACGGCGACCGCCGGCTGCAATTCTACAACCAGGCCTTCGTCGCCCTCTGGGAGCTGGATATCGCCTTTCTCGAAGGCCGGCCGGACAATAGCGAGCTGCTCGAGCGGCTGCGGGCAGCCAAGAAGCTGCCAGACCAGCTCAACTGGAAGAGCTGGAAGGAAGCGGCCCTTTCCGTCTACCGCGCGCTCGACACGCAATCCGATCTCTGGCACCTGCCGAACGGGCAGACATTGCGCGTCTTTGCGACCGCCCATCCGCAGGGCGGCGCCACCTGGGTGTTCGAAAACCTGACCGAGCAGGTCGATCTCGAAACGCGCTACAACACGCTGGTCAAGGTGCAGGGCGAAACGATCGATCATCTTTCCGAAGGTGTGGCGGTGTTCGGCCCGGATGGACGCATCCGTCTGTCGAACCCGGCCTTCCGCGCGCTCTGGGGGATTACCGAAACCGAAGCCAAGCCCGGCACCCATATCCGCGCGCTTGGCGAGGCCTGCGCGCCATCCTATGACCGGCCGGACGGCTGGAAGGCGTTCGCGGAACTGATCACCAGCTTCGACGACGAACGCCGCTCGGGCCAGGGAACGCTGGAACTTTTCTCCGGCCTCGTGCTCGACTATGCGGTCATCCCGCTGCCGAATGCGCAAACCATGCTGACCTTCGTCAACATGACGGACAGCGTGCGGGCCGAGCGGGCGCTGACCGAGAAGAACGAAGCGCTGCGCAAGGCCGACGAGCTGAAGAACGACTTCGTCCAGCACGTCTCCTACGAGCTGCGCTCGCCGCTGACGAATATCATCGGCTTCACCGACCTGCTGCGCACCCAGGGCGTCGGGCCGCTGAACGAACGCCAGGCCGAATATATCGACCATATCTCGACCTCGTCCTCGGTTCTCTTGACGCTCGTCAACGACATTCTCGACCTTGCGACCGTCGATGCCGGCATCATGCGGCTGAACTATGCGGATATCGATCTCAACGACCTGCTCGACGACGTCTCGATGCAGATCGCCGATCGCCTGCATGAAAGCGGCGTCGCGCTCGAAATCACCGCGCCGGCCTATCTCGGCTCGATCGTTGCCGACCCGCAGCGGCTAAAGCAGATCCTGCTGAAGCTGCTTTCCAATGCGGCGAATTTCTCGCCCGAGGGCACCTCGATCTCGCTGGAATGCCATCGCGAAGGCACGGATTTCGTCTTCTCCGTCAGCGATCGCGGCCCCGGCATTTCCCCCGATATGATCGCCACCGTCTTCGACCGTTTTGCGACGGGAGCGAAAAGCGGCAAACGCGGCGGTGCCGGCCTCGGACTGTCGATCGTCGACAGCTTCGTCAGCCTGCATCATGGCGACGTGACGATCGACAGCGAGCCGGGCAAGGGCACGACCGTCGTCTGCCGCATTCCCTCGGTCGATATCCCGCATTCCGCTGCCGCCGAATGACGACCGGCGACACGATCTCGCTTTTCCTGAAGGACGAAGCCGCGACCATCCGCTTCGGCGAAGACCTGGCGCTCGCCTTGAAAGCCGGCGATTGCCTTGCCCTTTCCGGCGATCTCGGCGCCGGCAAATCCTCGCTCGCCCGGGCGATCCTGCGCGCCATGGCCGATGACGAGGGGCTCGAGGTCCCGAGCCCGACCTTCACGCTGGTGCAATCCTATGATCTACGTATTCCCGTTTCGCACTTCGATCTCTACCGGCTCGGCGATCCGGCCGAACTGACGGAACTCGGATTCGACGAGGCCCTGGAGAACGGCATCTGCCTCGTCGAATGGCCCGAGATGGCTGAGGGCGAACTGCCGGCCGATCGTATCGCACTGAGGCTGGACCATGAAGGCGCCGGCCGCCGGGCAACGATCAAAGCCGCAGAGCCGCAGGCTTCACGCATCCGCAGGGTCCTGGCGATCCGCGCCTTCCTCGACGAAGCCGGCTATCCCGATGTCAAACGCCGCTTCCTGACCGGCGATGCTTCGCTGCGCGCCTATGAGGCGATCTATCCGGACGGTGGCCCGCGAAAAATACTGATGGATTGGCGCCCGCATCCCGAGGGACCGCCGGTCTATGACGGCAAGCCCTATCCCAAGGTCGCGCATCTGGCACAAAACGCCTATCCTTTCGTTGCGATTGCCGATGCCTTGCGCGAGCGGGGTTTTGCGGCGCCGGAGATTTATAAGGTCGATTATGAGCAGGGCATCCTGCTGATCGAGGATCTCGGCAGCGAAGGCATGCTCGATGAGGACGGAAGGCCCATCGCCGAACGTTACCGGCAAAGCGTCGCCTGCCTTGCCCATCTTCATTCCATGCAGATCCCGCAGGATATCCCGGTGTCTGCGACGCACACGCATCACATTCCGGACTTCGACCGCACGGCAATGAGGATGGAAGTGCAGCTTGTGCTCGATTGGCATATTGCCTGGAAACGCGGCACACCTCCCACCGATATCGAACGGGCGGAGTATCTGGCGATCTGGGACGCGCTCATCGACGAGCTCACGACCGCCGAGAAGAACCTGCTGCTGCGCGACTTCCATTCGCCTAATATCATCTGGCGCGACGAGAGAAGTGGTATTGGCAAAATCGGCATCATCGACTTCCAGGATGCGATGATCGGCCCGACCGCCTATGACCTCGCCTCCATCGTCCAGGATGCGCGGGTCACGATCGAACCGGCGCTCTTCCGGCAGCTGATGGATGATTATCTCAGCCTTCGCCGCGCCCAGGGCGGCTTTGACGAAGCCGAATTCATGAAGGCCTGGGCGATCATGTCGGCGCAGCGCAATTGCAAGCTTGCCGGTCTCTGGGTGCGGCTGTTGCAGCGCGACGGCAAGCCCGGCTATCTCAAACATATGCCGCGAACGCTTGCCTATCTCCAGGTCGCATTCGAGCACGAAGCGCTTGCCCCCTTGCGCGATTGGTGCGCAAGGGCTGGAATAGGCCAAAGCGAATCATAAGTTCCGGATCAGGATGACCATCAGACAAGCCATGGTACTGGCCGCGGGTCTTGGGACCCGTATGCGCCCGATCACCGACACGATCCCGAAGCCGCTGGTGAAAATCGACGGCAAGCCGATGATCGACTATGCGCTGGATATGCTGGTTGCGGCCGGCGTCGAACGGACCGTCGTCAATGTTCACCACTTTGCCGGCCAGATGCTCAATCATCTCGAGGCCTATCACGGCCTCGACATCATCATCTCCGACGAGCGGGAAGCGCTGATGAATTCCGGCGGCGGGCTGGCGAAGGGTCTGACCCTGCTCGATCGCGACAACGTTTTCGTCATGAATGCCGATCTCTTTTGGATCGGCGAACAGCCGGGACGACCGACGAACTTGCAGCGCTTAGCCGGATTCTTCGATGCCGAACGTATGGACATGGCGCTGCTCTGCGTGAGGATCGAGGATACGACGGGTCACAACGGCAAGAACGATTTCGGCATGGCGGCCGACGGCCGGCTGACGCGGTACCGCGACGATCCATCCAATCCCGTCGTCTATGCCGGCGCGATCGTCATGAACCCGTCGCTGCTAGACGATGCGCCGCAGGATGCCTTCAACCTCAATATCTATTTCGACAAGGCGATCGCGCGCGGGCGGCTTTTCGGCATGGTGCTCGAGGGCCACTGGCTGACGGTGGGAACGCCGGAGGCAATCGGCGAAGCGGAGGAAACGATCCGGCGGCTGCGGGCGTTCGCGTGAGATATGGCGGAGCGGCACCAGCCACGCATTCTGACGATCCCGGCGGGCCTCTCCTTCCTGAAAACGCTGGCGACGACGCTTTGCGACGGCCGGCTGACGCCGCTCTTCCGGCATGAGGCCGATGATCCGCTGTCGCTTTCGAGGGTAACGATCTATCTGCCGACCCGGCGCGCCGTGCGCGTGCTGCGTTCGGAATTCGTCGACCTGCTCGGCGGCCGCTCGGCGATCCTGCCGGTTATTCGTCCCCTCGGCGAAACCGACGACGACAGCGGCTATTTCGACGAGGCGCTGCCGGCAACGATCGATCTCGCCCAGCCGCTGTCGAATACCGCCCGCCTGCTGGAGCTTGCGCGCCTCATTCTCGCCTGGCGAAACAAGCTGCCGGAGATCGTCCGCCACATTCATTCGGACTCACCGCTTGTCGCGCCGGCAAGCCCGGCGGATGCGATCTGGCTCGCCCGCAACCTCGCGGAACTGATCGATTCCATCGAAACCGAAGACCTCGACTGGTCGGAACTGTCGAAACTCGACACCGGCGATTACGCCGCCTGGTGGCAGCTGACTGCGGAATTCCTGCAGATCGCCAGTGCCTTCTGGCCCGAGCGGCTTTCCGAACTCGGCAAATCCTCGCCGGCGCGGCACCGAAACGCCATTCTGCGGGCCGAAGCTTCTAGGCTTTCGGCGACGAAGCCCACCGGGCCGATCATCATTGCCGGTTCGACGGGTTCCGTTCCTGCCACCGCCGATCTGATCGCTGCCGTCACCAATCTGCCCGAGGGCGTGATCGTGCTTCCGGGCCTCGATCTTGCCATGCCTGAAAGGCACTGGCAGATGGTGGCGCCGGAGCTTTCCCCCGGCCAACATGCCAATCCCGCAAGCCGAAGCCACCCGCAATATGGCCTGTCATCGCTGCTCAAGCGGCTGAAGCTCACGCGTGCCGACGTCACCCTCCTCGACAGGCCGGAAGCCGATCTTGACCGGCGCGCCGAAATCCTGTCCCGCGCACTCGTGCCGGCAGAGGCGACCAGCGATTGGGGCGCCTGGAAGAGCGAGCTGCCGGAGGGCGCGTTTTCTTCAGCTTTCGCCGATGTTTCGCTGATCGAAGCCGCCAACGAGCGCGAAGAAGCAACCGCGATTGCCATCGCGCTCCGGCTGGCGTTGGAAAGACCGGGGCAGGACGGCGAAAGCCGGGCGGCGCTCATCACGCCGGACCGCAATCTCGCCCGCCGGGTGATGGCCGAGCTTTCCCGCTTCGGCATCCTCGCCGACGATTCGGCCGGTACTCCGCTTGCGGCCGCGCCGCAGGGCACGCTTCTGCAATTGCTGCTGGAGGCAGCGCTGCGCCCGGGCGATCCGGTAGCGATCGTCTCGCTGCTCAAACATCCGCTGGCCCGCTTCGGCCTCGACCGCGCCGCATTGATTTCCGCCACCGAGACGCTCGAGCTGCTGGCGCTGCGCGGCGGTGTGGCGGAGGTGGATATCAGTAGGCTCGAACCGCTGCTCACCCATCAGCTTGCCGAACAGGCTGGGGACAGGCACGCGCCGCAATGGCGAAAGGCACTTGCGCCCGACGCTGCCGAGGCCGCTTACGACCTTGCCCGCCGGGTCACAAAAGCGACCGAGCCGCTGGCTTCGGCCCTGATGCGGCACCGGCCGGAAGATCGCGGGAGGACGACAAGTTTTACCTTGTCCGAATGGGCGGAACGCACCGGCCGTTCGCTTGAAGCGGTGGCGGCCGATCCGCACGGCAATCTCGCCGATCTCTGGTCGGGCGAAGCCGGCGATGCGCTTGCCGCGCTGCTCGGCGAAGTGATCGACACCAACGGCCAGATGGAGGCCGACGGGCCGCAATGGATCGACATCATGGCAGCCCTTGCCGCCGGTCATGCGGTGAAGCCGCGGGCGCTCAGCCATCCCCGCCTCTTCATCTTCGGCACGCTGGAAGCCCGCCTGCAGAGCGTCGATACGATGATCCTCGGCGGCCTGAACGAGGGCACCTGGCCGGGGCAGACCGCCAACAATCCCTTCATTCCGCGCATGATGAAGACGGAGATCGGCCTCGAGCCGCCGGAACGGCGTATCGGTCAGCTGGCGCATGACTTCGAGATGGCGAACGGCACGCGCCATCTGATCTATTCGCGCGCGCTGCGCCAGGGCTCGACGCCGACGGTCGCCTCGCGCTGGCTGCAGCGGCTGCTGGCGCTTGCCGGAGAGACCTTCGAAGCGGAATTGAAGGGACGCGGCAACCGCTTCCTCCAATGGGCCGGCCTGATCGACCGGGGCGAGGCCCAGGCCCCGGCGCAGCGGCCCTCGCCGAAACCGCCGCTGACGCTGCAGCCGACATCCTACTCTTTCAGCGAAGTCGGACGGCTGCGCCGGGACCCCTATGCCATCTATGCCCGCCGCATTCTGCGGCTCGATCCTGTCGATGCGTTCAACCGCGATCCGGGAGCCGCCGAGCGCGGCACGCTCTACCACACGATCATCGACCGGTTCATTCGCGAAGCCCATGTCGCCGGCACGCCGGATGCGGCAGCGGCGATGGAGCGCATTCTTTCCGAGCTCTTCGACATGGAGCAGCTGCCGCCGCATATCGATGCAGTGTGGCGGCCGCGCTTTCGTGCTGTGGCCGGCGCCTTCCTCGACTGGGAGGCCGGACGGCGGCCCGGCATCCGCAAGACGCTGACGGAGGTGCGGGGCGGCGTCGAACTGGAAACGATCAATATCCGGCTCAACGGTGTTGCCGACCGGATCGACGTCACCGGACCGCATGCCGCCGATATCATCGACTACAAGACAGGCTACAATCCCTCGCCGGCGCAGGCACGGGTGCTTCTCGATCCGCAGCTAGCGCTCGAAGCGGCAGCCTTGCGCGACGGCGCCTTCCGCGATGTCGGCAGCCTCATTCCGCAGGACCTGCTCTATGTACGCCTACGTCCGGGACGCCGCTTTCAGGTCGACACCGTCAACAATGAGAGTTCGGCGCGCAGCGACAAGGCGAAATCGGCGATGGATCTCGCCGAAGAATCGATCGATCAGCTGGTCAAGTTCGTGAGCTTGCTGCAATCCGGCGAGAAGGGCTTCACCTCGCGGCTGATCCCGGCACAGCAATTCGATTTCGGCGGCGATTATGATCACCTCGCCCGCGTCTCCGAATGGTCGACGGCAGAAACCGAAGAAGGCGGCGGCGATGAGTGACGTGACCGCGCTTCCCAATGACGATGATCCGGGCGCCTGGATCGGCTGGACGACGATCCAGCAGGCGATCGCATCCGATCCCGAGCGTTCCGCGTGGGTCTCGGCCAATGCCGGCTCCGGCAAGACGCATGTGCTGACCCAGCGCGTCATCCGTCTTCTGCTTGCGGGTGCGCGGCCTTCCGCCATTTTATGCCTCACCTATACCAAGGCCGCCGCCTCCGAAATGTCGAACCGCGTCTTCGAACGGCTGGCGGACTGGGTGGTGCTTGACGATGAAGACCTTGGCCGGCGGATCACCCAGATCGAGGGGACGGCACCCGACGGAATAAAGCTTGCCGAGGCCCGCCGGCTGTTTGCGAAGGCGCTGGAGACACCGGGTGGCCTGAAGATCCAGACGATCCATGCCTTTTGCGAGGCGCTGCTGCATCAGTTCCCGCTGGAGGCCAATGTCGCCGGACATTTCTCGGTTCTCGACGATCGCGCGGCGGAGGCACTGCTGTCCGATGCGCGCCGGGCACTGCTGACGGCGACCGCGCCGGAGGGAGACGCCGGCCTTGCCGAGGCATTCGCCTATGTGCTCGATCTCGGCGACGAATCCGGCCTGGAAAATCTGCTCGGCGACATCGTCGCCAACCGCAACGCCATCCGTCGTTTTACGGCAACGGCCGAACGGCAGGGCGGCATCGAGATGGTTCTGCGCGAAAGATTGGGCCTTGCCCCGGATGACACGGAGAGCCGGATCGCGGCGCAATATTGGCCGTTGCCGGAGCTTTCCGGCGGTATGCTGGAGCTTTATCTGTCGCTTGCCGATCAGAAGGGCGGCGCGAAGGCGCAGGAAGTTGCCTACGGTCTCAGGCTTGCCGGGCGGGAACGCGATGACGCAAAACGCGCCGAGTTTCTCGAGAAAATCTTTCTGACGGTGAAGGGCGAGCCGAAGGCGGATTCACAATTCACGGTCAAGGCGATGCTTGCCGAAGCGCCGCTGCTGGCGGGCGCCATCGCCGCTGCCCGCGCCCATGTCGCTGCAAGCCGCGACCGGCTGAAACTGATGCGGATGTATGGGGCGACCTATGCCGCGCTGGTGCTGGCAGAGCGGCTCAATCACGACTATGAGGAGCTGAAGAAGCAGCGCAGCCAACTCGATTTCGAGGATCTGATCACCCGCACCGCCGACCTGCTGACGAAAAGCGGCGTCGGCCCCTGGATCCACTACAAGCTCGATCGCGGCATCGATCATATCCTCGTCGACGAAGCGCAGGATACCAGCCCGATCCAGTGGAGCGTCATCCAGTCGCTCGCCGAGGATTTCTTCTCCGGCGAAAGCGCCCGGCCGGTGGTGCGCACGCTCTTTGCCGTCGGCGACGAGAAACAGTCGATCTATTCCTTTCAAGGAGCGCGGCCCGAGCGTTTTTCCGAGGAGAGCGACCGGACGCGGCGGCGCGTCTCAGATAGCGGGCAAAACTTTTCCTCCGTGCGGCTGCCACTCTCCTTCCGCTCGACCGCCGATGTGCTTGAGGCCGTCGACCATATTTTCAGGGAACCCGACAATTCGCGCGGCCTCAGCGCGCTCGGCGAACCGGTCGTGCATCGCTCCAGCCGCATCGGACATCCCGGCGCCGTCGATCTCTGGGAGATGGTCGCGCCGGAAGCGGTGGTCAAGGAAGAGGACTGGACGGCGCCCTTCGATGCAACGCCGGAAAGCGCGCCGGCCGCAATCCTGGCCCGGCGGATCGCCCATTCGATCGGCGCGCTTGTCGGCCGCGAGACGATCGTCGACAAAGGCAAAGAGCGCTTGATCGAAGCCGGCGACATCCTGGTGCTGGTGCGCAAGCGCGACGCCTTCGTCAATGCCTTGACGCGTGCCTTGAAACGCCGCGGCGACATTCCGGTCGCCGGCGCCGACAGGCTGGTGCTGACCAGCCATATCGCCGTGCAGGATCTGCTGGCGCTCGGCCGCTTCCTGCTGCTGCCGGAAGACGATCTTTCGCTCGCCGCCGTGCTCAAGAGCCCGCTTTTCGATCTTTCCGAGGACGACATATTTGCGATTGCCGCGCTACGCGGCGACAATGAGAGCGTCTGGAACCATCTCAGACGCTTCGCCGCCGACGGCACCGAGCGCTTCCGCGCGGCCGTGGAGAGGCTGGAGCTGTTCCTTCGCCAATCCAGAAGCCTGTCGGTTCATGATTTCTATGCGCGTGTGCTGGGCAGCCATGGCGGGCGGCGGCAATTCCTTGCCAGGCTCGGCACCGAGGTCAGCGATATCCTCGACGAATTCCTGACCTTTACCCTCGACCACGAGAGCTCCGGCCTTCCCGGGCTGCAATCCTTCATCTCGACGCTGGAACTCGAAGCTCCGGTGGTCAAGCGCGAGCAGGACAAGGGGCGCAACGAAGTGCGGATCATGACGGTGCATGCCTCCAAGGGTCTCGAGGCACCGATCGTTTTCCTGGTCGACGGCGGTTCCAAGGCCTTCACCCATACCCATCTGCCGAAACTTCGCCTGATCGAGACCGATGCCGACGAACCGCCGATGCCCGTCTGGGTTCCCGTCTCCGATCTCGCCAACTCGCTGACTCAGAACGACGCCGTTCGTATCCAGATGCTGGCGGAGGAAGAATATCGCCGATTGCTCTACGTCGCCATGACGCGTGCCGCCGACCGGCTGGTCGTCTGCGGCTATCGCGGCGTGCGTCTCAACAACGACACCTGGCATATGATGATTTCAACGGCACTGCGCGACGACCATCCGCATGTCGAGGCGACGACATTCTCCAGTCCCGATGGCGAATGGCCGGGTATCAAATGGCGTGTGCCGCGGGTGGAGCGAAGCTTCGAGCGCATCGACCGCAGCCAAGAGCGCGACAGCGAGGAGAGGCTGCCGGACGGCCTGTTGCGGCCATTGCCGCCGCAGGCCGAGCTGCCGCGGCCGCTCAGCCCGTCCGGCGCCGGGACGATCATCGACGAAGACGAGGGCGGCTTGCTTGTCGTTTCGCCGCTGTTCGGCGAGAAGGAGCGCAGCGATCGGTCGCTGGAGAAGGGCCGGCTGATCCATCGCATGCTGCAGGCGCTTCCCGAAATTTCGCCTGCCGAACGGGCTGATGCCGCAAGTCGCTATGCCGAACGGGCGGCGCGGTTCTGGCCGGAAGCCGAACGCCGCAAGCTGGTCGATTCGGTTCTGAAACTATTGGACGAAGAGGGTCTGCAGGCCGTCCTCGGTGACGAGGCCCAGCCCGAAGTCTCGATCATGGGAACATTGACGCTTGAGGACAGGCGCTATGCCGTCTCCGGCCGCATCGACCGGCTTGCCGTCCTTGCCGATCGTGTCGTCATCCTCGATTACAAGACCAATCGGGTGCCGCCGGCGACAGAGGCAGCTATTCCCTTCGCGCACCGGGCGCAGCTGGCCATCTATCGCGAGATCCTGGCGCCGCTCTATCCCGGCAAGCCTATCGAGTGCATGCTCGTCTATACCGAGAACGCCTCGCTCTACACGCTGAGCGAAAAGGCGCTTGGTTTGGCGCTTGCAGCGGTCAAGACAAAGTGAAATACCGGACATTGAAAATTCGGCACCGCACCATCACATGTGGTTCAACACCCGAGGTAAAGGAGCAGCCCATGGCTACCGTGAAAGTCGATATCAACAATTTCCAGTCGGAAGTTCTGGAATCCGCAGAGCCCGTCGTCGTCGATTTCTGGGCTGAATGGTGCGGCCCGTGCAAGATGATTGCGCCGAGCCTTGAAGAAATCTCCGTCGAGATGGAAGGCAAGGTCAAGGTCGCCAAGCTGAATATCGATGAGAACCCGGAACTCGCCGCACAGTTCGGTGTGCGCTCCATTCCGACGCTGGCAATTTTCAAGGGCGGCGAAGTCGCCGATATTTCTGTCGGCGCCAAGGCGAAGACCGCGCTTTCGAACTGGATTTCCAGCGCCGCCTGATATCGCCCGATTCACATTGACGAAAAAGCCCGGCTTCGACCGGGCTTTTTTCATTTCGTATTCTTCATTTCACCGATCACTTCGGAGGCGTGCCGTTGTCGGAAAGCACATCGCCGACGAGATAGAGAGAGCCGCCGACGAGGATACGCGGGGGTAGACCCTCCGGATCAAGGACGGCTTTTATGGCTTCCAACGCATCGCCGACAGTCGACATCGGTTCGGCAACCAGGCCGGCATCGTAGGCGGCGTTCGACAAGATCACCGGGTCGATCATCGCATCGCTGTTGCGGATCGGTACGCAGAAAACCTTCTCGACCAAGCCGGCAAAGGCCTTGAAATAGCCGACCGGGTCCTTGGTGTTGATCATGCCGATGATCAGGAAAAGCGGCCGGGACTGGCGCTCTTCGAAATTGGCCATGGCTTCGGCGATCACCTCGCCGGCACCGGGATTGTGCCCGCCATCGATCCAGATCTCGGCGCCGGCGGGCGCATGTTGCAGCAGCCGGCCTTCGCCGAGGCGCTGCAGCCGGCCCGGCCATTCCACCGAATTCATCGCCTTTTCCATCATCGTCTCGGTGACGGTGAAACCCGCCGCCTTGACGGCGCGGATGGCGGCGGCGGCATTGGCATATTGATGGCGGCCGGGAAGGCGCGGCAGCGGCAGGTCGGCCAGACCGAATTCGTCCTGATAGACGAGCCGGCCATATTCCTCATGCGCCATGAAATCCTGCCCGAAGACGGCACTCGGGCAATGCAGCCGTTCGGCCGTCGACATCAGCACGTCGAGTGCGGCGTCATATTCCTGGTGGCCGATGACGACGGGAAGTCCCGGCTTCATGATGCCGGCCTTTTCGGCGGCGATCAGCTCGACCCTGTCGCCGAGATAGGGCTGGTGATCCAGCGAGATCGGCATGATCACCGAGACGGCCGGGTCGGAAATGACATTGGTGGCATCGAACCGGCCGCCGAGGCCGACTTCGATGATCGCGGCATCGGCCGGCTGTTCGGAAAACAGGATGAAGGTGACCGCCGTCAGGATTTCGAAGACAGTGATGTGCTGTCCGGCATTGGCATCGGCCACACGGCGCAAGGCATCGGCAAAGACGGCGTCATCGACAAGCTGCCCGCGGCCGCCCTTAACGCCGATGCGATAACGCTCGTGCCAATTGACGAGATGCGGCGAGGTGTGAACATGAGCGCTGTAGCCGCCGGCTTCGAGCAAAGCGCGGCAGAAGGCGGTGACCGACCCCTTGCCGTTGGTGCCGGCGACATGGATCACCGGCGGCAGTTTCCGGTGCGGATTGCCGAGTTGATCGAGAAGACGGGTGATGCGATCGAGAGACAGATCAAAACCCTTGGGATGCAATCCCATGAGCTTGTCGATCTCCTGTGCTGCCTCACTCACCGCGGTTTGGCCCCTGGGTATCATTTCGGCACCCCGCCTGCTTATCGGTTATCAGGCGCTCGCCGCCAGGGCGATCGCGCCGCTATTCATGTTGTTCGCCACTGACACCGGCTTCTTCGTCAGGATCTTCAGGACGCGCGCCAGCGTTTCCGGGATATCGTGACGTTTGACGACCATATCGACCATACCATGCTCCAGCAGGTATTCGGAGGTCTGGAAGCCTTCGGGCAGTTTTTCGCGCAAGGTCTGCTCGATGACGCGCTTGCCGGCAAAGCCGATTTCGGCGCCCGGCTCAGCCAGATGAATATCGCCGAGCATAGCATAGGAGGCCGTGACGCCGCCTGTGGTCGGATTGGTCAGGACGACGATATAGGGCTGACCGGATTCCTTCAGCAGGTCGACGGCAACCGTCGTGCGCGGCAGCTGCATCAGCGACAAGATGCCTTCCTGCATGCGCGCGCCGCCGGAAGCGGGGAACATTACCAGCGGGCACTTTTCAGACGTCGCACGCTCGAACGCCTTGACGATGGCCTCGCCGGCAGCCATGCCGAGCGAACCGCCGATGAAGTTGAATTCGTGCACGACCGCGACGAGCTTCAGGCCTTGCACCTTCCCGAGGCCGGCGAGGATGGTATCCTCCTGTTCGGTCTTCAGGCGGCTGTCGCGCAGGCGATCGCTGTATTTCTTCGAATCGCGGAATTTCAGCGGGTCCTGGGCGACCTTCGGCTGCGGCAGCGATTCATAGTCACCATTGTCGAACAGATCGGCCAGGCGGGCCTTAGCCGGCATCTTCATGTGATAGCCGGAGGCCGGAATAACCCATTTGTTGCCTTCAAGATCCTTGTGGAAGACCATCTCGCCGGTTTCCGGGCACTTGATCCAGAGGTTCTCCGGCACTTCGCGACGGCCCAGCATGGAATTGATCCGCGGGCGAACGTAGTTGGTGATCCAGTTCAACTCGAATACTCCTGATTGACTAAAGCGCGTCACGATCTTTCAAGATCGCTTGCCAGCTTTGGATCTTTGTGTTCCCGCTAAACCGCTGCACAGTTTTGCGCGACATGCTTTGACACCAATGTGGGCAAACTATTCGGCAGCAACAAGGCGCGCCGAACGTGTTCCCGTGGAAAGGCCGCGCACCAGCGTGGCAACGGCCTGAACCGTGTCCGCCGTCGCCTTGCCGTCACTCGTCAGGCTCGTCGCGACCTGATTGACGATGGCGGTGCCGACGACGACGCCATCGGCCGAAGCGCCGATGACCTTTGCATGTTCCGCCGTCTTGACGCCGAAGCCGACGCAGACGGGCAGTTGCGTGTGCTGCTTGATGCGTTCGACCGCGCCCGAAACCAACGACGGATCCGGCAGCGCCGAACCGGTGATGCCGTTCATCGAGACATAATAGACGAAGCCGGAGGTGTTCTTCAAAACCTTCGGCAGGCGTTTCTCATCCGTCGTCGGCGTCGCCAGGCGGATGAAATTGATGCCTTTGCGGATCGCCGGAATGCAGAGCTCGTCGTCCATCTCAGGCGGCAGATCGACGACGATCAGGCCGTCGATGCCGGCAGCAATCGCATCGTCGAGGAATGTCTCGACGCCGTAAATATAGATCGGATTGTAGTAGCCCATCATCACGATCGGCGTCGCGTCATCGGATTTGCGGAAATCCGCCGCCAGCTGCAACGTCTTCTTCAGCGTCTGGCCGCCTTTCAGCGCACGCTGGCCGGCGAGCTGGATCGCCGGGCCGTCGGCCATCGGATCGGAAAAGGGCATGCCGAGCTCGATAATGTCGGAGCCGGCCTCCGGCAGCGCTTTCATGATGCCGAGAGAGGTATCGTAATCAGGATCGCCGCCCATGAAATAGGTCACAAGCGCCGGACGGCCCTCGGCCTTCAGCTCGGCAAAGCGTTTGTCCATGCGTGCGGTCATGTCTTACAGTCCCATTCCCAGAATCTTGCCGACGGTGAAGATATCCTTGTCGCCGCGGCCGGAGAGGTTCATCAGGATGATCTCGTCCTTGCCCATCTTCGGCGCGCGCTTGATCACCTCGGCAATCGCGTGCGAGGGCTCGAGCGCCGGGATGATGCCCTCGAGGCGGGTCAGCGTCTGGAAAGCCTCCAGCGCTTCGTGATCCATGATCGGCACATAGTCGACGCGGCCGGTATCGTTCAGCCAGGAATGTTCGGGGCCGATGCCGGGATAATCGAGACCGGCCGAAATCGAATGGCCTTCCTTGATCTGGCCGTCGCCATCCTGCAACAGATAGGTGCGGTTGCCGTGCAGCACACCCGGCGAACCGGCGGTGATCGACGCGCAATGTTCGTCGCCCTGCAGACCCTTGCCGCCGGCTTCGACGCCGACGATCTTCACGGTGGGATCATCGAGGAAAGGATGGAAAATGCCGATCGCATTCGACCCGCCGCCGACGGCAGCGATGACGAGATCCGGCAGGCGGCCTTCGGCTGCCAGCATCTGCTCTTTCGCTTCCGTGCCGATCACCGACTGGAAATCGCGGACCATCTCCGGATAGGGATGCGGACCGGCCGCCGTTCCGATCAGATAGTAGGTATCCTCGACATTGGTGACCCAATCGCGGAGCGCCTCGTTCATGGCGTCCTTCAGCGTGCCGCTGCCGGCCGTCACCGGCTTCACTTCCGCGCCGAGTAGCTTCATGCGGAAAACGTTCGGCGCCTGACGCTCGACGTCGGTCGCGCCCATATAGACGACGCAGGGAAGGCCGAAGCGGGCGGCAACGGTGGCCGAGGCGACGCCGTGCTGGCCGGCGCCGGTTTCGGCGATGATGCGGGTCTTGCCCATGCGCTTGGCGAGCAGGATCTGGCCGATGCAGTTGTTGATCTTGTGCGAGCCGGTGTGGTTCAGCTCCTCGCGCTTGAAATAGATCTTGGCGCCGCCGAGTTCGGCCGTCAGCCGCTCGGCGAAATAGAGCGGGCTCGGGCGGCCGATATAATGGGCGCCGAGATGCTTCAATTCGGCCTGGAATGCCGGATCGTTCTTCGCCTTGTTCCACTCGTCCTGCAGATCGAGGATCAAAGGCATCAATGTTTCGGCAACGAAACGACCGCCATAAATGCCGAAGCGGCCGTCTTCATCAGGCCCGGAACGGAAGGAATTCGGTTTAGGCGTTTCGTTCACTCTCAACTCCCTGAGGCCATGACAGGCGCATCCGCCTCTTCGACCGCATCGAAAAATTCATCGATCATTGTGACGCTCTTCACGCCAGGCGCAGTTTCGACGCCCGAGGAGACGTCGATACCACGTGCCTTGGTCTTCACAAGCGCATCCGCGACATTGTCCTTGTTCAGCCCGCCGGACAGCATGTAGTCGATGCTGCCGTCGAGCCAGCTCAAAAGGCTCCAGTCGAAGGAAATGCCGTTGCCACCCGGCAGTTCCGAACCCTTCGGCGCTTTCGCGTCGAACAGGAAACGGTCGGCGATGCCGATATAGGCTTCGACGCGCTTCAGATCGTCGGCCGTGCGCACGGAAAAGACTTTCATGACCGGCAGGCCATAGAGCGCCTTGATCGTCAGCACATGTTCGGGGCTCTCATTGCCGTGCAGCTGCAGAATATCCGGCTTCAACAGCGAGACGATCTCATCAAGCTCGTCGTTGCTGGGATCGACGACGACGGCGACGATCTTCGCCTTGCCACGCGCGGGCTCGGCCAGTTTACCCGCCAGGTCCGGCTCGATGTAACGAGGGCTCTTTTCGAAGAAGATAAAACCGATATGGGTCGCGCCGCGTTTCAGCGCACGATCGATCGCTTCTGGCGTCTTCAAGCCACAGATCTTGATATCGGGTTTCATGGCAGCGAAGTGACACGAAATGCAGCAAGAGTCGAGCCAATTTGCGTGCTAGGCTGCATTTAGCGCCAACGTCGATCAGTCGAAATCAATGGCGTGCAGCTGGCTTCCGTGCCGCTTCAGCCAGGATTTCGCTTCCTCCATGCCGGGGCAAAGCTTCTTGCAAAGCGCCCAGAAGTGAGGCCCGTGGTTCATCTCCTTGAGATGGGCAACTTCGTGGGCGGCGAGATAGTCGATCACCGAGGGCGGCGCCATGACGATGCGCCAGGAAAAGCTCAGATTTCCTTCCGACGAGCAGGAGCCCCAGCGGCTGCGCGTATCCTTCATCGAGATCGAGCGGATCGGCGCCCGGATCGTTGCGGCGTGCATGGTCGCCAACTTCACCAGTTCGGCGCGCGCCTCCTTCTTGAGAAAGGATGCGATGCGCCGTCCGACATGTTCCTCCATTCCGCTGACCCGCAGCACCGGTCTGCCGTCCACCAAAACCGCCTCCGTCAGCCCACGCAAGCTGCCGGTATGCTGAATGCGATGGGAAACGCCGCGAAAGAGAATTTCGCCGCCGTCGCGCAAGCCGGCATCGGTCGAAAACTTGGCAAGTTTGGTCAGCAGCCAACCCTGGTGCCGATCGAGAAAGGCATTGACCTCGCGTGCAGCAAGACCTTTCGGCACCGTCATCTTCAAGGCCCGGCCGCCCGGCTCGATGCGCAAGGTGATGCGCGTCGCCCGGTCATGCTGCTTGATGGTCAACGGCATCAGCCGGCCGGCCACCTCAAGCGTCCGGGTTTCGGGCGGCGCCGGTTTCCGCGCTTTCGGCCTTGTCTTCAGAAGCGAGAACATGGGTGTTTTCTATCCGATTCGCCGGGGGAACGGACATAGAAAAACCGGCATCGGAAGATGCCGGTCATCAATTCAGCGTTCAGGCCTTCAAGGCGTCTGGTATTCGGCGACCGGGCCATTGTCGTCACGCTTGGCGTTCTTGCGGTCACGCATGAAGCGATCGAACTCTTCCTGGTCCTTGGCGCGGCGAAGTTCGCGCATATAGGCGTCGAATTCCTCGCGCATTTCATCGAGCTTGCGGCGCTCTTCCTCGATCCGGTCGATCTCGGCCTTGCGCCAGTCGTCGAAGGCGACGTTGCCGGTCGAGAAATGCGGGCGGTGACGGCCGTTCGAGCGGCGGCAGGAGGCAAAGAAGCCATCGGTCGCCTGGTTGACGTCACGCTTGAAGCCGCGCAGGCGGTCGCCGAAGATGATGTAGGCAAGCATGGCAAGACCCAGAGGCCAGAAAACCATGAAGCCGATAATCATCAGGGCAATGGTAGCCGGAGTCCAATCCGGTCGAAGCAATGCTGACTGGTTCATCGTGCGGGTATCCCTCGCTTTCCACGCCCGGCAGGATACCGAACGCTGAAATCGATGTGGTTACCGCAATAACGACCTTCAAGACGATTGCCCATAAAATCGGACAAGGCCTTGAATCCGTTTTGCTAATTCAGCTATGCCTGATTTAGGCTGTCCGCCCGCCCTTGATGACACGCGGGACCGGAGGCTTGACGGCAGAACGGGAATGCTGACGGACGAAATCGAGGATGCGCGGCGCGATCTCGCGGCGGAACCGCGAGCCGTTGAATACACCATAATGGCCGACATCCGGCTGCAGGTAATGCATGCGCATATCTTCGGGAATGTTGACGCAGATCGTCTGCGCCGCCTTGGTCTGGCCGACCCCCGAGATATCGTCATTCTCACCTTCGACGGTCAGAAGCGCCACCTTGCGGATCGCTGCCGGATCGACACGTTTGCCGCGATGCATCAGTTCGCCCTTCGGCAGCGAATGCCTGATGAAGACCTGCTCGACCGTCTGCAGGTAGAATTCAGCGGTCAGATCCATGACGGCGAGATATTCGTCATAGAAATCGCGATGTTTTTCCGGTTCGCCGTCGTTCTTCACGAGATGCATGAAGAATTCCTTGTGGGCGACGAGATGCCGGTCGAGATTCATCGACATGAATCCCGAAAGCTGCAGGAATCCCGGATAGACCGGGCGCATGAAGCCCGGCTGCGGCCAGGGCACGTTCATGATGACATTGTCGGAGAACCACTGCAGCGACCGCTCCTGGGCGAGTTTGTTGACCGCCGTCGGGTTGATGCGCGTGTCGATCGGGCCGCCCATCAGCGTCATCGACGCCGGCGACAGCGGATCATTGGCTTCCTCCATCACCGCAGCCGCAGCCAGTACCGGAACGGAAGGCTGACAGACGGCGATGACATGGGTGTCGTGACCGAGGAAATGCAGCATCTCGATGACGTAATCGACATAATCGTCGAAATCGAAGGTGCCTTCCGTCATCGGCACCATGCGGGCGTCGATCCAGTCGGTGATGTAGACATCGGCGCTCGGCAGCAGCGCCTCCACCGTGCCTCGCAGCAGCGTCGCATAATGGCCGGACATCGGCGCGACAATCAGAATGCGCGGATCGTTGCCGCGGGCGGCTGGAACACTGCGGGCGAAATGCAGGAGATTGCAGAAGGGCCGCGACCAGACGATCTCTTCGCGGACGGAAACCATCCGATCGCCGATCGCCGTCTGCTTCAGTCCGAATTCCGGCTTGCCGTAACGGCGCGTCGTGCGTTCGAACATTTCAAGGCTGGCCGCCATCGTCCGGCCGAGCGGCGTATGAGAAAACGGGTTCAGCGGATTGGCATAGGCAAATCGCATGATATCGGCCGCGGCGCGAAACGGCGCCATGGCGGCATGGTTCAATTCATAAAGCTGATAAAACAAAAGCGCCACCTTTCTCTATCGAAAAGATGACACCGATTGAGCGGCATCGACTCTTTTCGTTACGCGGGCACGTAATGCAGACTAACAGTTTTTTGTTGCACAGCAACATGGACGAACCAGACCCGCACAAGAAATGCCGGAGATTTGATCCCCGGCATCATAATCGCCCTGAAAACTTAAGTTTCTCAGCAGGAAGCGTCGTTAACGGTCCGCTACGAAGGTCTGCTTCTGTGTGCCGAGACCTTCGATACCAAGTTCGACCACATCGCCGGCCTTGAGATAACGCGGCGGCTTGAGGCCCATGCCGACGCCCGGAGGCGTGCCGGTTGAGATCACGTCGCCGGGATGCAGCGACATGAACTGGCTGAGGTAGGAGACCAGGAAAGCCACGCCGTAAACCATGGTCTTCGACGAGCCGTTCTGCATC
Source organism: Rhizobium acidisoli (assembly GCF_002531755.2). Lineage (NCBI taxonomy): Bacteria > Pseudomonadati > Pseudomonadota > Alphaproteobacteria > Hyphomicrobiales > Rhizobiaceae > Rhizobium > Rhizobium acidisoli. The sequence goes on along the minus strand of NZ_CP034998.1, from coordinate 4,170,254 downwards.
TTCTGGCCGTTGACCGTCAGCCACATGCCGAGGTTCTGCGGTTCCGGAACCTCGTCCTTGGTCACGAGCCATGGGCCGATCGGGCCAAAGGTGTCGCAGGATTTGCCCTTCGTCCATTGCCCGGACCGCTCGGTCTGGAAGGCGCGCTCGGAAACGTCGTTGGAGACGCAATAACCGGCGACATAATCCAGCGCTTCGGCTTCCGTTACATATTTGGCAGTCTTGCCGATGACGACGCCGAGTTCGACTTCCCAATCGGTCTTTTCCGAACCGCGGGGAATGATGACATCGTCGTTCGGCCCGACGATTGCCGATGTTGCTTTCATGAAGATGATCGGCTCGGGCGGAACGGTGGCGCCGGTTTCGGCAGCATGATCCGAATAATTCAAGCCGATGCAGATGAATTTGCCGGTGCCGGCGACACAGGCGCCGATGCGGCCAGGCATAAGTTCCGGAAGGCTCTTCGGATCGATCGCCGCTATCTTTGCCAGACCGGCCGGCGTGATCACCTCGCCGCCGATATCGGCGACATGGCCGGAGAGATCGCGGATCTTGCCATCGGCGTCGAGAAGCGCGGGTTTTTCATTGCCTGCTTGGCCAACACGCATCAGCTTCATGGAATTTCCTCCTCATCGAAAAAAACGGATTTGCAGCCACCTATGAACGAATTATTCACCGGTGTCATTACGGCTTTGGCGCGAAGCGGTACGGCTTTCCTAGAATTCAGTCGGATTTCGGCGATGTTTTGCATGTCGTAAGCCGCTTTTATGACAACGGTCTGTGCACCCGAATTGCGACGATGCTGCGCTTGCCAAGCGGATGAAGCAGGAAATATGACTCCCAACCGATCTAAAGATGACGTGGAGTTCGAATATGCATCTCTCCCAGGCTGTCGTGCGCACGGAACATGCAAGCCGCTATCTGCAGCAGCTTTGCAAACACTGGAGCCATAAATTCAGCGTCGATTTCGATCCGCACAAGGGCCGCGTGCCGTTCAGCGAGACGGCCGAGGTGACATTTACCGCCGACGATGCGGCGCTGACCATGGTGCTTTCCGTCGCCGACCCCGAGCAGCAGGCAAGGATGCAGGGCGTCATCGACGATCATCTGAAGCGCTTCGCCTTTCGCGAGGAACTCGACATCGTCTGGACCGACTGACCCGAACCCCGATCCAAATTTCTGCCCTCAGGAATAAGCATGACCAAGAGCAATAGCCGCGAATCCCAATATCCGATCGATCCGATGTTTCTCGACCGCTGGTCGCCCCGCGCCTTCACCGGCGAAATTATCGAGGAAGCCCAACTGCTCAGCCTGCTCGATGCCGCCCATTGGGCGCCATCTTCGTCCAATCAGCAGCCCTGGCGTTTTATCTATGCGCTCAAGGGGTCGGAACATTGGGAGAAATTCGTCGCATTGCTCGTCGATGCCAATCAGGAGTGGGCCAGGAATGCATCGGCGCTGATCTTTGTCGTATCGCGCAGCTTCACCGGGGCTGCCGGTTCCGGCGAGGAGAAGCCCAGCTACACCCATTCCTTCGATGCCGGCGCGGCATGGGGCCACCTGTCGCTGCAGGCGCGCCTCTCCGGTTTCTACGCCCATGGCATGGGCGGCATCAAACACCCGGAAATCATGAAGAGCTTCGGCATTCCCGAAGGTTACCGGGTGGAAGCCGGCGTCGCGGTCGGCCGTCTGGCCGACAAGAGCGTTCTTTCCGAACGCAACCAGGCGCGCGAATTCCCCAGTCAGCGCAAACCGCTCGCCGAGGTCGCGTTCAACGGCCGTTTCGTCGCGGATTAAGCGCCCGACACGAGCAAAAGCCCCGCCGTCTGGGGACAGCGGGGCTTTTGCTTGTAAAAATGACAATCAGATATCGAGGTTTGCGACGCTCAGCGCGTTGTCCTGGATAAATTCGCGCCGCGGTTCGACTTCGTCACCCATCAACCGAGCGAAGAGACCGTCGGCATCGGTGGCGTCGGGGACCTTGACCTGCAGCAGGGAGCGCACGTTCGGATCGAGCGTCGTTTCCCAGAGCTGTTCGGCATTCATCTCGCCAAGACCCTTATAACGCTGCATGGTGAGGCCCTTGCGGCCGGTCGCGAAGATGGCGTCGAGCAAGGCGCGCGGGCCCGAAATCTCGAGGTCGCCTTCGCGGCGATGCAGCGACGGCGGCGTCTGATAGATTTCCTTGAGCCGTGACGTCAGCTGGTCGATGTGCCGGGCATCGGAGGAGCCGATCAGCGCCATGTCGAGCACGACGATTTCCTTGACGCCGCGGACCATGCGTTCGAGACGCAGACCGCCATCGCTGGTCAGATCGCCCTGCCAGCCACGTTCGGTTTCCTCGGCGATGATGTCGAGGCGACTTGCCACCTCGCTCGTCAATGCCTGGGCTCTTGCCCGGTCGCTGACGCGTTCGGCATTGAGAGCGCCGGCGATCGCCGCCTGTTCGATGGCCGCACGATTGTAACGCGAATGGAGATTGTCGAGCAAAGCGCGCATGCGCAACGCGTCGAGGATAACCTCACGCAGATCCTGGCCGGTGCGGACTTCGCCGCTGCCGAGCTTCAGCGCCGCATCTTCCAGGCCCTGGCTGATGAGGTATTCCTCCAGCGCCTTTTCGTCCTTCAGATACTGCACCGACTTGCCGCGCGAGACCTTATAGAGTGGCGGCTGGGCGATATAGAGATGGCCGCGCTCGATCAGTTCCGGCATCTGGCGGAAGAAAAAGGTCAGCAGCAATGTGCGGATATGGGCGCCGTCGACATCAGCATCCGTCATGATGATGATCTTGTGATAGCGCAGCTTTTCGACGTTGAACTCGTCCTTGCCAATGCCGGTGCCGAGTGCTGTGATCAGCGTGCCGATTTCCTGACTCGACAGCATCTTGTCGAAACGGGCACGCTCGACATTGAGGATCTTGCCGCGCAACGGCAGGATCGCCTGGTTTTCGCGCGAGCGGCCCTGCTTGGCCGAGCCGCCGGCGGAATCGCCCTCGACGAGGAAGACTTCCGATTTTGTCGGATCACGCTCTGAGCAGTCGGCGAGCTTGCCGGGCAGCGAGGCGATATCGAGGGCGCCCTTGCGGCGGGTCAATTCGCGGGCTTTGCGGGCCGCTTCGCGCGCGGCCGCTGCCTCGACGACTTTGCCGACGAGAATCTTGGCTTCGCTCGGATGCTCTTCGAACCAGGTGTTCAGCGCCTCGTTGACGAGACTTTCGACAACCGGACGGACTTCCGAGGAGACAAGCTTATCCTTGGTCTGCGAGGAGAATTTCGGATCGGGCACCTTGACCGAGAGCACCGCCGTCAGGCCTTCGCGGCAATCCTCGCCCTGCAGCGTCACCTTTTCCCTTTTGGTGATGCCGGAACTGTCGGCGTAGGATACGACCTGTCGTGTCAAGGCAGCGCGGAAACCGGCCATATGCGTGCCGCCGTCGCGCTGGGGAATGTTGTTGGTGAAGCAGAGCACGTTCTCGTGGTAGCTGTCGTTCCACCACATCGCCACTTCGACGGTAATGCCGTCCTTTTCGCCGCGGATGGCGACCGGCTTGTCGACGAGCGACTTCTTGGCCCGGTCGAGATAGGCGACGAAAGCCTCGAGGCCGCCGTCATAACGCAGCTCTTCCTGCTTGATATCGGAATGGCGCTTGTCGGTCAGCAGGATGCGCACGCCCGAGTTCAGGAAGGCAAGTTCGCGCAGGCGATGCTCGAGCGTGCCGTAGTCGAACTCCGTCATGGTGAACGTGTCGGTGCTCGGCATGAAGCTCACTTCCGTGCCGGTCTCATTCGGCGCTTCGCCGGTGACCTTGAGCGGCGCATCGGCCACGCCATGGGTGAAGCTCATTTCATGGATCTTGTCGTGGCGGCGGATCTTCAGCTTCAGCCAGACGGACAATGCGTTGACGACGGAGACGCCGACGCCGTGCAGGCCGCCGGAGACCTTATAGGAATTCTGGTCGAACTTGCCGCCGGCATGCAGCTGCGTCATGATGACTTCAGCCGCCGACACACCTTCGCCGGTATGAATGTCCGTCGGGATGCCGCGGCCGTTGTCGGTGACGGTCACCGAGCCATCCGGATTGAGCGTGACGGTGACGATGTCGGCATGGCCGGCAAGCGCTTCGTCGATCGCGTTGTCGACGACTTCATAGACCATGTGATGAAGGCCGGAGCCATCGTCGGTATCGCCGATATACATGCCGGGACGCTTGCGCACGGCATCAAGGCCCTTCAGAACCTTGATGGAATCTGCGCCATATTCGGTGCTTACGCCGTTTTCCGTCGCGGATGTATCGCTCATTCTGTCGAGATTTTCCCTGTTGTCGTAAAGCTGCGGCGCGCCTTGCGAATCACCGGCTTTCTTCACTCTCGTATATAGGTTTTTTGGACACACTTCCCAATGGCAAGTCCCCTGAACAAGGCATAAAACAGGGGATTATGACGCTTTTCCGTCGCCTTTGACGCCATTTTCGAGAAGAGCGGATAGCCGGCCTATCTCTGCACTGTCAAGGCTGCGGATCCGCCGCGCCAATCGGTTGGCAAATTCGGTATATTCCGGCGGCAGGCCTGATGTGTCGATGACGACGCGCGGGTCGGAGGAGCGGGCGAGCAGAAACAGTTCCTCGGCCTCATCCCAGATGATGTTGAAATAGCCGGCGATGCGCTGCAGCAGATCGAATGTCGGCAAACCGCGCTTGCCATGTTCCAGCGCCGAGAGATAGGCGGGAGAGACATTCAGCGCTTCCGCCATTTCCTTCTGCGAGACACCCTTACGCGCTCTCAGCTTGCGAACCGCCTCTCCGAAAGGGGTCATGGCTTTTCCCCATGCCGCCGCGAGAGGCGAATGTAGAGAGCGCCCTCCCCGCCGTGATGCTGTGCGGCCGACTCATAAGACGAGATCAGGTAGCGGAATTCCGGCTTCGAGAACCAGAGCGGCACGGCCCGCTTCAGCGCGCCGTCGCTGCCCATCGAGCTGCCTTTGCCGGTGATGACCAGGACGTGGCGCATGCCGCGCTCGTGGGCGCGCATCAGGAAATCGAGCAGGATGACATGAGCCTCGCTCTGCACCAGCCCATGCAGGTCGATGCGCGCTTCGAGCGCCAGCCGGCCCTTGGCGATCTTGCGCTTGACCGGCTTTTCCAGTGGATGATGCACGCCAGCCGGCGGTTTCGGCGCCGAGGGTGCTGCCGGCTGAGGCGGCAGAGGCGCGGCGGATGTCTGCTTTCCTGCCTTCTCCTGTTCGGCCGCCGCTTCGGCTTCGACAAGAAAAGCATCGAGTTCGGTCAACGCACCCGCCTTACCGGGCATCGGCCGCGTGCTGCGGGCAACCTTGCCCCAGAGGATCCTCTCGTCCGCGCTGAGTTTTCGATCCCTGGCCATCAGGCGAACCGTCCGGCGGCGCCCTGGGGAATAAGGATGGCGAAATCGGCGTCGTTGCGAACGGTGCCGGCCCTTTCTCCCGCCAGATCCCCCGAGCCGGTGAAGATATCGCCGCGCGACGGTCCGACGATCGCCGAGCCGGTATCGAGCGCCAGCATCAGCCGGCGGAAGGGCCGGCCGTGATCGAGATGGGTGAGGCTTTCGGAGCGGATGAAAAAGGGAAAGCCGAAGTTATGGATCACCCGGTCGACGGCAAGCGAGCGTCCGGCAAGAAGCGGCACCTTAGCGGCGGCGATCGGACCGGCCTCGGGATCGGCCACCAGCGCCTCACGAAAGAAGATATAGGAGCGATTATGCCACAGCACCTCGTCGACGTGCTCGGGATTCCGCGCCAGCCAGGCGCGGATCGACTGCATCGAGATGTCGGCGCGAGCGATCTCGCCTCGGTCGATCAGCAGCTTGCCGACCGCCGAGAAAGGATGGCCGGCCTTCGCCGCATAGGTGATGCGGCCGATGCGGCCGTCGCTGTAACGCAAACGGGCCGCACCCTGCACATGCACGAAGAAGACATCGACCTTCGACTTCGCCCAGGCGATTTCGAGACCTCGGCCTTCGAGAAAACCCTGGTCGATGGCGCGGCGATCCGGATAGGCAGCGATATGGCCGTCATGCAGGCGGCCGAAAGCATAGGAACTGTCGAGCTCGGCGGGGCGATTGGCATCGTCGAGATCGATCAGATCGTCCGGGCGCCGGTAGAAAGGAAAACGGAAAACCTCGTCCGGCTGCTCCGACACCTCGATATCAGGTTCGTAAAAGGCGGTGACGAAACCGGGATTGCCATCCTTGCGGCGAATCAGGAAGGGCCGACAATGCGTCTCGAAAAAGGCGCGCGCCGCTGATGGCGATGACGGCGTGAAATCTTCGGCGGCGTGCAGAAGCGGCAGCAGGTCTTCCGAACTCAGGCCAAGCGATCCGGTGCGGTAGGCTTTGACATCGCTGATCTGGCGGCGGCAGCGTCGCATGACTTCAAAAAGGCCGGAGGGATCGTCATCCTTCCAGCCTTCCAGGGTGTCGAAGCTTATGGCCTGCAGGACGAAGTCCGATGCGTGGTCACTCATGTTCCGATTCGGTCGCCACGAGTTTCCAGTTCGGATCGCGCGAGCGGGTGTCGCGGGCGAAGGTCCAGAGGTCGTTGACCTCGGCGACGTTTTCGGCATCGCCTTCGATCAGCACATCCGCTTTGTCGTAAGTCGCCGATATCAGCTGGCTGATGATGCGAACGGTGATCTGCGCTTCGCTGCCCTTCGTCTCCGCATGGGTGATTTCGGCCTTGTCGATGCCGACGAAAGTGGACTTCACTTTCTCGCCCCGGGTTTCGCGCTCGCCGATCGCAGCATCGAAGCCATCATAGACCTCGCGCGACAGCAGGTTCTTCAGGGTTTTCCGGTCACCATCGGCATAAGCCATGACGATCATCTCGTAAGCCATGCGGGCGCCGTTCAAAAATTCCTTCGGGCTGAAGGCCGGATCGGCCTTGTTCAGCGCGCGCAGCGATTCGTTGAGCGGCGTTCCGGGTGCGGCGAAGGCGTCGATGGCGGCGAAACGATCCTCATCCTCCGTCGTCGCATCGCGGCGCGGCAGCGTCACGACTTTGCCGGCATCGGCGGCTTCGGCCGGAGCCGCATCGCGCGGCGTATAGAGATCGCGCGGCGGCTTCTCATTTCCTGTGCGGCGCCCGAGCACGGAGCGGAGCTGAAAGAAAATCAGCACTGCCGCCACCAGGAAGAATAATGTGATGAAGTCGTTCGAACTCATATCGTATCGCAGCCGCCGTTAACATCTCTGATTTGTACTCCCATATAGTCTGCCTATACAGATGATTCAAATGATGGCTGGCATCTTCGCCGGCGCCAAGAGGAGACCGGCAAGTCCGGGACATCACGACCATGCGTTTTTCCATCCTGCCAGCTTTCATTCTGCTGCTGCCGCTCGCCGAAATTGCCGGTTTCGTCGTCGTCGGCCGCGCAATCGGATTGTGGCTGACGCTGGCGCTCGTCATGCTGGGCTTCGTTCTCGGGATGGTTCTGCTGCGCCGGCAGGGCATCGGTATTTTGCGCCGCATGTCGAGCGAAGGACGAAACGGGGTGATGCCGGGCCGCGAGTTGCTGCGGCCGGCGATGAACGTCATCGCCTCGCTGCTGCTCATCATTCCCGGTTTCATCACGGATGTCATCGCAATCCTGATCCTCATTCCGCCGGTGCGTGTTTTCGTCTGGCGGTGGGTCGCCAAACGCTTCGTCACCGTCAACGCCAGGAGCGGCTTTTCCGCTGGGCCGAAACCGGATTTCCGCGACCGCAACCAGAATTCGAAGGTGGTCGATCTCGACGACGAGGACTATCATAGGGAGCCGGACCGTAACTCGCCATGGTCGGGCAAACATCTCGGAGATTGAGGCGCTTCGACCGATCAACGGCGGCAAGCGCTCAGGGTTGTAAGCCCTTCCCTGAAATGTTAGATGGCGGCACCATTCCCATGCCCCTCGAGGAAAAGCCAATGGCAGACGATAACAACAGCAACGGTGCGGCCAGCCCCACCCTTTCGATCCTTGCGCAGTATACCAAGGACCTATCCTTCGAAAATCCGGGTGCGCCGCGTTCGCTGCAGGCCCGCGACAAGGCGCCGACGATCAACATCAATGTGAACGTCAACGCCAACCCGCTTTCGGATACGGATTTCGATGTCGTGCTGTCGCTGAATGCGGAAGCCAAGGACGGCGACAAGACGGTGTTCCATACGGAACTCGCTTATGGCGGCGTCTTCCGCGTTGCCGGTTTCCCGCAGGAACATATGCTGCCGGTTCTCTTCATCGAGTGCCCGCGCATGCTCTTCCCCTTCGCCCGTCAGATCATCGCCGACGTCACCCGCAACGGCGGTTTCCCGCCGCTGATGATCGACCCGATCGACTTCACGCAGATGTTCGCCCAGCGCGTTGCCGAAGAACAGGCCCGCGCCAAGGTTGAAGCCGTTCCGAACTGATCGGATTTTTCGGTTTTGAGATGCGGATGCCCGGGCAAGTCCCGGGCATTTTCAATTGAGGCCGGTTTAGTTCAGGCTGGCATATTTCGCCCAGATGCCTTTTTCACCGAGCTTGGCGACGAGCGCCTCATGCGCCTGCGCCTCGGACTGGCTGAGGCGGGGGGCAAGCGGGCGGGGCCGCTCGAGCACGGATGCAATCACCACATCGTCTTGCTCAGTCGCATCGCCGCGACCGTTCTGCCCTGATGTAGCGGTCATGCTCAGGCCGAAAGCTGCCTGCCTGCCGCCGATCATCTCGATATAGACTTCGGCGAGCAGTTCGGAGTCGAGCAGCGCGCCGTGTTTGGTGCGGTGCGAATTGTCGATGCCGTAACGCCGGCAGAGCGCGTCGAGCGAATTCGGCCCCATCGGATGTTTGCGCCGCGCCATCGACAGGGTGTCAAGCACCCGCTCCGGCAGGATCGGCGGCAAACCGATCCGCGCCAATTCGGCGTTGATGAAGCCCATATCGAAGGTGGCGTTGTGGGCAATCCACTTGGCGTCGCCGAAGAAGGTCAGGATTTCCTCGGCGACCTCGGCGAAGGGTTTCTTGTCCTTCAGGAATTCGTCGGTGATGCCGTGCACGGCGAGCGCATCCGGATGAACCTTCTGATCGCCTGGATTGATGTAGATATGGATCACATTGCCGGTCGGGAAATGATTGAAGAGCTCGATGCCGCCGATTTCGATGATGCGGTCGGCGCGGTTGTCGAGGCCGGTGGTTTCCGTATCGAAGATGATCTCACGCATTCCGGAAATCTCCCTTGTCAATCCGCGTTTTCAGGTCGGCGATAATCTCCAGCACCCGTTCCTTCGTCTCCGCGATACTGCCGCTGCTGTCGATCAGATAATCCGCCCGGCGCCGTTTTTCCGCGTCCGGCGTCTGGCGTGAGAGAATCATTTCGAATTTTTCCTCGGTCATGCCTTCGCGCGCAAGCACCCTGTCGCGTTGAATCTGTGGACCGGCGCTGACGACGACAACGACATCCACTCTTTCCCAGGCGTTGGTTTCGAAGAGCAGCGGAATATCGAGCACGACCATCTCAGTGCCGGCGCGGCGCTGCCGCTTTAAAAATTCCGTCTCGCGTTTGCGCACCAGCGGATGGACGATCGCTTCCAGGCGTTTGAAGCCACCGGGATCAAGCGCCAGCTGACGGCCGAGTTCGTGCCGGTCGACGGCGCCATCCTTCATCGTGCCGGGAAAGGCGGCATCCACCAGGGGTGCGGCCTCGCCGGCATAGAGATCGTGGACCACGGCATCCGAATCGTTCAGCGGGATCCCGGCCTCGGCAAAGAGCTTGCCCGCCGTCGATTTTCCCATACCGATGGAGCCGGTCAGTCCGATCTTCAGCATCAGTGTGCTTCCATATCGGCGATAATCAGCGCGCGCAGTGCTGCGTCGACGACAGGACGCTTGCCGAACCATTTTTCGAATCCCGGCACGGCCTGATGCAACAGCATGCCGAGACCATCGACGATCGGAAATCCCTGCTCTTGCGCCTGCGCCAGGATCGGCGTCTTCAGGGGGATATAGACGATATCGGTGACGACGGCTCCAGCCGCAAGAGGGGTGAAGTCGAGTTGGGGTGCGGCTTCGCCGTCCATGCCGAGCGAGGTGGTATTGATGAAGAGGCCGGCGCCTTTCATGACCTCGACAAGCGCACCCGCCGGATGGGCCTCAACCTTCGGACCAAAGCGATCGGCCAGTTCACGGGCGCGTTCGACGGTGCGGTTGACGACGTGAATCGTCTTGAAACCACGATCACGAACCGCCTGGATGATCGCCCGGCTGGCGCCGCCGGCGCCAAAGACGACCGCCGTGTCCTGGCGGTCCCAGCCCGGATGGCGTTCGTCGAGATTGGCGGTGAAGCCGCGGCCGTCGGTGTTCGTCGCATGCAGCAGGCCATCGTCCAGCCAAAGCGTGTTCGAGGCGCCGAGCTCGTGCGATAGTTCGTCCGGCTTGTCGGCGAGACGGAAAGCCAGTTCCTTGTGGGGAATGGTGACATTGCCGCCGGTAAAGCCGGAACTGCCATCCTTCAGCGAAGCGATGAAATCGGCAAAGGCCTCGGGCGCCACTTCATGGGCGCGATAGCTGCCTGGCAGGCCGAGCGTCTTCAGCCAATATCCGTGGATCAACGGCGAGCGCGAATGCTTGACCGGAAAGCCCGTGACAAACGCTTTCGGCCCGAATGTTTCACGTGAATCACCCATCGATCGCTCCGAGGTCTCGTAATTTTTCCAGAAGCGGCAGCATCGGCAGGCCGAGAATGGTGAAATAATCACCTTCGATTTTCTCGAACAGCTGGATGCCCTCCCCCTCCAATTGATAGGCGCCGACGCTGGAGAGCGCCTTGTTGCCGACCCGGGCCAGGTGCCGGCCAATGAAATCCGCCGTCAGCGGCCGCATGGTCAGATCGGCATGGGCGAGATGTTCCCACACCACAACACCGTTGCGGACGATTGCCACAGCGCTGTTCAACCGGTGGGTTGCTCCCGAAAGAGTCTGAAGGTGATTGGCCGCCTCTACCATATCCGTGGGCTTATGGAAGACGCGATCGCCGAGCGACATCGTCTGATCCGAACCGATGACCAGGCCATCGGGGAAACGGCTGCTGACCTCTTCGGCCTTGGCCCTGGCGAGAACGAGAGCAACGGCATCTGGTTGAGCGCCAGCTTTTTCCAACGGGGCTTCGACCGCCCGTTCATCGATCTGCGCGGCATGCGCCTCGAAGGATAGGCCGGCATTTTCCATCAGCATCCGTCGAAACGGGCTCGACGATGCAAGGATGAGTTTTGTTGTCATAGGCTCCTCGACGTACCGGCTGCCGGTCAGCGCTTAGCGCAGCTTTGGGCGCAGGGCAACGATTGCCGCGGCGGTTTCCTCGATGGAGCGGCGAGTGACGTCGATCAGCGGCCAGTTGTGGCGAGCGCAGAGCGAGCGGGCATATTTCAGCTCCTCGGATATTGCGGCGCGATCGGTGTAGTGTTCACGATCGAAGCCATGCGTCGCGCCGAGGATGCGATTTTCCCGCACCTGGGAGATACGGTCGGTGGTGGCGATCAGGCAGACGATCAGCGGCTTGGTCGTCGTGAACAGGCTCTCCGGCAACGGCACGCCATAAACGATCGGAATGTTCGCCGTCTTGATGCCGCGGTTGGCAAGGTAGATGCTGGTCGGTGTTTTCGACGTGCGGCTGATGCCGATGATGACGACATCGGCGTCATTATAATCGTCCGGCATCTGGCCATCGTCATGATCCATGGTGAAATTCAACGCTTCGATGCGCGCGAAGTATCCGGCATTCATCACATGCTGGGCACCGACCCGACGGCGCGACGGCGCACCGAGATAGATCTGAAACGCATTCATGACCGGCTCCAGCACATTCACCGAGGCGACACCCATCTCGACGCAGCGTTCATCGATCAGGCTCGCAAGCTCCCGGTCGACGATCGTATAGAGCACGATGCCGGGGGCATCATCGATCGCCTGCAGAACCGGCAGCAGCTGCTTGCGGTTACGGATCAGCGGATAGACATGTTCGATCGGCTGCGCGGATCTGAACTGCGCCGATGCGGCGCGCCCGGCGGAGATCAGAGTCTCCCCGGTTGAGTCAGAAATCAGATGCAGATGAAAGAAGTTCGTTCTGTTCTCCACGCTATTTTCCACTGCCTGTTGAAAAGACTGGATGAAACAGAGCTAAGGCGGCGAGGCATCTCCCGGCAAGGGAAAACATGCCCCCTTATCCACATTTCGAATTTTGCAGATCGGTTTCGGCAGGCCCTGTGGACGATGTGGAAGAGGTTGAATTGTCGAGATGAGGTCCACAGCTTATCCACAGCCACGAGAAAAATCATTGATCCGGAAGGATTTGGAATCATTTTCAGATTCGGTTTCTCCCCGAACTTTCGATGAAATGGCGAAATCCTTCCGATATTTTTTGCGAGCACGCGACAAATGGCATCGGCAGTGGATGGATTTTAATCCTTGATAGACACCGACTCTAAGAAATAGAAACCTTTTAAAATATCTTTGATTTTTTATAGGGAAGAAGCGCTTGAGCGACACGCGCCGAAAGATCATGAGGGTTCTCGAAGGTGAAAGCCTCTCCCCTCCTCCTCTCTGGCTGATGAGACAGGCGGGACGTTATCTCCCGGAATATCGGCAGACACGGGCAAAGGCCGGAAGTTTCCTCGATCTCTGTTATACGCCCGATCATGCCGTCGAAGTGACATTGCAGCCGATCCGCCGTTATGGCTTTGACGCCGCCATTCTGTTTTCCGATATCCTGGTTATTCCCGATGCAATGAAGCGGAACGTCCGGTTCACCGAGGGTCATGGCCCTGAGATGGATCCAATCGATGAAGCCGGTATCGGGCGATTGAACGGGGAAGAGGTCGTCGATTATCTCAGACCGGTTCTGGAAACGGTGCGGCGGCTGCGCCAGGAGTTGCCTGATGAGACGACGCTGCTCGGCTTCTGCGGGGCGCCCTGGACGGTTGCGACCTATATGATCGCCGGTCACGGCACGCCGGATCAGGCCCCTGCCCGTCTCTTCGCCTACAAACATCCCCGCGCCTTCGAACAGCTGCTGATGCTGCTTGCGGATGTGTCGGCCGATTATCTCGTCGCCCAGATCGATGCCGGCGCCGATGCCGTGCAGATCTTCGATTCCTGGGCTGGCGTTCTCGGCGAGAGGGAGTTCGAGGCGTTCGCGATCCGGCCGGTTGCGCGAATGATCGCTTCGGTCAAATCGCAGCGGCCGCAGGCGCGCATCATCGCCTTTGCCAAGGGCGCCGGTTACCAGCTGAAGAACTATCGTCAGAAGACGGGCGCCGATGCGATCGGCCTCGACTGGTCGGTGCCTTTGGCCTTTGCCGCCGAACTTCAGAAGGACGGACCGGTGCAGGGCAATCTCGATCCGATGCGCGTCGTTGCCGGCGGGCGGGCGCTCGAAGAGGGTATTGACGATATTCTGCAGCATCTCGGCCATGGCCCGCTGATTTTCAATCTCGGCCACGGCATCACGCCGCAGGCCGACCCCGAGCATGTGCGCCTGCTGGTCGATCGCGTGCGGGGCGGCCAGATGCGAGGCGGGAAGTGACGATGGAAAGGCAGACCGATCGCAGACCCGGCGCCTATGCCCGCCGGCGCGCCCATTTTGCGCTGGTTTTCTTCGCGCTGATGGCGGTCGGGCTTTTCGCCTGGAACCCTGATAATCTCTATCTCTGGATCAAGGCGCTGCACATCATCGCGGTGATTTCCTGGATGGCCGGGTTGTTCTATATGCCGCGGCTGTTCATCTACCACACCGATGCCGAACCGGGCTCGGTGCAATCGGAAACCTTCAAGGTGATGGAGCGCCGGCTGCTTCGGATCATCATGACGCCGGCGATGATGCTGACGTGGATTTTCGGCCTCTATCTCGCCTGGTCCGTCTATGGATTCCAGGGCGGCTGGCTGCATGCCAAGATCGGCCTCGTCGTGCTGCTGACCGGTGTTCATATGTTTTTCAGCCGCGCGGTCCGCGCCTTCGAGCAAGATGAAAATCGCCGCTCCGCGCGCTATTGGCGCTTCATGAACGAAGCGCCGACCTTGCTGATGATCGTGATCGTGATCCTTGTCGTGGTGAAGCCGTTCTGAGGCGAAAATCGCCCTCAGGTTAAATTTGCTTCATTTTAAGCAGCCCTCTTGCGGCGGCGATTGCGAGTCGCTATTTTCCGCGCAACTCATCTACGTGGCATGTGTGTAGAGTTCAGTCGTCTGCGAGCCCTTTCGCGGTACCGAATACGACCCAACATCGCCTTTCCCCTTCAAAATTGAAAAGAGTATTGGTCACTTCATGGCTGAAATGAAGCTTCAGGAACTTAAAAGCAAATCCCCGACGGATCTTCTGGCTTTCGCCGAATCGCTCGAGGTCGAGAATGCCAGCACGATGCGCAAGCAGGAGCTGATGTTTGCGATCCTCAAAATGCTTGCCAGCCAGGATGTCGAAATTATCGGCGAAGGGGTCGTCGAGGTTCTGCAGGATGGTTTCGGTTTTCTGCGTTCGGCCAATGCAAACTACCTGCCGGGTCCGGACGATATCTATATCTCCCCCTCGCAGATTCGCCGGTTCTCGCTCAAAACAGGCGATACGGTCGAAGGGCCGATCCGGGGACCCAAAGAAGGCGAGCGCTATTTCGCGCTGCTGAAAGTCAACACCATCAATTTCGACGATCCGGAAAAGATCCGTCACAAGGTTCATTTCGACAATCTGACGCCGCTCTATCCGAACGAGCGTTTCAAGATGGAACTCGAGATCCCCACTTCCAAGGATCTGTCGCCGCGCGTCATCGACCTGGTGGCGCCGCTCGGCAAGGGCCAGCGCGGACTGATCGTCGCGCCGCCGCGCACCGGTAAGACCGTGCTGCTGCAGAATATCGCCCATTCGATCACGGCAAACCATCCGGAATGCTATCTCATCGTTCTTCTGATCGATGAACGCCCCGAGGAAGTGACCGACATGCAGCGTTCCGTCCGCGGCGAGGTCATCTCCTCGACCTTCGATGAACCGGCCGTGCGCCACGTCCAGGTGGCGGAGATGGTCATCGAAAAGGCGAAGCGCCTTGTCGAGCATGGCCGCGACGTCGTTATCCTGCTCGATTCGATCACCCGTCTCGGTCGTGCCTACAACACCGTCGTTCCCTCCTCAGGCAAGGTCCTGACCGGCGGTGTCGACGCCAACGCCCTGCAGCGGCCGAAGCGTTTCTTCGGTGCTGCCCGCAACATCGAGGAAGGCGGTTCGCTGACGATTATCGCCACCGCGCTGATCGATACCGGCAGCCGCATGGACGAAGTCATCTTCGAAGAGTTCAAGGGTACCGGCAACTCGGAAATCGTCCTCGATCGCAAGGTCGCCGACAAGCGTATCTTCCCGGCGATGGACATTCTGAAGTCCGGCACGCGTAAGGAAGACCTGCTCGTTCCGCGCCAGGATCTGCAGAAGATCTTCGTCCTCCGCCGCATTCTGGCCCCGATGGGCACGACCGATGCGATCGAATTCCTGATCGACAAGCTGAAGCAGACGAAGAACAATTCCGACTTCTTCGACTCGATGAATACATAATCCTTAGCCGGATTCATCCTATAGAAGCTGGAGGCATCCGAACGATGTCGCCAGCTTTTCTGTTTGGCAGGATCGATTCGGGCTCGAACCGAAACAGGCGATATGGCCATGTTGCATGATACGATCTATGCGCTATCGAGCGGTGCCACACCCTCAGGTGTGTCGGTCGTTCGAATCAGCGGCCCGTTGACCAAAGACATATTGGCGAGGCTCGTCGGATCAGTGCCGACAGCCCGATATGCCGTACGGCGAACGATTCGGACTCGTAACAACCAGCCGATCGACAGCGGCCTCGTATTGTTTTTTCCTGGGCCACACTCGTTTACCGGCGAAGACGTCGCCGAACTTCAGCTGCACGGCAGCAAAGCCGTGCTGGCGGCGCTGTTTGAGGCCCTTGGTGAAATGCCAGGCGTTCGGATGGCGGGTGAGGGCGAGTTCTCCCGCCGCGCTTTTGAAAACGGTAAGCTCGATCTCGTCGAAGCCGAAGGCCTGGCCGATCTTATCGGCGCCGAGACCGAGATGCAGCGGCGTCTTGCGGTCGAACAGAGTGCCGGCGGGCTTTCCCTGATTTACGATTCGTGGGCGAAACGATTAACGCGCGCCCGCGCGCTGATCGAGGCGGAACTTGATTTTCCCGACGAGGATGATGTTCCGGGCTCAGTATCCGACATGGTCTGGGCTGAGATGGAAAGGCTACACCATGATATCGGGCAGCACCTGTCGGCAGCCTCGGCGGGAGAGATTATCCGGGACGGCTTCAAGGTGGTCATCGCCGGGGCGCCGAACGCGGGGAAATCCAGCCTGCTGAACGCTCTCGCGCGACGCGACGTGGCGATTGTCACGGATATCGCCGGAACCACCCGCGATGTCCTGCAGGTCGATTTCGATATTGATGGCTACCTGATCAAGCTTTATGACACGGCGGGTCTTCGCGAGGCGGATGACCGGGTCGAGATGGAGGGCGTGCGGCGCGCACGTGTCGCGCTCCGTGATGCCGATCTGGTGCTGCTGCTAGTCGACATGACAAACCCCCTGCTCCCTGACGACTTGGACCAGGCTTCGCCACATGTTACTGTCGGGACGAAGAAGGATCTCGTCGATGTCGTCTCGGGTCATTACGACCTGCAGATCTCGACGACAACGGGTGACGGCTTGTTGGAATTGCGGCAGGTGATCGGCAACAGCGTTGCGACGCGGCTTACCGGCCTGTCCATGGCAATTCCCAGCCGCCAACGGCATAAGGATTCGCTGGCGAAATGTTTGGCGGCGCTTGAGAACGCCATCTCGGCGACGGATGTCAATCTTGAGCTGCGCACCGAACAGCTTCGCATTGCTGCGGACTATTTGGGCAGAATTACCGGCAGAGTGGATGTCGAGCAGCTGCTCGGCGTAATCTTCTCAGAGTTTTGTATCGGCAAGTGATTCACGTGAAACACCGGGGTTTATGCCTCGGTTTCACCTGAAACGACGGGTGAGTTGGAGTATCGGATGTCCGATAATGTCTATGATGTCATTGTGATCGGTGGCGGCCATGCGGGGTCGGAAGCCGCCAGTGCGGCCGCGCGCCTTGGCGCCAAAACCGCTTTGGTGACACATAGACGCGATACGATCGGGGTGATGTCCTGCAATCCGGCAATCGGCGGGCTCGGCAAGGGCCATTTGGTTCGCGAGATCGACGCGATGGACGGGCTCATGGGGCGCGTCGCCGATGTCGCCGGCATCCAGTTCAGGATGCTGAACAAGAAAAAAGGCGCGGCCGTGCGCGGACCGCGGACCCAGGCCGATCGAAAACTTTATCGTTTGGCGATGTTGGCGGCGATCGAGGCCACTGCCGGTCTGGATATCGTCGAAGGCGACGCCTTTGATGTGAAGGTCGTCGATGGCCGCGTGGCCGGGGTGATCATGCAGGACGGCCGCGTGCTTGGAGCGGCGGCCGTTGTACTGACGACCGGGACCTTTCTTCGCGGCCTCATTCATATCGGTTCAGAGAAGACGCCGGCTGGTCGCGTTGGTGAAGCACCGTCGATTGGGCTGTCGGCCACCCTGGCCAGGCTTGGATTGCGGCTGGGACGGTTGAAGACCGGGACACCGGCGCGGTTGGAGGGAAAGACCATCGACTGGCAGGCCGTTGGCCGACAGGGGCCCGACGAGGAGCTTGTCCCCTTTTCGCTGATGACCGATGCAATTACCACTCCGCAGATCGAATGTGGGGTCACCCGGACGACCGAGGCGACACACCGCATCATCGTCGACAACATCATGCGGTCTGCCATGTATTCCGGCCAGATCGAAGGCGTGGGTCCGCGCTATTGTCCGTCGATCGAAGACAAGCTCGTTAAGTTCGGAGAGCGGGACGGACATCAGGTCTTTCTTGAGCCGGAAGGTCTCGACGATGATACCGTCTATCCAAACGGGATCTCGACATCTCTGCCGGCAGAGGTCCAGGCCGAATTCATCAAGACGATTCCCGGGCTTGAGAGGGCGAGAATCATTCAGCCGGGTTACGCGATCGAATATGATCATGTCGATCCGAGAGAGCTGACACCCTCGCTCGAGGTCAAACGGCTGAGCGGCCTTTTTCTCGCGGGTCAGATCAATGGCACGACCGGTTACGAGGAAGCGGCCGCCCAAGGCTTGGCCGCCGGGTTGAATGCTGCATTGCGAAGCAGCGATTCGGATCCGTTTCATTTCAGCCGTACAAATTCCTATATCGGCGTGATGATTGATGATCTGACATCGCGCGGCGTTACGGAACCGTACCGAATGTTTACATCGCGCGCGGAATATCGGCTGACGCTAAGGGCAGACAATGCCGATATGCGGCTAACGCCGTTGGCGATGCAGCTCGGATGTGTGAGCGGCGAACGAAAACAGCGATTCACACGCTATCAGACAGAAATCGAAGCGGGTCGGATGCTTCTGCAGTCATTGACGTTGACGCCGAACGAGGCGCGGCGCGTCGGTTTGAACATCAATCTCGACGGCCAGCGCCGAACGGCTTATGACCTGCTCTCCTATCCGAACTATGATTTTGATATCCTGCGAAAGGTGTGGCCTGAAGAGCTGGGGGCGATTTCCGGGAAAGTCGCGGAGGCATTGCAAATCGAAGCGGGCTATTCGGTCTACCTCGACCGGCAGGCCGCGGCGATCGCCGATCAGCAGCGCGACGAGGACCGGCATATACCGGCTGATTTCGACTATGCGGCGCTGTCCGGCCTTTCGAACGAGCTTAAGGCCAAGCTCGGCGCTGCTCGCCCTTTCAATATTGCCCAGGCCGCAATCGTTGAAGGGATGACTCCGGCGGCCGTCGCGCTGTTGCTCGTGCATCTGCGTCGGCGCAACACCTCCGAGCGATATAGCGCCTAGATACAAGATATTGAGAGTAAGAATGGAATTAAACGGTTTACGTGTTTCACGTGAAACACAGGAACGGCTTCAACACTTCTCGGCGCTCTTTCAGAAATGGGCAAAAACCATCAACCTGGTGGCGCCGTCGACGCTCGACGATCTCTGGAACCGGCACATCGCCGACAGCAGCCAAGTGTTTCAAATCCATCCCAAGCCGGTGATCTGGGCCGACCTCGGAAGCGGCGGCGGTTTTCCCGGCGTCATCACGGCGATCTTCCTGGCCGAACTGAAGGACGGATGGGTGCATCTGGTCGAGAGCAATCACAAGAAGGCCGCTTTCCTCCGAACAGCGCTGCGGGAAACAAATGCCCGCGGCAGCGTGCACAGCAGCCGGATCGAAGATGCCCATGCGGAGATCGGGGAATGCGGGGCGATTTCGGCCCGGGCGCTCGCCGATCTTGACAGACTCCTCGAATATTCTGCTCCCTGGATGCTGGGCGAAAAAGATTGCCGCGGCTTTTTTCATAAAGGCCGGGATTACCTGAGGGAAATCGACAAAGCACGTGGTCGGTGGGAATTCGATCTGTTAGAACATAGTAGCGCCGTCGAGCAGGAATCTGTCATTCTGGAAATATCGAATCTCCGGCGCTTGGTTTAACAGATCGGATATTGCGGCAATGGCTGGCGAACGACATCGGATTATCACCATCGCAAATCAAAAGGGTGGCGTTGGCAAAACGACCACCGCTATCAACCTGGCAACAGCGCTCGCTGCTATTGGCGAGCGTGTCCTGATCGTCGATCTCGATCCGCAGGGCAATGCCAGCACTGGTCTTGGCATCGACCGTCGGGACCGCAAGCTCTCCTCGTACGACCTGATGATCGGCGAGCGTGGAATAACCGAAGTGACGCTCGAAACCGCCGTGCCCAATCTTTTCATCGTTCCTTCGACGATGGATCTGCTCGGTGTCGAGATGGAGATCTCGCAGCAGAGCGATCGGGTATTCAAATTGCGCAAGGCGCTGTCGTCGCCCGAAGCCATGGCATTTTCGTATATTCTCCTGGATTGCCCGCCCTCGTTCAACCTGCTGACGATGAATGCGATGGCGGCAGCCCATTCGGTGCTGGTGCCGCTGCAGTGCGAATTCTTCGCGCTGGAAGGGTTGAGCCAATTGCTCGAGACCGTCAGCCAGGTTCGCAGGACGGTGAACCCGCGTCTGGATATCCAGGGGATCGTCTTGACGATGTTCGATGCGCGCAACAATCTTGCCCAGCAAGTGGTCAATGATGTGCGCACACATCTCGGTGAAAAGGTTTACCACACGTTAATTCCGCGCAACGTACGGGTCTCCGAGGCGCCCTCCTACGGCAAGCCAGCCATTCTCTATGATCTGAAATGCGCGGGCAGTCAGGCCTATCTGCAGCTGGCCTCGGAGGTCATTCAACGCGAGCGCCAGCGGCTGGCAGCGTAACTATCATTGCAGGGGTGAGTTTGGATCATGAATGACGATGTATCGAAAAGGCGATTGGGCCGTGGCCTTGCGGCGCTGATTGGCGAAATGGATCAGCCTGTCCCGGTGGAAGCCGAGCGGGCGATCAGCGCCGACAGAATGATCCCCATCGAGTTCGTCAGCCGCAATCCGCGCAATCCTCGTCGTTTCTTCGATGACACCGAACTGCACGATCTCGCCAGCTCCATTCGCCAGCACGGTATCGTGCAGCCGATCGTCGTGCGGACAATGGATCGCGATCGATACGAGATCATCGCCGGCGAGCGACGCTGGCGTGCCGCCCAATTGGCTGGGTTGATCGAGATCCCCGTGATTGTCCGGGATGTGGATGACAAGACGGCGCTGGAGATCGCCATTGTCGAAAACGTACAGCGCGCCGATCTCAATCCCCTCGAAGAGGCTCTGGGTTACGAGCAGCTGATTGCCGAATATGGTTATACGCAAAACGACCTCGGCGAAATCATCGGCAAGAGCCGCAGCCACGTTGCAAACTCGTTGCGGCTGCTGAAGCTGCCCGATCCGGTTCGCGATCTGCTGGCCGCCGGCAGCTTGTCGGCCGGGCATGCGCGCGCACTGGTTTCGACGCCGGATCCAGCAGGTCTTGCTCGCACCATCGTTGCCAAAGGCATGTCGGTGCGCGATGCGGAAAAGCTGGCGCAAAACAATATCAAAGCTCAATCCGAGCCGCAGCTGGCCGCCTCGCGGCGAGATCAGAAGGATTCAGACACGCTGGCCCTGGAGCGGACGCTGTCCGATGCACTCGGCCTCGATGTTGCAATCAATCACAAGACGAGCGGCGGCCAGATCAAAATTTCCTACAAGTCGCTGGAGCAGCTCGAGGAAATCTGCCGTCTGCTCGAAAGACGTTAATGCAAGTTGCCGGAGCTGCGCAGCAGTTCCGGGATAACGACATGCATTGATGAAACTCGGTCAGGCGGATTTGCGGCCGGATTGAAGGGTCGTGGACAGAAGTGTTTGCATCGCCACGCTATCCTCCAGCACCTGTCGCCGGCGGCTTTGCAGAATGGCGGCCTGCAGGCGGTTGGATTCACGCGCGATGGCTTCCGCGGTCCATTGGCGCAATGCCTGTTCGATGATCGGCTTGCGGCGGAAATGCAAATGACGGCCCATCGTCTGCATGATCTGAGGCGCCTGCAGGTGCTTCTCTTCCATTTCGGCCCGCATGGTATCGAGAAGCTGGAACTGCTTCAGGCATGCCTGCAACACGAGAAAAATCGCGGTTTTGGAGCTGCTGATCTTCTGCATTGCGTGCAGAAAACCGTTGAGATCGCCGCTCAAAATGGCGTCGACGGCATCGTCAACGGATGTCGCACTGGCGTCGCCGATTATTTCGGTAACGTGATGTTCTTCGACCGTCGGAAAGCCGCGGCAATAGAGCGCAAGCTTGCGCACCTCGTTGCGTGAAGCGATGCGGTCGCCCCCGATCAGGGCGATTAGAGCTTGGCGCGCGGCCGGCGTGATGCCGAGCTTTTCTGCGCTCAATTCGGCATCGATCAGAGTGTTCAGGGCGCGGCTGTCATCGGCATAAGACGGGATCGTCATGATCGATCGCGCTGCCTCGGCGGTCTTGCGTAGCAGCGAACCCTTCTTTAAGTCACCGGCTTCGACGATCAGATGGGCGGCTTCGAGTGGCTTTTCGGCCAGCAGCGCCAAGGGGTCGACAAGATATTTTTCGTTGGCGGCGCCGCGGATCCAGATCAGCTTCTCACCACCGAACAGTCCGATAGATTGGGCCTCGTCGACCAACCGTCCGGGATCCTTCTGCAGGTCGCCGATATCGAGTTTGGTCAGTGAGAAGGGATCATCAAGGGCCACACCGGTCTTAGTGGCCAACTGACCGGCCCGCTCGGACACCAGACCGCGGTCGGGTCCGTAAATGACAAAGATCCGATAGTTCCGCGCCGATTTCTGCAGGAATGTTTCGAATTCGTGGGATTTTATCTCCGCCACATCCCCGCCCTCAGCGGCTGAGCGCAGCGGCGATATCGGCCCCGACGAATTCCGCCACCTGATCGGCCGCGCGGTTCTGGGCATCGCGGATTGCCCGCTGCTTGGCGAACTCCTGGTCGGGGAAATCTACCAGTGCTGTGGTCGAGCGGCTGCCGGCCTTGATGACGTGGTTATCGGTTGCCGCGCGCAGCGTGTAGGTAACGCTGACGGTGACACGACCGGCACGCGACGTATCGGCCGAATCCGTCAGCAGCGTATCGGCCACGGATGAAGTGACGTGCAGATCGACCTGATAGTCCGGTTTTTCAGGTTCGCCGGCACCACGCGACGCCATGAAGATCAAATGATTACGGACCTGCTGCTCGATCCGGCTGCCCGCCGGGGAAAAGCCGACCGCGGCCAGCTTTTCGGTGAGACCGGAACTTTCCGAATAAAGCGGCCGGACCTGGCAGGCAGAGAGAAAAGCCGCCGAGGCAAGGATCATGGCGATGCCGGCGTTGCGAGCCAGCTTGCAAGCGATATCAGACGACAATGTTCACAATCCTTTGGGGAACCACGATGATCTTTTTCGGTGCCTGTCCGTTCAGCGCGTTCTTCACCGCATCCAGATCCAGCACGGCGTTGGTGACGGCATTCTGATCTGCGTCGCGAGAAATTGTCAATTCAGCGCGTTTCTTGCCGTTGATCTGGACCGGCAGGACGACATCATTTTCGATAACCAGCGTTTCGTCGTATTGCGGCCAGCCGGTCCGGGCAAGCAGCCCTTCATTGCCGAGAGCGGTCCAGCATTCCTCAGCCAGATGCGGCGTCATCGGCGCGACAAGCTGGATCAGGATCTCGGCGGCATTGCGCACTGCCGCGCGATAGGTGGCATCACCCTCGCCCGCCGCAACTCTCGTCATCGGCGCGGCCAGCGCATTCACCAGCTCATAGATCCTGGCAACGGCCTTGTTGAACCAGAGCTTGTCGTAATCGTTCTCGACAGCCTTCAGGGTCCTGTGGGCGGCCTGGGAGATCGACAGTGCTTCCCCCTCGGTTGCCGGCGCAGGCGCGACGGCGGACAGTGCGTCCGCGGCTTCGGCAATCAGCCGCCACAGACGCTGGGTGAAACGATGGGCGCCTTCGACGCCGGCTTCGGACCAGATGACATCGCGCTCCGGCGGAGAGTCGGACAGAACGAAGAAACGGGCGGTATCGGCGCCATAGGAAGCGATGATGTCGTCGGGATCGACAACGTTCTTCTTCGATTTCGACATCTTCTCGATCGAGCCGATGGCAATTTCCTCACCCGTTGTCAGTAGAAGGGCGCGGCGTTTGCCGTCGATCTCCTCGATGCGGATGTCGGCCGGCGCCACCCACTCACGGCTGCCCCCGGCACCGCGGCTGTAGGTTTCATGCACCACCATGCCCTGGGTGAAGAGACCCTTGAAGGGCTCCGTGGCGGCGACATGGCCGGTCTCGCGCATGGCGCGAGTGAAGAAGCGGGAATAGAGCAGGTGCAGGATCGCATGCTCGATGCCGCCGATATACTGGTCGACCGGCAGCCAACGGTTAGCCGCCTCAGGATCGGTTGGCTTTGCCTCCCAAGGGGCGGTGAAGCGAGTGAAGTACCAGCTCGAATCGACGAAGGTATCCATCGTATCCGTCTCGCGGCGGGCGTCCTTGCCGCAGGTTGGGCAGGAGACATGCCGCCAGGTCGGATGACGGTCGAGCGGATTGCCCGGCTGGTCGAAGGTGACGTCGTCGGGCAGCTTGACCGGGAGGTCCTTCTTCGGCACCGGCACGACGCCGCAATCATCGCAATGGATGACCGGGATCGGGCAGCCCCAATAACGCTGCCGGGAAATGCCCCAGTCGCGCAGACGGAAATTGACCTTGCGCTCACCCTGCGGCGTATTGCCGAGCGAAGCGGCCGACAGCCGGTCGGCAACGATATTGAAGGCTTCCTCAGTCGTCTTGCCGTCGAGGAAGCGCGAATTGATCATGACGCCATCGCCGTCATAGGCGGTATCGCCGACCGAGAAGCTCGCCGCGTCGCCATCTTGGGGCATAACGACGGCCACGACCGGAAGGCCATATTTCCGGGCAAAATCGAGGTCGCGCTGGTCGCCCGAGGGGCAGCCGAAGATCGCGCCGGTGCCGTAATCCATCAGCACGAAATTGGCGACATAGACGGGCAGCTCCCAGGAGGGATCAAGCGGATGGCGGACGCGGATGCCGGTATCCATGCCCTTCTTCTCGGCGGTCTCGAGAGCGGCGAGCGAGGTACCGGCGCGGCGGCACTCCTCGCAGAAAGCCTCGATATCGGCATTCTTTGCGGCGGCATCCTTTGCCAGCGGATGATCGGCGGCAATCGCCAGGAAGGAGGCGCCGAACAGCGTGTCCGGCCGGGTCGTATAGACGGTGATCTCGGTTTCACCGGCCGGTGCCGTTTCCGCTACGATCTCCCAGCGGATCGTCAGGCCTTCCGAGCGGCCGATCCAGTTCTTCTGCATCAGGCGCACTTTTTCCGGCCACTGGTCGAGCGTATCCAGTGCGTCGAGCAGATCCTGGCTGAAATCGGTGATCTTGAAGAACCATTGCGTCAGTTCGCGCTGTTCGACCAGTGCGCCGGAGCGCCAGCCGCGGCCATCGATCACCTGCTCGTTGGCGAGCACGGTATTGTCGACCGGATCCCAGTTGACCTTCGACTGCTTGCGGTAGACCAGGCCCTTTTCCAGGAAATCCAGGAAGAGATGCTGCTGGTGCTGGTAATATTCGACGTCGCAGGTGGCGAATTCGCGGCTCCAGTCCAGCGAAAGCCCCATGGCCTTCAGCTGCGCCTTCATCGAGCCGATATTCTGGTGGGTCCAGGAGGCCGGGTGCACGCCGCGCTCCATGGCGGCGTTCTCCGCCGGCATGCCGAAGGCGTCCCAACCCATCGGATGCAGAACGTTGTAACCGCGGGCGCGCTTGTAGCGGGCGACGACATCGCCCATGGCGTAGTTGCGGACGTGGCCCATATGGATGCGCCCCGACGGATAGGGGAACATTTCGAGGACGTAATATTTTTCGCGCGGATCTGAATTGTCGGTCTCGAAGACCTTGTCTTCGTTCCATTTCTGCTGCCAGCGGGGCTCGGCATCGCGCGGATTATAACGTTCGGTGGCCATGGTATTCGAAATTCCGGAAAATCAGGGGAGGTTGGTCGAGACCTTCACCATGAAACCACGGTAGCGTCAAGTTTTGCAGGCGCTGCAAGCGTCCGATCTTCATCCTGGCTCGAGCGATTTCGCGAGAGCGGGTCTTGGCAAGCACAGATTGGCTGGTTAGTTCATTGCCAATCCTTTCATGCTGGTATGTCGAGGCAGAACGATGGAACTTCAAGAGCGCTTGAACGACGTGCGGTCGCGGATTGCGGCTGGTGAACGCCAGGCAGCCCGCCCTGCGGGTTCCGTTGAGCTCGTCGCGGTGTCGAAGACCTTCGAAGCGGAGGCGATCCGCCCGGCCATCGACGCTGGGCAGCGCGTCTTCGGCGAGAACCGGGTGCAGGAGAGCCAGGGTAAGTGGCCGGCGCTGAAGACCGAGCGGCCGGAAATCGTGCTGCACCTGATCGGACCGCTGCAATCGAACAAGGCGGCCGACGCGGTGGCGCTTTTTGACGTCATCGAGACGGTGGATCGGGAAAAGATCGCCCGCGCGCTTGCCGAGGAGATGAAGCGGCAAGACAAGAGGCCGCGGCTCTACGTCCAGGTCAATACCGGGCTCGAGCCGCAGAAGGCCGGCATCGCGCCTGACGATACGCCTGCCTTCGTCAGCCTTTGCCGCGACGAGCTCGGTCTTTCCATCGAAGGTCTGATGTGT
This sequence comes from Rhizobium acidisoli, assembly GCF_002531755.2. Lineage (NCBI taxonomy): Bacteria > Pseudomonadati > Pseudomonadota > Alphaproteobacteria > Hyphomicrobiales > Rhizobiaceae > Rhizobium > Rhizobium acidisoli. The sequence goes on along the minus strand of NZ_CP034998.1, from coordinate 4,144,018 downwards.
ATTCCCCCGGCCGAGGAAAATCCCGGGCCGCATTTCGCCCTGCTGGCGAAGCTCGCGCTCAAATGCGGCGTTGAAAAACTGTCCATGGGCATGTCGGGGGACTACGAGACGGCGATCGCCTTCGGCGCCACCAGCGTGCGCGTGGGATCGGCGATTTTCGGCGCCCGCTGATACTCTGCTTTGGTCGGGCTTCCCGTTCCCGTCACTGCTGCCTAGATTGATATCGAGGTTTGCATATCCTGGGGAGGAGCAGATGCAGAACGGCTATCATCAGGCTTATGCTGCCTGGAAACGGGATCCCGAAGCCTTCTGGCGCGAAGCCGCTGCCGAGATCGACTGGTTCAAACCGCCCGAGCGGGTATTTTCGCCCGAGGAAGGCGTCTATGGCCGCTGGTTCTCAGGGGCTGAAACCAATACCTGCCACAATTGCCTCGATCGGCATGTGACTGCCGGGCGCGGTGGTGAGACGGCTGTTATCTTCGACAGTGCGATGACCGGCGAGAAGCGCCGTTTCACCTACGACGAAGTGCTTCACGAAGTGAAGGCCATCGCCGCGACGCTTGTTGATCTCGGGATCGGTCGGGGCGATCGCGTGATCCTCTATATGCCGATGGTGCCGCAGGCGGTGTTTTCGATGCTCGCCTGCGCCCGCATCGGTGCGGTTCACTCCGTCGTCTTCGGTGGTTTTGCCGCCAGCGAGCTTGCTGCCCGCATCGATGATTGCGGTGCCAAGCTGGTGATCACCGCGAGCTGCGGGCTCGAGCCCGGCCGCATCGTCGCCTATAAGCCCCTGGTCGACCAGGCGCTCACGTTGGCGCGTTCGAAGCCGGAGCGCTGTCTGGTGCTGCAGCGGCCGGAGCTTCGGGCGGATCTCGTCAGCGGCCGCGATCAGGATTTCGAGGCGGCGGTGGCGCAGCATCGCGGCGCCGAGATCGCCTGTGTTCCCGTCAAGGCGACCGATCCGCTCTATATCCTTTATACCTCCGGCACCACCGGCCAGCCGAAGGGCGTCGTGCGCGACAATGGCGGCCATATGGTCGCGCTCAACTGGTCGATGCGGAATATCTACGGCTTGAAGCCGGGTGAGGTCTTTTGGACGGCTTCGGATATCGGCTGGGTCGTCGGGCACTCCTATATTGTCTATGCCCCGCTGATTTCGGGCGTCACCACCCTGATCTTCGAGGGAAAACCGGTCGGGACGCCGGATGCCGGCGCGTTCTGGCGTGTTGTTTCGGAATATCATGTGCGGGTGCTCTTCACCGCGCCGACGGCGTTCCGCGCTATTCGGCGGGAGGACGGCGACGGCGAGCTGCTGCGGCAGTATCCGATGCCGGATCTGCGGGCGCTGTTTCTTGCCGGCGAGAGGGCGGACCCGGAGACGCTGAAATGGGCGGAGCGCATGCTCGCCATACCCGTCATCGATCACTGGTGGCAGACGGAGACCGGCTGGCCGATCGCCGCCAATCCGCTCGGCCTCGGCGCCCTTCCCGTCAAGCACGGTTCGCCGGCGCTGCCGATGCCCGGCTATGACATCGCCGTGCTCGATGATGCCGGCCATCCGATCGAGGCGGGAACGCTCGGCAATATCGTCATAAACCTTCCCTTGCCGCCGGGCTGTCTGCCGACCCTCTGGAATGCGGACGGCCGTTTCCGGTCGGTCTATCTCGACGAGTTTCCCGGCACTTACAAGACCGCCGATGCCGGCTATATCGACGAGGACGGCTATCTCTTCATCATGTCGCGCACCGACGACATCATCAATTGCGCCGGTCACCGGCTCTCCACCGGGGCGATGGAGGAGGTCTGCGCGCGTCATCCCGATGTCGCCGAATGCGCGGTCATCGGCGTGATCGACAGGTTGAAGGGTCAGGTGCCATGTGGATTCCTGGTGCTGAAACGGAATGTTTCGCGCGAGGTGACGGCGATCGAATCAGAGGTGGTGGCGATGATTCGCGATCAGATCGGGCCTGTTGCCGCCTTCAAGATGGCCATCACTGTTAACCGGTTGCCGAAGACACGCTCGGGCAAGATCCTGCGCGGCACGATGCAGAAAATCGCCGACGGTATACCCTGGAAAATGCCCGCAACCATTGATGATCCAACGATTTTGGAGGAAATCGCCGAGGCGCTGCGCCGGCGTGGTTTGGGCTCTCTGCCGATGTGAAATTAAACATTCCGTAAGCCCAATTGAGGAATTGTTAACCATGTGATGCAAGGGTTTGTTAACGGCAATAGCTTGCATAGCAGGCTTTGCATGACGCGATCGCCGTTACCGGCCTGCTGCATAACTCCTCAAATCGGCATCGATTTAAGGGCAAAATTATGCGGCAGTTGAAGTGCTACAGTGTCCTTTGCGCGTCTGAAAGATGCGCGGCGCTGTAGTCCGGAATGCCCTTTCTCCAAAGATTGTGGAACGGATCATGACAAGCATCCTTACCAACAACGCTGCCATGGCAGCGCTGCAGACTTTGCGCGGCGTAAACGACAGCCTCAAAGACACCCAGGGTCGCGTATCCTCGGGTTATCGTGTCGAAAAGGCATCCGACAATGCTGCCTACTGGTCGATTGCTACGACCATGCGCTCGGACAACAAGGCGCTTTCGGCCGTCTCCGATGCGCTCGGGCTTGGCGCGGCCAAGGTCGACACCGCCTATTCGGCCATGGACAGCGCGCTCGACATCGTCAGTGAAATCAAGGCGAAGATCGTTGCCGCCACGGAAAAGGGCGTCGACAAGACGAAGATCCAGCAGGAGCTCGACCAGCTGCAGGAACAGCTGCTCAGCATCGCCCAATCGGCGTCTTTCTCCGGCGAAAACTGGGTCGCCGGCGCCGACGGCACGAAGAGCGTGGTTTCCTCCTTCGTGCGTGATGGCAGCAATGCCGTTTCGGTCAAGACGACGGACTATGTGCTCGATTCGGGCTCGCTTGGAAATGTGCTCTTCGGTATGACGAGCACCGGTGCGATCGAGACGAGCAGCGGGATCATCGGCACGGCCTTCAACGGAACCTATGGCGGTACCTTCATCGTTATGGCGTCGATCTATGATCTCGACATTACCGGTTTCACCCAGGGCCAGCTCGATTCAGCCCTGACCGGCGTCGAACTGGTTTTGGGTGCCATGACGGCCGCCGGTTCGGCGCTCGGCTCGATCTCGACCCGGATCCAGCTGCAGGAAAATTTCGTCAGCGGTCTTCACGATTCGATCGACTCCGGCATCGGCCGCCTGGTCGATGCCGATATGGAAGAGGAATCGAGCAAGCTGTCGGCACTGCAGACGCAGCAGCAGCTCGCCGTCCAGTCGCTGTCGATCGCCAACAGCTCGGCGCAGAACATCCTCACCCTGTTCCGCAGCTAATCCGCAACAAAAACCCCGCCGGTCAGCTCATACCGGCGGGGTTTTTTATGAGATCGTCGATCTCTCAGTACTGATCGTCGTCGTCCTCGTTCTTCGGCGCCGAGCGCAACGAGCTCAGCTTGCGGAAGACGGCGTCGGCGTCGATTTCCTTTTCCTTTTCCTCCTCGCGCTCGTAGCTCGGGGTCAGGCGCTCGGTTTCCTGGGCCGATTGCAGTGTCGCGCCAAGCTCGGCGGCGGTTGGCAGCGGACGGCCCTTGGAGGCCTTTTCCACTTCCATGTCGAGATCGATCTGGCTGCAGAGGCCGAGCGTGACCGGATCCATCGGCGCCAGGTTGGCGGAGTTCCAGTGGGTGCGCTCGCGGATCTGCTCTATGGTGGATTTCGTGGTGCCGACGAGGCGGGAAATCTGCGCGTCCTTCAGCTCCGGATGGTTGCGAACGAGCCAGAGAATGGCGTTCGGACGGTCCTGACGCTTGGAAACTGGGGTATAACGCGGGCCGCGGCGCTTGGATTCCGGCACCCGCACCTTCGGTTCGGAAAGCTTCAGCTTGTGGTTCGGATTGGCTTCGGCGCGGGCGATCTCGTCGCGGGACAGCTGTCCGGTCGAGATCGGGTCGAGGCCCTTGATGCCCTGCGCGGCTTCGCCATCGGCGATCGCCTTGACTTCGAGCGGATGCAGTTTGCAGAACTGCGCGATCTGATCGAAAGACAGTGCCGTGTTGTCGACAAGCCAGATGGCAGTCGCCTTCGGCATGAGCAGTGTTTGAGCCATGGATATAGTCCTTCTATCGTCCGCGCCGGTCGCGGTCCGTGGATTGTCACCACAATGTCCGGGAAATATGGCGCTATATAACCGCACTGTCGCAGAATTGCAATTCTTCCGAAATGAAATGACCTTTGTCTAATTGCCGCCACGATGCGAGCTGCTATGAATTGCCGTGTTTTGAAATCCGGGCCCTAAACTCAGGCGGCCCGTCGCATGTCCCATGAGGAGGAGTTGCATGTCGGAGAAGATCTATCCGGTCACGAAGCCGGTGAAGGCGCGCGCCCTGATCGATAAGGAAAAGTACCTGAAATGGTACGAGGAAAGCGTCGAGAACCCGGACAAATTCTGGGGCAAACACGGCAAGCGGATCGACTGGTTCAAGCCCTATACCAAGGTCAAGAACACGTCCTTTACCGGTAAGGTTTCGATCAAGTGGTTCGAAGACGGTCAGACCAACGTCTCCTATAATTGCATCGATCGCCATTTGAAGACCAACGGCGACCAGGTGGCGATCATCTGGGAGGGCGACAATCCCTATATCGACAAGAAGGTCACCTATAACGAGCTGTACGAACATGTCTGCCGGATGGCGAACGTGTTGAAGAAGCATGGCGTCAAGAAGGGTGATCGCGTTACCATCTATATGCCGATGATCCCGGAAGCGGCTTACGCGATGCTCGCTTGCGCCCGCATCGGCGCGGTGCATTCGGTGGTCTTCGGCGGCTTCTCGCCCGAGGCGCTGGCCGGGCGTATCGTCGACTGTGAATCAACCTTCGTGATCACCTGCGACGAAGGTTTGCGCGGCGGCAAGCCGGTGCCGCTGAAGGACAATACCGATACGGCGATCCATATCGCCGCTCGCCAGCATGTGCATGTCAGCAAGGTGCTGGTGGTGCGCCGCACCGGCGGCAAGACCGGCTGGGCGCCAGGCCGCGATCTCTGGCATCACCAGGAAATCGCCACGGTGAAGCCGGAATGCCCGCCGGTGAAGATGAAGGCGGAAGATCCACTCTTCATTCTTTATACCTCAGGCTCCACAGGCAAGCCGAAGGGTGTGCTGCACACGACCGGCGGTTATCTCGTCTATGCGGCGATGACGCATGAATATGTCTTCGACTACCATGACGGCGACGTCTATTGGTGCACTGCCGATGTCGGCTGGGTCACCGGTCACTCCTATATCGTCTACGGGCCGCTCGCCAATTGCGCGACGACGCTGATGTTCGAGGGCGTGCCGAATTTCCCCGATCAGGGCCGCTTCTGGGAAGTCATCGACAAACACAAGGTCAATATCTTCTATACCGCGCCGACGGCGATCCGCTCGCTGATGGGGGCCGGCGACGATTTCGTCACCCGCTCCTCGCGCTCGTCGCTGCGGCTGCTCGGCACTGTGGGCGAACCGATCAATCCGGAAGCCTGGGAATGGTATTACAATGTGGTTGGCGACAAGCGCTGCCCGGTCATCGATACCTGGTGGCAGACTGAAACCGGCGGCCACATGATCACGCCGCTGCCCGGCGCCATCGATCTGAAACCTGGTTCTGCGACAGTGCCGTTCTTCGGCATCAAGCCTGAACTGGTCGACAATGAAGGCAAGGTGCTGGAAGGGGCCGCCGACGGCAATCTCTGCATTACCGACAGCTGGCCGGGCCAGATGCGCACGGTCTATGGCGATCACGACCGCTTCATCCAGACCTATTTCTCCACCTACAAGGGGAAATATTTCACCGGCGACGGCTGCCGGCGCGATGCGGACGGCTATTACTGGATCACTGGCCGCGTCGACGACGTGCTTAACGTCTCTGGCCACCGGCTCGGCACCGCGGAGGTGGAATCCGCGCTTGTCTCGCACAATCTGGTTTCGGAAGCCGCGGTCGTCGGTTACCCCCACCCGATCAAGGGCCAGGGCATCTATTGCTATGTGACGCTGATGGCCGGACACGAAGGAACGGACACGCTTCGCCAGGACCTGGTGAAACATGTGCGTGCCGAAATCGGCCCGATCGCCGCACCCGACAAGATCCAGTTTGCGCCCGGCCTGCCGAAGACCCGTTCCGGCAAGATCATGCGCCGGATCCTGCGCAAGATCGCCGAGGACGATTTCGGCGCTCTCGGCGATACATCGACGCTCGCCGATCCTGCCGTTGTCGACGATCTGATCGCCAACCGGCAAAACAAGGCGACGGCCTGATATAGAGAGCCGCTCCGGCCCTACCGGGTTCTGGGGCGGCTCAATTTGCTTCCACATTTTGACGCGTGGGAGTGGCCGGCGGTTCCCTCATCTTCCTGTAAGAGAAGACTGCCCGCGCGGTGACATTAGCCGGATTCCTTGGCAACGATCCACCATTCCGTCTGGCACGTTGCGTACCAGTTTCCGATCGAATCAGGAAAACCTAAAAATCAATTGCCCGGCCATTGATCTCGTAATCGCCGAAGCGGGCCGGCTCGGCGCCGCCGCGACCGCCGGTTTCCGGCGGCAGCTCCAGCGGCTTCTGGTTTTTTCGCCGCTCCTCGGCTTCGGCAAGCGCACGTTTGGCAGCCGGGGACAGCATCTTGCGCGGCTGCGATGCCTCGGCCGTCGGCGTTTCGCTATTGTCGTTATCGGCGTCCTGCATGGCATCTCCTGCCCGAAAATATTGAAAATGGCTGGTGAATAACCAAATCATAATGTGCCGGTGCCGGGATGGAAAGCTTGCGCCGGCGAAATCGGAGATGGAGATCCGCAATGAACCTCGTCCGCACTGCCATGTTGCTTGCCTTCATGACGGCGCTTTTCATGTTTGTCGGCTTTCTGATCGGCGGTCGCGCCGGCATGATGATCGCCTTCGTCATCGCCGCCGGCATGAATTTCTTCTCCTATTGGAATTCCGACCGCATGGTGCTTTCGGCCTATCGCGCCCAGCAAGTCGACGAGCGCAATGCGCCCGAGTTCTTTGCGATCGTGCGCGATCTCGCCCGCAATGCTGGCTTGCCGATGCCGAAGGTCTATCTCTACGACAGCCCGCAGCCGAATGCTTTCGCCACCGGGCGCAATCCCGAAAATGCCGCCGTCGCCGCCTCGACCGGCCTGCTCCAGGCATTGTCTCCGGAGGAAGTCGCCGCTGTGATGGCGCATGAGCTCGCCCATATTCAGAACCGCGACACGCTGACGATGACGATCACGGCAACGCTTGCCGGCGCGATCTCAATGCTGGGCAATTTCGCCTTCTTCTTCGGTGGCAACCGGGAAAACAACAACAATCCCCTCGGTTTCGTCGGCGTGCTCGTGGCGATGATCGTGGCGCCGCTTGCCGCCATGCTGGTGCAGATGGCAATCAGCCGGACCCGCGAATATTCGGCCGACCGCCGCGGCGCCGAGATTTGCGGCAATCCGCTCTGGCTTGCTTCCGCCCTCGGCAAGATCGCGCGCGGCGCCGCCCACGTGCCGAACGAGGATGCCGAGCGCAACCCGGCGACCGCGCATATGTTCATCATCAATCCGCTCTCCGGCGAGCGCATGGACAATCTGTTTTCCACCCATCCGAACACGGAAAACCGCATCGCTGCGCTGCAGGACATGGCACAGGGCGGCATGAACGTCTCGACGCCGCCTGTTCGGGCTGCTAATCCGTCGCGCAAATCGCGCTCTGTTCCGGATACGGGTCTTGGTCGCGGTGGTTCGCAACCGCCAAAAGGTCCATGGTCTTGAATTCAGACGGCACGAAGAAACCATTCCGCAAGCACAAGCCCTCCACCGAGCGATCCGCGCCTGTAAAGCCCGGCCTGCAGGCGCGGGCTGCAGCGGCAAAAATTCTCGGCGCTGTCGTCGAGCGCAAACTGCCGCTCGACGGTGCCCTCGATCATGAGCACGGCAATCCGGCCTACAAGGCGCTTGGCGAAAGCGACCGGGCGCTTGTCCGCGCCATTCTGAACACGACGCTGCGTCATCTGCCGCGTATCGATGCCGCGATAAGCTCGCTGCTGGAATCGCCGCTGCCGGAGGGGGCACGGGCGCTGCAGCACGTGCTTGCGATCGGCGTCGCGCAGATCCTCTATCTCGATGTGCCCGACCATTCGGCCGTCGACCTTGCCGTCGAGCAGGCCAATCAGGATCCGCGCAATCGGCGTTTCGCCAAGCTGGTCAATGCCGTTCTTCGCCGGCTCGGCCGCGAGAAGGATGAGGTGCTGGCCGAGATCGGCAAGGTCGCGCCGATGCCGGCCTGGTTCATCGCCAGACTTGAGAAAGCCTATGGCCGGGAGGCGGCGCTGGCGATTTCGGAATCCCAGCTCCAACCGGCCGCAATCGATCTGACCGTCAAGTCGGATGCCGAAGGCTGGGCAAAGCGGCTGAACGGCGTTGTGCTGCCGACCGGCGGCGTGCGGCTCGCCGCCTTCGATGGCGGCATCCCGTCGCTCGAAGGCTTCGATGAGGGCGCCTGGTGGGTGCAGGATGCGGCCGCAAGCATTCCGGCCAAGCTGTTCGGCGACCTCTCCGGCAAACGCGCCGCTGATCTCTGCGCCGCGCCCGGCGGCAAGACGGCGCAGCTCATTCTTGCCGGCGGCGCGGTCACCGCACTCGACCAGTCGGAAAGCCGGCTGAGACGGCTGCGGTCGAATCTCGACCGGCTTAGCCTGACAGCAGAGACGGTCGCGGCGGATCTGACGACATTCGAACCATCCGAGGGTTTCGATGCCATCCTGCTCGATGCGCCCTGCTCTTCGACCGGCACGACACGCCGGCACCCCGACGTGTTGTGGACCAAGGGACCCGAGGATATCGGCAGGCTGGCGGCGCTGCAGGAGCGGCTGCTGCGTCATGCGCTGACATTGCTGAAGCCGGGTGGCACGCTGGTTTTTTCGAATTGTTCGCTGGATCCGGCCGAGGGCGAGGAGGTCGTCGCCCGCGTTCTTGCCGATACGCATGGGATCGAGCGCGTTCGGATCGATGCCGGCGACTGGCCCGGCCTTGAAGCGGCGATCACGCCGCTCGGCGAATTCCGCACGCTTCCGACCATGCTGAAAATGCCCGATGGTATCGCCTCCGGCCTCGACGGCTTTTATGCCGCCATGCTGCGGCGCGTGGCCTGATTGCGGGCTTACGCGCGTCGTGCCACGTCTGCCCACGCAGGACGCTTTACATCCGTGCTCGAACGCGGGTGAAACACGTTAATTTGCGTATATTCGAACATTGTTACGAATTAATTCATTGCGGGCGATGAAATCGGCCGCTTTTCACCTATTCTTAACCACGAGGGTCAATAGACAATAGAATATGCAGTCCGGTCGGCGTTTTGCGAGCATGTATGTTCGGGAGGCTTGGCGGCGCGCCTTGCGCCGCGTCGCGTTGCTGCGCCTAAAGCTCTTCCGCCATTCGATCAACGTGCCCGAGCGTCTGATCGTCGCGCCGACCGATCTTCGCAGCATCGATTCGCATGTGGCCGACGAGATCCTCAACGGACGTTTTCTGCTGGCCGGGCGGATGCTGGAAACGAGCGGAAAGTCACCCTTCACCTTTACCCTGCCCTCGCGCCCCTTCGCGATCCGCCTTCACAGCTTCGGCTGGCTGCGGCATATCCGGGCGAACAAGACGGAGCGCAGTTCGGCCGCTGCCCGCGCGATCGTCGACAGCTGGCTTTCCATCCATGCCGGCCGCATGGAAGGGATTGCATGGGAGATCGACGTCACCGCGCAGCGCGTCATTGCCTGGCTCTCGCATTCGCCGGTGGTGCTGCAGAATGCCGATCGCGGCTTCTATCGCCGCTTCATGAAGTCACTGGCCTTCCAGGTGAGATTCCTGCACCGCATGGCGCCGTATACGCTTGGCGGCCTGGAGCTGTTTCGGCTGCGTATCGCGCTCGCCATGGCCTCCGTCGCCATGCCTGCCCGCGCATCGACGCTCAGACGGGCGGCGCAGGCGCTCGACCGCGAATTCGATAGCCAGATTCTGCCGGATGGCGGCCATATCTCGCGCAATCCGCGCGTCGGCCTGGAACTGCTGCTCGATCTGCTGCCGCTGAGACAAACCTATGTCAATCTCGGTCACGACCTGCCGCAGAAGCTGATCTCCGGCATCGACCGCATCTATCCGGCCCTGCGGTTCTTTCGTCATCAGGACGGGGATCTGGCGCTATTCAACGGGGCGACATCGACGCTGGCAAACGAGCTGATCTCCGTGCTGCGCTATGACGAGACCGCCGGCCAGCCGTTCAAGGCTTTGCCGCAGTCGCGCTATCAGCGGCTTTCCGGCGGAAAAACAGTCATCATTGCCGATGCCGGCACGCCGCCTTCGGGAGGCGCGCTGCGGACCGTGCATGCCGGCAGCCTCTCCTTCGAAATGTCGTCGGGCCGCCACCGCTTCATCGTCAATTCCGGCTCGCCGAAATTTGCCGGGCACCGCTATGTCCAGATGGCGCGCACGACGGCGGCGCATTCGACGGTTATTTTGAACGACACTTCGTCCAGCCGCTTTTCGCCCTCGCCGTTCCTCAATCACGCGATCACCGAACCGGTGAGAACAGTCACCGTCGAGCGCGCGGAAACGGAGGACGGACGTGACGGTATCAAGCTCAGCCATGACGGTTATCTCAGAGCGTTCGGGGTGCTGCACGAACGTGAGCTGACCCTCAATGCCGCAGGCTCGATCGTGACCGGGCGCGACCGGCTCGTCGTCCGGGAAGGGTATGAACACGACGAGCCCTTGAAGGCCGTCGCTCGTTTCCACATCCATCCCTCCATTGTTCTGCAGCAGAGCGACGGGGAGTCCGTGCTGCTGACAGCGCCGGACGGCGAAAGCTGGCTGTTTTCGGCGCCCGGCAACGAAGTGCTGATCACCGAGGACATCTTCTTTGCCGACAGCTCCGGCATTTGCGGCTCGGACCAGATCGAAATCGACTTCGATCTCGCAGAGAAGACGGAAATCCGTTGGTTTTTGTCCCGCAAGGGATAGCACCTGTTTGCGCGGCGGCGAAGCTGTGCTAACGCGGCCTCACAATGCGAGCGTCCTGGAGCAGGATGATCTTAGGCCCGAGCCGGCCTGAAATCCGAATCCTGCTCTAAACCAAGCGGATGTCTCCCGAAGCCCGAACGGAGAAGGTTTGATGGCCGTCATTTCCAAGAAGATCCCCGCCCCCGACAAGGTCGAAATCAAGACCGCCCTCCTCTCCGTCTTCGACAAGACCGGGATCGTCGAACTCGCCCAGACACTGTCGGAACGAGGCGTGCGGCTGCTGTCGACCGGCGGCACTTACAAGGCGATCGCTGCCGCCGGCCTTGCCGTTACCGATGTTTCCGAAATTACCGGCTTTCCCGAGATCATGGACGGGCGGGTCAAGACGCTGCATCCAACGGTGCATGGCGGCCTGCTGGCGATCCGGGACGATAGCGAACACCAGGAAGCGATGAAGACCCACGGCATCGAGGCCATCGACCTCGCCGTCATCAATCTCTATCCCTTCGAAGAAGTGCGCGCCGCCGGCGGCGATTATCCGACGACCGTCGAAAATATCGACATCGGCGGCCCGGCGATGATCCGCGCTTCGGCCAAGAACCATGCCTATGTGACGATCCTGACCGATCCGAACGACTATGCCGAATTCACCGAGCAGCTTTCCGCGGATGGTGGCAAGACCGCCTATGCCTTCCGCCAGCGCATGGCCGCCAAGGCCTATGCCCGCACCGCGGCCTATGATGCGGTGATTTCCAACTGGTTCGCAGAAGCGCTGTCGATCGATACGCCGCGCCACCGCGTCATCGGCGGGGCGCTGAAGGAAGAGATGCGCTACGGCGAAAACCCGCACCAGAAGGCTGCCTTCTATGTGACCGGCGAGAAGCGCCCGGGTGTTTCGACGGCTGCCCTCCTCCAGGGCAAGCAGCTCTCCTACAACAATATCAACGATACCGACGCCGCTTACGAGCTGGTCGCCGAGTTCCTGCCGGAAAAGGCGCCGGCCTGTGCCATCATCAAGCATGCCAATCCCTGCGGCGTCGCCACCGGGTCGAGCCTGGTCGAGGCCTATCGGCGGGCGCTGGCCTGCGACAGCGTTTCCGCCTTCGGCGGCATCATCGCGCTCAATCGGACGCTGGATGCCGAAACGGCCGAGGAGATCGTCAAGCTCTTCACCGAAGTGATCATCGCGCCCGATGTGACCGAGGAAGCGAAGGCGATCATCGCCCGCAAGCCGAACTTGCGGCTGCTGTCGGCCGGCGGCTTGCCCGATCCGCGTGCCGCGGGCCTGACGGCGAAGACCGTTTCCGGCGGCCTGCTGGTCCAGAGCCGCGACAACGGCATGGTCGAGGATCTGGAGCTCAAGGTCGTTACCAAGCGCGCGCCGACGGCGCAGGAGCTTGATGACATGAAGTTCGCCTTCAAGATCGGCAAACACGTGAAATCGAATGCCGTGGTCTATGCCAAGGACGGGCAGACCGCCGGGATCGGCGCCGGCCAGATGAGCCGCGTCGATTCCGCTCGCATCGCCGCGCTGAAGGCGGAAGAGGCCGCCAAGGCGCTCGGTCTTGCGGTGCCGATGACGCATGGGTCGGCAGTCGCCTCCGAAGCCTTCCTGCCGTTTGCCGACGGTCTTCTGTCGATGATCGCCGCAGGGGCGACGGCGGTGATCCAGCCGGGCGGTTCGATGCGCGACCAGGAGGTCATCGATGCTGCCGACGAACACGGCATTGCGATGGTCTTTACCGGCATGCGCCATTTCCGGCACTGAATGAGGATTGCGCCATGCTTCCGTCAGGTCCGACGCGCGTGACCCTACGCGCGATCGGCCGGATAGGGCGTGCGGACGAGCAGCACCAGGCCACCGGCGAGAAACAGGATCAGTGTGGCCATTCCAAGCCGCGGTGACCCGCTCATATAGGTCATCAGCGAGAAGAGCAGGGTCGCCATGAAACTCGTGGCGCGCCCCGAAAGCGCGTAGATGCCGAAGTAGCGGCCGGCTTCTTCAGGGCTGACGCTGCGGGCGAGGTAGGAGCGCGACGAGGCCTGCACCGGCCCGAAGGCGAAGCCGATCAGCAGGCCGTAGAGGATATAGGCTTTTTCCGCCGCAGTGCCGAAGAGGCCGCCGGAATCCGCCGTCGGCAGCGGCAGCAGGCCGAACAGGGTGTAACCCGGCCCTGTCGAGATGATGCCGATGGTGGCGAGAAGCAGCATGGTGAGGCTGATGACGACGGTCACCTTCGACCCGACACCCTTGTCGATGCGGCCGGCGATCAGGCAGCCGAAGATCGCAACGACATTCAGGATGATGCCGTAGATGCCGATCTCGATCGTCGCCCAGCCGAACATGCCGGCGGCGAAAATACCGCCGAGGATCAGCAGGCCGTTGACCCCGTCCTGATAGATCATCCGGGCGATAAGGAATCTCAGGATGCCGCGGCGCTCCTTGAGTTCGCCAAGCGTATTTTTCACTTCCCGCAGGCCGGCACGGACGGCGGTGCCGAACGGAAGACCTCTGCCGACATCCGGCGTGAAGAAGAACATCGGCAGGATGAAGATCAGATACCAGACGGCCGAAATCGGCCCGGTGATGCGTGCATCCTGGCCGGTCCGAGGATCGAGACCGAAGAGCGGATCGAGGCCGAGGATGGTCTTGCCGCTCTCCGGGCTCGCCGCCAAAAGCGTCACGACGGCAATGAGCACGATGATGCCGCCGAGATAACCGAGCCCCCAGGCGGTGTTCGAGAGCTTGCCGACCTCGTGTTTGCCGACCAGCCGCGGCATCATCGAATCGTTGAAGACGATCGAAAACTCGGCCGAGATCGAGGCAAGGATCATGAAAATGACCGGATAAAGAACAGGCGAGCCGGGGGCTGCGAACCACAGGCAGAAAAGACTTGTGATTTTGATGATCGCGAAAAAGCCGATCCAGGGTTTGCGCGCACCCGACTGGTCGGCGATCGAGCCGAGGATGGGCGAAAGCAGGGCGATGATCACCGAGGAGATCGTCGCCATGTTGCTCCACGTCGTCTGCGCGGAAACCGGGTCATCGGTCAGACGGGAAACGAAATAGGGACCGAAGATGAAGGTCGTGACCACGGTAAAGAAGGGCTGGGCTGCCCAATCGAAGAACATCCACCCCCAGATGCCCTTCTCCGTGGCTTTCGGCGGCTGCGTTCCTGTCCAGTCAATGCGATTCAACATCCGCTCCTTTTTCCGCGGACTGTCTCACCTCGCCCGGTCGCGCGCAAGATCGGTCAGGATACCTGCAGCAACGGTAATACGCGCAAGATTGGGATCGCCGCCGTCGCTGAGGCTCGATAGTTCTTCGACGATCCGATTGATGCGGATGCGATCCTGGGCATGCCAGGCCTGAACCGGGAGCTTTTCCTTGCCGTGATCGGACAGCGCCGAGATGACGATGTCGCGTCTTGCGCTGGCGATCTGGTCGATGCTGCGGGCAAGCGCCAGGTTCTCGTAATGGTCGGAGGTGAGGATCCGTCCGCCCGCCGCCAGCAGCCGGGCGATCCGGAAGGTTTGCGACACTGCGAAGTAGTTTTCGGCGGCGCGCACCAGGGGCTCGCCGGTGCGCTCGGCAATCTGCATGATCTCGGGCACCAGCGCGAAGCTCTGGAGATTGGCGATCTCGGCTGCGAGCTTTTCGGGCACGCCCGCCTGGATATATTCGGCCTGGCGCGCCGCGGCATCGCCGGCCGATTGTTCGGCAAAGGCAGGCTTCAGTTTCTTCAGAGCAGCCTGCAGCCGGCCAATCACTTCGGCCATATCCGACTTGGTCATGGCGGTCTTCAACAGCAATCGCGTCAAGACGGTAAAGCTATGGCTGATTTCCTCGTAGATGCGGTTCTGCATCTCGCCCGATATCCGGCCGTCGAGCGCATCCGTTTCGGCCCAGAGCCGGGTCAGGTCGAAACCGTCGCGGGCAACGATCGCCGCGCGCACCACTTCGGGCGCCGAGGCCGCCGTCGCATCCATCATGGCAACGGTGAAACTCGGCCCGCCGCGGTTGATCGCTTCGTTGGCAAGCACGGTCGCGACGATTTCGCGCTTCAGGCGGTGACCGGCGATATCGCCGGCGTTCGACTTCTGCATCTTGACGGGGAAATAATTCAAAAGCGTCGCGGTAAAATAGGGATCATCCGGCAGATCGCTGGCGGCCAGCGCATCGAAGAGCACGATCTTGGCATAGGATACCAGCACGCCGATTTCCGGCCGC
The DNA here is from genome assembly GCF_002531755.2 of Rhizobium acidisoli. NCBI lineage: Bacteria > Pseudomonadati > Pseudomonadota > Alphaproteobacteria > Hyphomicrobiales > Rhizobiaceae > Rhizobium > Rhizobium acidisoli. The sequence continues at coordinate 4,128,740 of NZ_CP034998.1, read as the reverse complement.
GTCAGCGGCTTGCCGGCGGTATAGCGTTCGGCCAGCGTCTGTTCGTCCGGCAGCGTCTCGACCTTGCGGTTCAACTGGCCGGCGGCCTCGAGCACGCTCATGAAACGGCCAAGCTCCAGGCCGTTTGCCGTGCCCTTGCGCTCCGTCAGCGAGATCGCCAGCGATTGCAGATAGTTGTTGCGCAGCACCAGGCTCGCGACTTCGCTGGTCATCGAAGACAGAAGCTGGTCGCGTTTTGCGCGCGTCAGGCGCCCGTCATGCAGAGCGGCCGCCAGGGCGATCTTGATGTTGACCTCGACGTCCGAGGTGTTGACACCGGCCGAGTTGTCGATGGCGTCGGAATTGCAGCGCCCGCCCTTCAGACCATAAGCGATGCGGCCCTTCTGGGTGACGCCGAGGTTTGCGCCCTCGCCGATCACCTTGGCGCGCACTTCCACCGCCGTGACGCGGATCGGGTCGTTGGCGCGGTCGCCGACTTCGGCGTCCGTTTCGGACGGCGCTTTCACATAGGTGCCGATGCCGCCGAACCAGAGCAGGTCAACCGGGCTCTTCAAGATCGCCGTGATGATTTCGAAGGGCGTGGCCACCGCCTTGTCGATGCCGATCGCGGCCACCGCTTCCGGTGTCAGCGTGACTGACTTCGTCGCGCGGGAGATGATCATTGCACCCTTGGAGAGCACGCTTTTATCGAAATCCTGCCAGCTTGACCGCGGCAGATCGAAGAGCCGCTGGCGTTCGGCAAGCGTCTTTTCCATATCGGGATCAGGATCGATAACGATATCGCGGTGGTCGAAGGCGGCAATCAGCCGGATCTTCGGAGAGAGCAGCATGCCGTTGCCGAAAACGTCGCCGGACATGTCGCCGACGCCGGCGACGGTGAAGGGTGTGGTCTGGATGTCGATGTCCATTTCACGGAAATGGCGTTTGACGGTTTCCCAGGCGCCGCGGGCGGTGATGCCCATCTTCTTGTGGTCGTAACCGGCCGAGCCGCCGGAGGCGAAGGCGTCGTCCAGCCAGAAACCGGCTTCCTGCGCCAGCGCATTGGCGGTGTCGGAGAAGGTCGCGGTGCCCTTGTCGGCGGCGACCACGAAATAGGGGTCGTCGCCGTCGAGCCTGACCGTATCCTTCGGCGGCACGATCTCGGCGCCCGATATATTGTCGGTGATCGACAGCAGCGTGCGGATATAGGTCTTGTAAGCCTCGCGGCCGGCATTGAAGATCTCGTCACGGCTGCCGCCGACGGGGAGCTTTTTCGGATAGAAACCGCCCTTGGCGCCGACCGGCACGATGACCGCGTTCTTCACCTGCTGGGCCTTGACGAGGCCCAGCACCTCGGTGCGGTAGTCCTCGGCGCGATCCGACCAGCGCAGGCCGCCGCGCGCTACCTTGCCGAAGCGCAGGTGCACGCCTTCGACTTCGACGCCGTAGACGAACATCTCGCGGAAGGGTTTGGGCTGCGGCAGCCCGTCGACCAGGTGCGGATCGAGCTTGAAGGCCAGCATCGGCTTCGGCGATCCATCGGCATTCTTCTGGAAATAATTGGTGCGCAGCGTCGCATCGACGATATTGACGTAGCGGCGCAGGATACGGTCGTCGTCAAGGCTCGGCACCTCGGCAAGCTCGACCTCGATCGCCTGATGCAGCTCGGCCAGCTTCTTGACGCGGGCCTTTTCGGAAAGCCGGGTGTCGAGCGTGTCGTGGAACAGCCGGAAGATGGCGGCGGCGACGCCGGGATATTTGTCGAGTGTCGTCGCGATATAATCCTGCGAATAGGCGATGCCGGCCTGGCGGAGATAACGGGCATAGGCGCGCAGCACGTTCGTCTCGCGTGCCGAGAGCCCGGCCGAGAGGATCAGCCGGTTGAAACTGTCATTGTCGATGGTGCCGGCGAAGGCAGCGACGAAGGCTTCCTCGAGGGCGGCGCCGTAGCGCTGCAGATCGATGTCGCCGCCGTTGCGGGCCTCGAGCTCCATATCGTGCAGCACGACGAGTTTCGTTTGTCCGTCTGTCGCCGGTACGTCGATGTCGAAGGTGCGTTCGCTGACGACATTGAAGCCGAGATTCTCAAGCAGCGGCACGCGGCGCGACAGCGCCAGCTGGCCGCCGGCGTGGAAGATCTTCAGCGAGAGGGTACGGCTCTGCTCCTCCTGACGATGGTAGAACTCGATGCGAAGCGGCTCGCCGGCGGCGCAGGCGACGATATCGGCGAGATCGGCCACGGTTTCTTCAGGCGTGAAGGAATCCTGAAAGGCCTGGTCGACCGAGATCTTCGGCGCCTTGGGTCCGGCCAGCGCCTCGAAACGGTCGTCCCAGCGGGCGGTGATCTCACGGATCACCTGCTCGAGCTTTGACTGCGGAATGCGCGGCGTCTTGCCGCCGGAGCGGCCGATGATGAAATGCACGCGCGCCACGCCGCCTTCCGGGAAAGCCGGGTAATAGGCGGAGACACGGCCGTCATAGACGGTCTTCAGATAGGTGCCGATCCTTTCGCGAATGATCGAGTCATATTCCTCGCGCGGCACATAGACGATTACCGAGACGAAGCGGTCGAAATGATCGATGCGCGGCAGGACGCGTACGCGCGGCCGGTCGGCCAGGTCGTTGATCTGTTCGGCGAAACTGGCAAGCAGCGTCGTGTCGATCTGGAAAAGGTCATCGCGCGGATAGGATTCCAGCGTGTTGTCGAGCATGCGACCGGAATGGCTCATCGGGTCGAAGCCGAAATGTTCCTTCACCTTCTCGATCTTGGAACGCAGGAGCGGGATTTCCGAGGCGAGCGACGTATAGGCCGTCGAGGTGAAAAGGCCGACGATGCGCAGTTCGCCGGTGACGTTGCCGTCGACGTCGAAACGTTTGACGCCGACATAATCCATATAGGCGCGGCGATGGACGATGGATTTCACATTCGCCTTGGTGACGATCAGGAAGTCGGGACCGTCGAGGAAGGCAAGGATTTCAGGCGTCGTCGTCACGGCATCCTTGCCGGTGCGCAGCACGAGCACATCGGGATTGGAGAGGATGCCGAGGCCGGTACCCTTGTCGCGTTCGACCCTGGCATCGGCACCCTTGCCGGAATAGACATATTCGCGCATCCCGAGGAAGGTGAAATTCTCGTCGCGCAGCCATGTCAGGAAGGCGACGGCTTCATCGCGATCAGCCTTCTTCCGGCTGGCGCCATTGGCTGAAAGCTCGGCGATCACCCCGTCGATCTTGGACAGCATCGGCTTCCAGTCGGACACCGACAGGCGGACCTGCTCAAGCACGGTTTCGATGCGCTTGACGAGATCTGCGGCCTGGGCGGAGTTGAGCGGCGCAATATGGAGCTGGATATGGCTGACGCGGTTGGCCGGGTCGCTCGGATGATCGGCGGAATAGAGCGCAGGCGCCTTGCCCTTCTCCATGACCAGGATGGGATGCACGGCCATGAACAGGTCGCGATAGGTGCTCGTCACCTCACCCATAACCGATTCAAACAGGAAAGGCATGTTCCGGTCGGTGACCGAAAGCACCGAAACGGCAATGCCATCGGGCGTCACATCGGCGATGGTGTCGATGCCGACGCGGGGCGCCTTGCCGTTCCAGGCGGCGAGTTCCTTTGCCGAATGCACGGCGGAGAGCGCCAGCATCTCTGGCGTATAGAGTTCGAGATCGTCATTGCTGGCCCGCCCGAAGAGAATTTCCGGATCGAGATGCGCTTCGCCCGTCGCCTTGGCGACCTTGCGCGCGCTTTCGATCTGTTTTTCCCGTTTCGGATTGTTTCTGGCAGCCATGAATCGCCTCCCGCAATGGACCGGTTTTCTGCAAGCTAGCAGAAGATTTCGCGAAAAAATCTCTAAAATGCGGCCTTGAGAGATCGTTTTGATGCTTTTTTGACGCTGGAGATGGGAAATTGTCAGAGATTTTTCCGATTTCGTGGCCAAAACGAACGGGAGGATCCTCTTTTTGTTTTTCGTTCCGCCGCACATTTCCATGCTCACGTGAAGAATGGTTGACAGCGCGGCGTCAAAAAGATCATCAAACGCGGTCATCATTCGGATCTTGTCTCATGTCGGAAAATGCAGCGGGCGCAGTCATCGTCATCTCCAGTCATGTGGTGCGCGGCTCGGTCGGAAACCGGGCGGCCGTCTTTGCGCTGGAAACGCTTGGTCATCCGGTCTGGGCGCTGCCGACCATCGTGCTGCCCTGGCATCCCGGCCACGGCCGCTCGACGCGGCTGACATTTGCGGAAGCGGATTTCGACGCGGCGATCGACGATCTGATCCGGGCGCCCTGGATCGGCGAAGTCAGGGCAGTGCTTTCGGGCTATTTCGGCAATGCCGCGCAGGCGCGCTCCGTGGCTCGGCTGATCGCCGCGCTCCGGCAAGATAATCCCGAGCTGCTCTATGTCTGCGACCCCGTCATGGGCGATCTCGGCGGTCTCTACGTGCCGGAGGCGACCGCCGAAGCCATTCGCGACCATCTCATCCCGCTCGCCTCGCTGGCGACGCCGAACCGCTACGAACTTGCATGGCTGTCCGGGGCAGCGCTTGACGACAACAGTGCGATCATGGAGGCGGCGCTGGCGCTCGGGCCGTCGCGCATGCTCGTCACCTCGGCCGTGCCGATGATGGCAGGTGGTACCGGCAATCTCTATCTTTCCGGCCGTCACGCGCTTCTTGCCGAGCACCGCGCCGTCGAAAACGCGCCGAATGGTCTCGGCGACCTGCTGGCTGCCGTCTTCCTGTCGCGCCTGCTTTCCGGCCTCGAGGACGAAAAGGCGCTGCAGCTTGCCACGGCCAGCGTCTTCGAGGTGCTGGCGCGCGCCGTCAAACGCGGCAGCAACGAGCTGATGCTGGCAAGCGACGCGTCCAGCCTTTCGACGCCGATGGCCATGGTGCAGATGCGCCGGCTCCTGCATCCGGCGCAACGGCGGAAAAAATGACGCATCCGTCAATGTGCTCATTTTGCAGTGCAGCAGTTGATCTTGTCTTCCGCGCGCGCTAATCCAGAAGCATGCAGCGTTTTCCAAATTCCCTTCTGGACGGTTACCGCAACTTCATGAACGGGCGTTATGCCGATGCCCGCGACAGGTATCGGCTGCTTGCCGAAAACGGTCAGAGTCCGAGCACGCTGGTCATCGCCTGTTCGGATTCACGTGCCGCACCGGAGTTGATCTTCGATGCCGGCCCGGGTGAGCTCTTCGTCATCCGCAACGTCGCCAACATGGTGCCGCCCTACGAGCCGGACGGCCATTTCCATTCGACGTCGGCCGCGCTCGAATTTGCGGTGCAGGCGCTGAAGGTCTCGGATATCGTCGTGATGGGCCATGGCCGCTGCGGCGGCATCCGCGCCGCGCTCGACCCCAATGCCGAGCCGCTGTCGCCGGGCGATTTCATCGGCCGCTGGATGTCGCTGGTCAAGCCTGCCGCCGAGCAGATCCAGAGCAATGACGTGATGACGGCCGCCGAGCGGCAGACGGCGCTGGAGCGCGTCTCGATCCGCAATTCGATCGAAAATCTCAGAAGCTTTCCCGATATCAAGGCACTCGAGGAAGCGGGAAAAATGCATCTCCATGGCGCATGGTTCGATATTTCCACAGGCGAACTCTGGGTGATGGATGCTGAGACACGTGACTTCATTCGTCCCGAAATCTAGGGATCTGCCGCTTTATCAGTTTATTAAGAATTGCTGCTAAGATTGGCGTCAATTGGTCGCGCACGACCGACGTTTTGAGCACCGTGGCGATTGGCGATGAAGTTCGAGACCATCAAAAGGGTTATCCTGGCCGCCATCATGTTGCCCTTCGTCTTCATGCTCATTGAAGGCGTCGTCGTCATACGGGCTTCAGTCAACCAATACAGGGATCTCGAGAAAGACCGGCAGTTCGCCGACGTGCTCGCCCGCGGCGGGTCGATCGCCGCCACGGAGATCCTGAGTGAAATCGGCGCCACTCGCCTTTATCTCGCGCATCCGAGCAGCAAGACCGCTGCTGATATGCAGAAAAGCCGGGTAACGCTCGATGACGAGCGCCTTGCCTTCTATGCCAGCCTGCCTTCCCGCGATACGCTCGACGAAGGGCTTGCGGAAGAATTGTCGATTCTCAGCCTTGCCTACAGCCGCATCGTCGCCGCGCGCAGCGCCGTTGACCAGGGCCGTTATGTCGGCAGCGATCCCGGGTCGATCTACTGGTATGCGGCTCTCAAGCAGCTTGCCGTCGTCGATGCGCTTTCACCCTTGATCAGCGATCCGGTGCTGCTGGAGAAATCCAACCAGCTGATGGGCATCATGCTGACCTATTATGGGGAGAGGCTGATCACCGGCATTGGCGGCCGTTACCTCGACCAGGGCGTGTCCGCCAGATTTCCGGTGGAGCTGTTCGTGCAGGGCAAGGTCATGATCGGCGAGGGCATGGATCACATGGTCTTCCATTCGGCCGCGCCGATCGTGCGCGACATTGTCGCCTATCTCGGTCGCCGCGACCAGGTGAAGGCGAATGCGATCACCGATGCCATCCTCGCCGGATCGCGGCCGACGCCCGCGGTGAGCGACGTCTGGGCGGCTGCGCAGAGCGAGCGCATGACTTTCCTGCAGCAGAAGATGATCGAGGCGGCGAGAGATATTCACGAAACCGGCGAAAACTTTTTGACGCGCTCGCATTTACACCTGACGCGGATCCTGGCGCTGTGCGCCGGCCTGCTCATTCTCGCGACACTGGTGATGGTGCTGGCGGCAAGGGGTCTGCGGCTGATCGACCGGCTGTCGCGGGATCGGGAGACGCTGGTCGGCGAGTTGCGCAACGCCGCGCAGACCGATCTCCTGACCGGTCTTTACAACAGGCGCGGCTTCGAGTTCGCCGCATCGGCCCTTCTCACGCAGGCCGAGCACGGATCGCGCTGGATTTCCGTCGTGCTCTTCGACCTCGATCATTTCAAGAAGATCAACGATATCAATGGCCATGACGCCGGCGATGCCGTTCTCCGGCATGTCGCAGGCGTCGCGCGCCAGAATTTCCGTTCCTTCGATCTGCTGGTCCGTCATGGCGGCGAGGAGTTCCTGGCACTCCTGCCGGATTCGACGCCCGACGATGCGGCAATCGTTGCCGAGCGCGTAAGGTTGGCGATCGAGGCGGCGGAAATCCCCTTGGAGAGCGGCGAGGTTCTCAAGGTGACGGCAAGTTTCGGATGTGCCGGCCGGGCAAATGAAGCCGCCAACCGGAACTTCGAAGATCTGGTCAAACGCGCCGATCTCTCGCTTTATGCCGCGAAGGCCTCCGGCCGCAATTGCGTCGTTTCGGGACCGGTCGTGCCGGCGCAGGAGGAGCGCCGCAAGACGGCCTCCGGCGGCGGCTTTGATTCCCGCATATGAAAAACGCCGCATGTCGCAGCGGCGTTTTCGGGTATGGTTGTCGAAGAAGACTTAAAGCCTTTTGTTTTGTGCATGTCGTTGTCCCGGAACCGCTTCACACTTCCGGGCGACATGCACTATTTGCCGTCGATCTGCTGGCCGATATAGGCGATTGACTGCTGATAGACGCTGGCGGCGTTCCAGCCCTGGATGGCGACGAAATTCGGCTCTCCGGGCTGATAGCCGGCGCCGGCGCGCCAGCCATGGCCCTTGAGGAAATTCGCCGTCGAGGCCAGTGCATCGGCGCGCGAACCCACCATGTCGACGCGGCCGTCGCCATCGCCGTCGGCGCCGAAGCGCACGACATTGCGCGGCAGAAACTGTGTCTGGCCGATTTCACCATGGGCAGCACCCTTGGCCTGCGGGCTCAGATAACCCTCGGAGACGAGCTGGAGCGCGGCGTAGAGCTGGTCGGTGAAATAGTCCGAACGGCGGCAGTCATAGGCGAGCGTCGAAACGGCCGACAGCGTATGCTGGTTGCCCATGTAGCTGCCAAAACCGGTCTCCATGCCCCAGATGGCGATGAGCGGGCCGGCCGGAACGCCGAAACGGCGCTCGATCGAGGCAAAAAGTGCCTGGTTGGCTGCTTTCATGCTGCGGCCGCGGGAGATGACGGCGGCACCGCCGCGCTTCTGCATGAAGGCGTCGAAGGAGAGTTTGAAGCTCTTCTGGCCGCGGTCGGCGGCGATCGTTGGTTTGTTGTAGTTGACGTTGGCGAAGGCGCGGCTCAGAACCGCCTGGCTGACGCCATTGGCTGCCGCCGTCTGCTTGAAATCGGCAACCCAGGCTTCAAAGCCGGCACTGGTATTGCCGCATTGCGGTCCCTGCGCGAACGCCGGTACCGCATGGAGGACGCCCATTGCCGCAGCGGCCGCCAGAAACAACTTTGTCATGCGCATTGAGAAACCCCGCTCTCGATCTGCATAGTTTTTAGGCGGGCAAGAGAATGCCAGCCACTCACGATTTTGTCACGATCACCTTTTAGCGAGCGCTTATACAGTTGATTTGCCCCGGAAAAGCCCCGCTCACCGAGCAGGGCTTTAACATCTTATGGTTTACAAATCGTATCAGGCGGCCTGCTTGCGCGGCTTGACGAGGCCGCGATTGACGAGCAGCTCGGCGATCTGAATGGCGTTCAATGCCGCGCCCTTGCGCAGATTGTCGGAGACCACCCAGATGTTGAGGCCGTTTTCGACTGTCGCGTCCTCGCGGATGCGCGAGATGTAGGTCGCGTCCTCGCCGGCGGATTCATACGGCGTGATGTAGCCGCCGTCCTCACGCTTGTCGATGACGAGGCAGCCCGGTGCATCGCGCAGGATGTCACGGGCCTGGTCGGCGGTGATCTCGTTTTCGAACTCGATGTTGACCGATTCCGAATGGCCGATGAAGACAGGCACGCGCACTGCCGTGCAGGTCACCTTGATCTTCGGGTCGAGCATCTTCTTCGTCTCGGCCAGCACCTTCCACTCTTCCTTGGTGTAGCCGTCTTCCATGAAGACGTCGATGTGCGGGATGACGTTGAAGGCGATACGCTTGGTGAACTTCTTGTTCTCGATCGGATCGGCAACGAAGACGGCGCGCGTCTGATTGAAGAGCTCGTCCATGCCGTCCTTGCCGGCGCCGGAGACCGACTGGTAGGTCGAGATGACGACGCGCTTGATCTTGGCGAAGTCATGCAGCGGCTTCAGCGCCACCACCAGCTGGGCGGTCGAGCAATTCGGATTGGCGATGATGTTGCGCTTGGTGAACTGGCTGATGGCGTCCGGGTTCACTTCCGGTACGATCAGCGGCACGTCGGCGTCGTAACGCCAGGCCGAGGAATTGTCGATGACGATGCAGCCCTGCTGACCGATCTTCGGCGAAAACTTCTTGGAGATTTCGCCGCCGGCCGACATCAGGCAGATATCGGTGTCGGAGAAATCGTAATTCTCCAGATTGGAGACCTTCAGCGTCCGGTCACCATAGGAAACCTCGGTGCCCTGCGAACGCGCGGAGGCGAGCGCCACGACCTCATCGGCGGGGAAGCCGCGTTCGGAGAGAATGTTGAGCATCTCCCGGCCGACATTTCCGGTTGCTCCCGCAATTGCTACTTTGAAACCCATTTCTCAAGCTCTCTTTCTCTTCTCTCCTCTTGTCCGGTGAGGGGAAAGGCGCGACGGATCGCGTCTTCCTGTCCCCAGCCGAGCCGGGGAGAGAGCGGCAGGCCAGAGACGTCAGACGGTTTTCGTCGTCGTTTTGGCCTTGGTTTTGGCAGAAACCGGAACGGCAATATCCACCCCGGCAACCCGTGCCCGGTCATTGCGGTCAGCAATGGCGTGTTCGTCGCGAACCATGGAGATTCCTTTTCCGCTGTTGCTCTTAGAAGGTTTTCCACAGGAGTCAAGGTTTTTGCGCTCGAAGCAGGAGGCGAAAGCGGCGGCCGCGATGCTGCGACGTTTTGTCATGCCGCTGTCATCCTCGGCAGGTATCCCGGCCGGGTTCTCAATGTCTGCAACGAAAACGGGGGTTTTCCATGCGTACGTTTCTTGCCGCTTTTGCGGCCACCACCATGCTTGCGGGCGCCGCTCAGGCGACGACGGTCTATCCGCTCGATCGCGCGACGATCCTTGCCGGTTCGCCGTTCGACTTCAAGGTCGAGCTCAACAAGCAGGTCAAGCCCGAAGACGTGAAGATCACGGTCAACGGCCAGGATTACAAGACCGTCCTCGGCGGCGAGGCGCAGTTCGTCGAGCTGGAAAAGGGCAAAGAGGACAAGGCCCTCGGCTCCGCGCTCCTGCTGCGCGGCCTGAAGATCTCCGCTCCGGGCGCCTATAAGGTCGAGGTCGCCGCCGGCGACGAAACGAAGTCCGTCACCTGGAACGTTTACGAAACCGCTGGCCAGCCGAAAGCCAAGAACATCATCTTCCTGCTCGGTGACGGTCTTTCCGTTGCGCACCGCACCGCTGCCCGCATCATGTCGAAGGGCATGACCGAAGGTAAGGCGAATGGCCGCCTGAACATGGACGATCTCGAGCGTATGGCCTTTATCGGCACCTCGGCGACGAATGCGGTCGATACCGACTCGGCCAACACCATGTCGGCCTTCATGACGGGCCACAAGACGGCCGTCAACGCGATCGGCGTTTACGCCGACCGTACGCCGGCCTCGCTCGATGACCCGCGTGTCGAAACCTTCGGGGAAGCCGTCCGCCGCACGACCAAGAAGTCGATCGGCATCGTCGCGACGGCTGAAGTCGAGGACGCCACGCCGGCTGCCGTCGTTTCCCACACCCGTAACCGCAACGACAAGGCCGATGTCGTCGGCATGCTGCTCGACGTCAAGCCGGAAGTCCTGCTCGGCGGCGGCTCGGCCTATTTCCTCGGCAAAGAGGTCCCCGGTTCCAAGCGCAAGGACAACCAGGACTACATTAAGCTGTTCCAGGATGCCGGCTATAAGCTTGCGACCGACAAGAACGAGCTCGCCGCCAATGCATCGGCCGAAGGCAATCTCCTCGGTCTCTTCCATACCGGCAATATGGACGTCACGCTTGATCGCGAGTTCCTTAAGAAGGGCACCGTCGACAAGTTCCCGAACCAGCCGGGTCTCGTCGCCATGACCAAGGTTGCGCTCGACCGCCTCTCCAAGAATCCGGACGGGTTCTTCCTGATGGTCGAAGGTTCCTCGATCGACAAGATGTCCCATCCGCTCGATTGGGATCGCGCCGTCATCGAAACCATCGAATTCGACCAGGCCATCGGCGTTGCCCGCGAATTCCAGAAGAGCCATCCGGACACGCTGATCGTCGTCACCGGCGACCACACCCACGGTGTATCGATCATCGGCACCGTCGATGACGACAAGCCCGGCACGGAAATGCGCGAAAAGGTCGGCACTTATGCGGAAGCCGGCTTCCCGAACTACAAGGACGAAAACGGTGACGGTTACCCTGACAAGATCGACGTCAGCCGCCGTCTGTTCCTGAGCGCCAACAACGGCCCTGACCACTACGAGACCTTCCGTCCGAAGCTCGACGGTCCGTTCGTTCCGGCTGTCCAGAACGAAAAGAAGGAATATGTCGCCAACGAACAGTACAAGGATGTTCCCGGCGCGGTCTTCGTTCAGGGCAATATTCCGAAGACCGGCGACAGCGGCGTCCATGCGGTCGACGACGTCGTCCTGCAGTCGGCTGGTCCGGGTTCGGAAGAGTTTCATGGCTACATGGAACAGAGCGACGTCTATCGCGTGCTCGCCGACACCTTCGCTCTCGGCGCCAAGCAGACGAACTGATCTGAGGCTGATCCGGCAGGCCGCTTGCCGGCCTTGCCTGTTTCATCGATCATGGTCCCGGCCGTTCAGCGGCCGGGATTTAATTGGAGATCGCCATGGAAAAGCTCCCTTCGCTGCATCTCAGCCGCCGCGGCCTGATCGGCGCCATCGGCACGCTGGCTTTCGTCGCTGCTGCTCGCCCGAGTTTTGCTGCAGGTTCCGTGATGAGCTTCGATGAGCTTTATGGCAAGTTCGGCGTGCTTGGCCTCGAATTCTCCGACAAGGTGAAGCGGCTCGCGGGCCAAGAAATCAGCATGAAGGGCTTCATGGCGCCGCCTTTGAAAGCCGAGGCGCAGTTCTTCGTACTCACCGAGGTGCCGATGTCGCTCTGCCCCTTCTGCTCCTCGGATGCCGACTGGCCTGATAATATCGTCGTCGTCTATCTCTCGGAGAAACAGACCTTCGTGCAGCCGCGCCAGACGATCGAAGTGCGCGGCACGCTGGAATACGGTTCCTGGACGGACCCGGACACCGGCTTCGTCAGCCTGCTGCGGATCCGCCAGGCCGAATATTCCGCCGTCTGAACCGATATGCTCGCTCTCGATATCGAAAACCTTGACGTTACCTTCCCGGGCCTGTCCTCGCCGGCGCTGGCAATCACTAGCCTGTCGATCGATGCCGGAAGCAGGGTCGCCATTACAGGCGCGTCCGGCTCCGGCAAAAGCACCTTCGTCAATATTGTTGCCGGGCTGGAACGGACGCGCCAGGGCCGCATCCGGTGGAACGGCGAGGATATTGCCGGTTTTTCCGAAAGCCGGCGTGACCGGTTCCGTGCTGCCAATATCGGCCTGGTGATGCAGGAATTTCATCTCTTCCCCGGCCTGTCGGCGCTGGAGAACGTGCTTTTGCCGGCGCGGCTTGCGGGTGCCGCCACGGCTGATGTCATCGAGCGGGCGCATGCGCTATTGAGCACGGTCGGTCTTTCGCGCCCCGGCCAGAAGATCGAAACCATGTCGCGCGGCGAGATGCAGCGCGTGGCGATCGGCCGGGCACTGCTGCGCAAGCCCGGTGTCATCATCGCCGACGAACCGACGGCGAGCCTCGATGCCGAAAGCGGCGAGGCTGTCGGCGATCTCATCCTCGATCTCGCCATTGCCGAAGGCAGCACGCTGATCGTCGTTTCGCACGATCAGCGTCTGGCCGGCCGCCTCGACCGGCGCATCACCTTCGGGTCCGGCCGGATCAGCGACGATTCCGCGGCAACGGCGGGAGAGGCTGCATGATCCGCTTTATCCTTTCCGATCTTCGTCGCCTCTGGGCGGGGTCTCTGGTGGTCGTGCTGCTGGTGGCGCTTGCGACCGCGCTCGGCGTTTGCGTCGTGCTGCAGGAGCGGGCGCTTCGTCTCGGCAGTGCGCGCGCCGCCGACAAGTTCGATCTCGTCATCGGCGCCGGCGGCAGCGAGACGCAGCTCGTGCTGTCTTCCGTCTTCCTGCAGCCCTCGCCTTTGCCGCTGATGCCGGGCGACGTGCTGGCCAGGCTTGCCGCCGATCCCCGCGTCGGCTGGGCCGCGCCGATCGGCTTCGGCGATTCCTTCTCCGGCTATCCGATCGTCGGCACGACGGTGACGTTGGCGGAGAATCTGTCCGGCGGCTTTGCCGAGGGCAAGGTTTTCGCCCGTGAGGGAGAAGCGGTGATCGGCTCCGCCGTCAAGCTGCCGCTCGGCGGCGAAGTGAAGCCGATGCATGGGTCGGCGGAAGAAGGCGGCGAGACGCATACCGAACTCGTCTATCACGTCGCCGGCCGCCTCCGGCCGACCGGCACGGCCTGGGATCGGGCCATTCTCGTTCCGATCCAGGCCGTCTGGCATATCCATGGTCTGGGGGCGAAGGCGCATGAAGCCGAGGTCGGACACGATCATGAGCATGAAGGCGCCGGCCACGATGCGCATGAGCATCACGGCGAAATCGACCCGGATGCCGTAATCGACGAGAAATGGGCTGCGGATGCTCCCGGCCTTCCCGCCATCCTTGTCAAACCGAAGACGATCGCCGAGGCCTACAAGCTGCGGCAGGAGTATCGCAGCGGCAATACCGTCGCCGTTTTCCCCGGCGAAGTGCTGACCAATCTCTACGGCACGCTCGGCGACGCCAAACAGATTCTTGTTGCGGTCGCCGCCGGCGCGCAAGCGCTCGTCGCTGCCTCGCTGGTGCTGGTGACGGTCATCCATATCGGCCAACGCCGCCGCCAGATCGGCGCGCTGCGGGCCTTCGGCGCCCCGCGCGGCGCGATTTTCGGCATCGTCTGGCTGGAATTCTTCTTCCTGGTGGCCGTCGGCATCGGGCTCGGATTCACCTTCGGTTATGCTGCGGCGCTGATCTTGTCCGGCATGTTCTCTCAGACGAGCGGGATCGCCATGCCGGTCGGTTTCGCCCGTGAAGACGCCGGGCTTGCGGCGCTGCTGCTTGCCTTCGCCACAATTCTGGCCGCACTGCCGGCGGTGCTCGCCTACCGGCAATCGCCGGCGCAGGCGCTGAGAGCGTAACCAGGCCGGCTGACGACTCGGCTGCCTGCCACGGCGCGTTGCCATTAGACTAAAGTCATAATCCCAAAGCATCTCTCTTTTTGACCTGCCGTTTCTGGCACACTCTCGTCAGGCGTGTCGCGGCCAGGGGTCTGCTTTGAGGAGAGTAGGTCGCGCGCGTGCTCATCACTCTGTGGAGGACAGACAATGGCAAATGTCGCAAGCATCGACGGCGCGAAGGCCGGTCCGATGACCAGCGAAGAGAAGAAGGTGATCTTCGCCTCTTCGCTCGGAACCGTTTTCGAATGGTATGATTTCTATCTCTATGGTTCGCTCGCCACCTATATCGGCGCGACCTATTTCACCCAATATCCCGAGGCGACACGCAACATCTTCACGCTGCTCGCCTTTGCCGCCGGCTTCCTGGTGCGCCCGTTCGGCGCGCTGGTATTCGGCCGTCTCGGCGACCTGGTTGGCCGGAAGTACACCTTCCTGGTGACGATCATGATCATGGGTCTGTCGACCTTCCTCGTCGGCATCCTGCCGGGTGCCGCCACCATCGGCATCGCAGCCCCGATCATCCTGATCGCACTGCGCCTGCTCCAAGGTCTGGCGCTGGGCGGTGAATATGGCGGTGCGGCAACCTATGTCGCCGAACATGCGCCGAACGGGCGCCGCGGCTACTTCACCTCATGGATCCAGACGACGGCGACGCTCGGTCTGTTCCTGTCGCTGATCGTCATCGTCCTGGTTCAATATCTGATGGGCGCGGCTCAGTTCGCCGCCTGGGGCTGGCGCATTCCGTTCCTGGTCTCGGTCGTCCTGCTCGGCATTTCCGTCTGGATCCGCCTGAAGATGAACGAATCACCGGCGTTCCAGCGCATGAAGGCGGAAGGTAAGGGCTCCAAGGCGCCGCTGACCGAAGCCTTCGGCACATGGAGAAACGCCAAGATTGCGATCATCGCGCTTCTCGGCGCCACCATGGGCCAGGCGGTCGTCTGGTACGGCGGCCAGTTCTATGCCCTGTTCTTCCTGCAGAACGTGCTGAAGGTGGACCTGCAGTCGGCCAATATCATGGTCGCCATCGCACTCTTCCTCGCTACGCCGTTCTTCGTCATCTTCGGCGGTCTCTCCGACAAGATCGGTCGCAAGCCGATCATCATGGCAGGCCTTCTTATTGCGGCGGTGACCTATAATCCGCTGTTCAAGGCGATGACCTGGACGGCAAACCCGGCGCTTGCCGAAGCACAGGCCTCGATCCGGGCAACGGTTACGGCCGATCCGGCGGATTGCAAATTCCAGTTCAATCCGACCGGCACGTCGAAGTTCACCAGCTCCTGCGACGTGGCGACGGCGTTCCTGACAAAGAACTCGGTGCCTTATGACGTTGTGCCCGGTCCGGCCGGTCAGCCGGCAACGGTAAAGGTCGGCAACGAGACGATCCCGAGCTTCGACGTCGTTGCCGCCGGCGACAAGGCCAAGGGCATGACCGCCGCCTTCGAAAAGGGCGTCAACATCGCGCTCCACGATGCCGGCTATCCCCTGAAGCGCGCCGCCGCCAAGGTGCCGGATGCCAAGCTCGATGCTTTCATCGCAGCCAATCCGGAACTGTCGCTCAATGCCGATACCGTGCGTGCCGGCGAGAAGGAAACCATGCCGGCGGCCAAGCTGGTCGAGACCAAGCTGCTGACGGCGGATGAGGCCAACGGCGTCACCGACATGGCGGTCTACAACGTCGCCAATGGCGGCACCTTCGCCATGACCGCCGATCCCGCCCGCGTCAACTGGATCGGCACGATCGCAATCCTGTTCGTGCTCGTCCTCTATGTGACGATGGTCTACGGCCCGATCGCCGCTCTGCTGGTCGAGCTCTTCCCGACCCGCATCCGCTATACTGGCATGTCGCTGCCCTATCACATCGGCAACGGCTGGTTCGGTGGCCTGCTGCCGGCAACGGCCTTCGCGATGAGCGCTGCCGCGGGCGATATCTATTACGGTCTCTGGTACCCGATCGTCTTTGCGTCGATCACCCTGGTGATCGGCCTGATCTTCCTGCCGGAAACGAAGAACAGAGATATCCACGCCATGGACTGAGCGGCGCTTCAGCGCTTGAGATAATGGGCCCGGCGCTTACAAGGCGCCGGGCTTTTTGATGTCGGGAAAGAAGTGCTTCGCAATCGGCCAGCCATCCGGCGCCAGTTTGAAGAGCAAGCCGCAGCGGGCAAAGACGATCGCCGTCAGCAGCGAAAACCAGCCGCCGAAGGCAAGGCCGGCAATGACGTCGCTCGGATAGTGGGCGCCGACCATGACACGCGTCATGCCGAGCCAGATGGCACCGGCGATGAAGAGCACGCGGTAGCGCGGAAACAGCAGGGCAAAAGCGGCGAAGAAGGCCCCGACCGTGGTGGAATGGCCAGACGGAAAACTTTCCAAAGCGGCATGGCCTGAAAAAGGCGTAAAGGAAAACATGCCCAAATCGTGAAAATGGTCGGGACGCGCCCTGCCGATTGCCCGTTTCAGCAGATTGGCGAGAAGCCCGGAGAAGACGACCGTGGCAAAGAGATAGGCGCCGATCCAGCTGACATAGAGCGCCTGCGCCTTGGAGCGCGCCGTCTTCACAAGCTTGTAGCCGGCCCGGCCCTGAAAGAACAGCAGGATGCTGGTAAAGATCAGCCAGGCGGAATCGCCGAAACCGGTCATCATCTCGCCGAGATGCTTCACCGGCGCGGGAACTTCGCTGGCGCCGATCGGCGCATCGAAGAGCAGCATGGAGAGGATCACGGCATTGAGCGTGATGAACAGGCAGGCCTGCCAACGCAAAGGCGGCATGCCGACGCCGCTCCGGCGCCAGCGCCTGTCCAGGGAAGCCCAAAATGCCCGCATTGCCATCGTCCGTTCGAATTCGCCCTGAGCGCCGCGCGCCCGAAAGACGCGTCAGGGGCGCGCTTATCACCGGGATAGGCGCTCGCTGAAATCCGGCGCAAAAATACACGAGATTGTGGCCGAGAATAGTCCGTTTCGGAGAATTCGACCGAGCGGGCTGCGGCGCGCGCTCCCTGATAAAAAGCCCTCCGCATATGTCATGCGGAGGGCTGCATGTTTCACGTGAAATATATCAGGCAGAAAGCGTCTTGAACTCGGCAAGGATCGCATCGCCCATCTCGACGGTGCCGACCTGCCTTGCGCCATCGGCCATGATGTCGCCAGTGCGGATGCCCTTGTCGAGCACGTTGGCGATTGCCTTTTCCAGATCGTCGGCTTCCTTCACGAGATTGAAGGAGTAACGCAGGCACATGGCGAAGGAGGCGATCATGGCGATCGGATTGGCGATGCCCTTGCCGGCGATGTCGGGGGCCGAGCCGTGCACCGGCTCGTAGAGCGCCTTGCGCTTGCCGGTCTTGCCGTCAGGCGCGCCGAGCGAGGCCGACGGCAACATGCCGAGCGAGCCGGTCAGCATGGCGGCGACGTCGGAGAGCATGTCGCCGAAGAGATTGTCGGTGACGATGACGTCGAACTGCTTGGGCTGGCGCACCAGCTGCATGCCGCCGGCATCGGCCAGCATATGTTCGAGCTGGACGTCGGAATATTTCGCCTTGTGCGTCTCGGTCACCACCTGGTTCCAGAGCACACCCGACTTCATGACGTTGCGCTTTTCCATGGAGCAGACGCGGTTCTGCCGGGTGCGGGCCATTTCGAAGGCGACGCCGGCGATGCGCTCGATCTCGTAGGTGTCGTAGACCTGGGTGTCGATGCCGCGCTTCTGGCCATTGCCGAGATCGATGATCTCCTTCGGCTCGCCGAAATAGACGCCGCCGGTCAGCTCGCGGATGATCAGGATATCAAGACCTTCGACCAGTTCCGGCTTCAGCGACGAGGCCGAGGCCAGGGCCGGATAGCAGATGGCGGGGCGCAGGTTGGCAAACAGCTGCAGGTCCTTGCGCAGCCGCAAGAGGCCGGCTTCCGGGCGGACTTCGTAGGGAACGCTATCCCATTTCGGACCGCCGACGGCGCCGAAGAGAACGGCATCGGCGGCAAGCGCCTTTACCATGTCGGCTTCGGAGATCGCCGCGCCATGCGCATCATAGGCGGAGCCACCGACAAGGCCTTCGTCGGTGACGAAACCGGCGCCCATCGCCTCGTTCATATAGGCGATGATCTTGCGGACCTCGCCCATGGCCTCGGGACCGATGCCGTCACCCGGCAGCAGGAAAAGATTGCGCACAGTCATGAAACCCTCCTGGGAAAAACAAGTTGCGGTTTCTTAGACCCCGGAAATGGGCATTTCAAGCGAGAGAAGAGCTGAATCGGTACGCTTCGCTCTCGGTCGTGATGATTGCTCCTGCGCCTGCAAACAGGCTAGAACAGCGTCCTACCTTTTATGTCCCCGGATGTTTGCCATGCCTTTCGCACCCCTCCACCTCGACACGCCCCTGGTTCAAACAGCGCCTGGCTACAGCGCCACCGGCAAGCCGCTCTGGCTGAAGCTCGATGCGCTGCAGCCTTCCGGCAGCTTCAAGCTGCGCGGCGTCGGCCGGCTTTGCAAGCACGAGGTGGAGAGGGGCGCGCGCGAAATCTTCTGTGCTTCCGGCGGCAATGCCGGTATTGCCGCGGCCTATGCCGGTCGGGCGCTCGGCGTACCGATCACCATCGTCGTGCCGGAGACGACGGCGGCCGATGTCCGGCAGACGATCGCCGCAACCGGGGCGAATGTCCTCGTTCATGGGTCTGTTTTCGACGAAGCCAATGCCCATGCCGTCGAACTCGCAGAGAGCCGCAAGGCGAGTTACGTGCATCCCTTCGACCATCCGCTTCTGTGGGATGGCCATGCGACACTGATCGACGAGGTGGTAGCGAAGGGTGCAAAATTCGATTGCGTCGTCACCAGTGTCGGCGGCGGCGGGCTGCTTGCCGGCATTGTCGAGGGGTTGAAGCGCAATGGGCTTGCCGATGTGCCGGTGATCGCCGTTGAAACCGAGGGGGCGGCTTCGCTCCATGAAAGCCTCAAGGCAAACGAGCGCATCACCCTGCCCGCCATCACCTCGATTGCCACTTCGCTCGGCGCGCGGCAGGTGGCACAGCATGTCTTCGATCTGCCGAAACAGCATCCGATCGAAAGCGTTCTCGTCAGCGACGCCGATGCGGTTGCCGCCTGCCTGAAATTTGCCGATGCGCAGCGCATTCTGGTCGAGCCGGCCTGCGGTGCAGCACTTGCCGTTGCCGATGTGCATGCGGGGCTGCTTGCCCGCTTCGACAATCCGCTGATCGAAGTCTGCGGCGGCATCGGCGTATCGCTCGAAAAGCTGAGACTCTGGAAAGAGAAGTTTCTCTGACCTGATATCAAAGAAAAAGCCGCGCGAAGGCCCGGCTTGATCGAGAATTTGGAGAGCGCTTAAGCCGCCCAGGGGTGTGAAGCGGCGTTCTTCTTTTCGAAGCTGTCGATCGCCTTGCCCTTTTCCAGCGTCAGGCCGATGTCGTCGAGGCCGTTCAGCAGGCAGTGGCGCTTGAACTCGTCGAGATCGAACTTGATCGAGCCGCCATCGGGACCGGTGATCTCGAGATTCTCAAGATCGACAGTCAGGATGGCGTTAGAGCCGCGCGAGGCGTCGTCCATCAGCTTGTCGAGATTTTCCTGGCTGACCTTGATCGGCAGGATGCCGTTCTTGAAACAGTTGTTGTAGAAAATGTCGGCGAAGCTGGTGGAGATCACGCAGCGGATGCCGAAGTCGAGCAGCGCCCACGGAGCATGTTCGCGCGAGGAGCCGCAGCCGAAATTGTCGCCGGCAACCAGGATCTTGGCATCGCGATAGGCCGGCTTGTTCAGCACGAAATCGGCGTTTTCGGAGCCGTCTTCGTGATAACGGGCCTCGGCGAAAAGGCCGGTGCCGAGGCCGGTGCGCTTGATGGTCTTCAGATAATCCTTCGGAATGATCATGTCGGTGTCGACGTTGACGACCGGCAGCGGCGCGGCAACGCCCGTGAGCTTCACGAATTTATCCATGACCCATGCTCCATTTCAGCAAATCTACTTTCCTGAATTTGCATCTAGTCCAGTTTTCCGCCGAAATGAAGGAGAATCTTTGAAAAATGGCGGCCACGCGACGTTTCGCGCGGCCTGCCCTCTGCGTATGTGCCGTTACTTGGTCGGTGCGTTCAGGCCCCAGAGGACACCAAACGGGTCGCGAAGCTGGCCGTAGCGGTCGCCCCAGAACATCAGTTCGACCGGCATGACAACTTCGGCGCCGGCAGCGACGGCGCGATCCCACCAGAAATCGATATCGTCGATAACCAGCTGGATGGCGAAGCCTTCATGGCCTTTGAAGGGATGGCCGTATTCGGGATAGGCATCCGACAGCATGAGGGAGCTGCCGTTGATGTAGAGATGCACATGCATCGTCCGGCCGCTCTCGTCGACCGGCACGATATAGGCCTCTTCGGCGCCGAAAGCTTTCTTGTAGAATTCCGCGGCTTTCACAGCGCCGCCGACCGTCAGATAGGGCAGCAGGCCATTCTTGACCGGCGGCATCTTGACCGGATTGTTTTCCGTCGCATCCATGCTCGTCCTCCATTCGTTTTGAAGCGCCGGCAGAATGCCCGGCTGCTTCTAAGACGTATGATGGAAGCATGATGCGACAGTGTCAGTCAGGTTTTTTAAGCGTGAGCCGTTCAGAGATCGATGATCGTGCCTCGGCCGTCATTCCAGATGCGCATTTCGCGTTGGCCATTGTTTGCCTTGGCGCGCACCGGAGCGGGCTTCATCTTCATCGTTAGCGCACGTCCGACCATCAGCACGGTCAGGATGCCGCCGACGGCAAGCGTCACCGAGAAGGTGAAAAGCAGCATGGCCACGAAAACGGTGGCGCCGGCAAGCATGAAGAAGATGGAGCGAATGTTCTGCATGGGTTTTAGACCTTTCTTCGGAAAGGAATGTGGTCCTTCTTTTTCCTCTCTGCAAGGCAAGCATGGCTTTTTGTTGTCTTGCCGGGCTTTGCGAAGCTTGGCACTAATGATCGATGAGCCAAATCATCCCTCGCCGTTCGTTAAATCTGCGCCGCTCGGTGCTGAGCGTGCCCGCCATCAATCTCCGGGCGCTCGAAAAAAGCCATTCGCTTGATTGCGATGCGGTTATTTTCGATCTGGAGGATTCCGTTTCGCCCGAGAAGAAGGAGCAAGCGCGGGAAAATCTGCGCGCCTTTTTTGCCGGCCCGCCGCTTGAGGGCAAGGAAAGGATCATCCGCATCAATTCTTTGTCATCCGAATTCGGGCCGGCGGACCTGGATCTGGTCAAGGCGCTTTTGCCCGACGCCGTTCTCCTTCCCAAGATCGACGGACCTCGAGATATCACCGATATGGGCGATCTGCTCGCCGATGCGGATGCGCCGGAGGAATTGCGCATCTGGGCGATGATCGAGACGCCGCGCGGCGTGCTGAATGCCGGAGCGATCGCCGAATCCGGCCGCACGCCGGGCTCGCGGCTCGATTGTCTCGTCGTCGGGCTCAACGATCTGCGCAAGGAAACCGGCGTCCTGCCGCAGCCGGGACGAACCTATCTCGTGCCGTGGCTGATGCAGGTCGTCCTGGCGGTCAGCGCCTACGGGCTCGATGCGATCGACAGCGTCTTCAACGATTTCAGGGACGAGCAGGGTTTCGATGCCGAATGCCTGCAGGGCCGGGCCATGGGCTTTGCCGGCAAGATGCTGATCCATCCGGCGCAGATCGAGGCCGCCAATCGGCATTTCGGCCCGGATCCGGCAGCGATTGCGGAAGCGGAGGCGATCATCGCTGCCTTTGCCGATCCGGCTTCCGACGGGCTGAATGTCATCAATTCAGGCGGGCGGATGATCGAGCGGCTGCATCTTGTCCAAGCCGAAGCTCTGGTTCATAAAGCTCGCCTGATTTCTGCAAGAAAGCCCGCCTGATGAAACTCTACCGCTTCCTGACCGGTCCCGACGATGCTTCCTTCTGCCACAAGGTCACCGCCGCCCTCAACAAGGGCTGGTCGCTGGAGGGCTCGCCGACCTATGCCTTCAATGCCGCAACCGGCGCGATGCAGTGCGGCCAGGCCGTCGTCAAGACGGTCGAAGGCAAGGATTACCATCCGGAGATAAAGCTCTCCGAGCAATAACGCGTGCTGCCGGAAGCACGGCTTCAGCTCTTTGTTCTATGCATGTCGTTATCCCGGAACCGTGCACACTTCCGGGCGACATGCATTAGCGCTCGGCGGCTTCCTCGGCGCTTGCCTCGATCCGCTCCATATCGTCGTCGCTCAGCCCGAAATGGTGGCCGATCTCGTGGATCAGGACGTGGGTGATGATATCGCCGAGCGTCTCGTCGTTCTCGGCCCAGTAATCGAGAATGGGGCGCCGGTAGAGACGGATGCGGTTCGGCATCTCGCCGGTTTCCAGCGTGAAACGTTCGGAAATACCCCTGCCCTCGAAAAGACCGAGAAGATCGAAAGGGGTTTCCAGCGCCATGTCCTCGAAAACGTCGTCATCGGGGAAATCTTCGATCTCGATTGTGAGGTTGGTCGTCAGCTGGCGAAATTCATCCGGCAGATGGCTATAGGCCTCCATGGCCAGCGACTCGAAGGTGCTGATCGTCGGCGCATGGCGGTCCCGCCAATCATCGCTCTGGTCTATGCGGGCCATGAATATTCCTTCCTTTGCGGGCCATATAGAACCTTTCTCGCCGATTTTCGAGTGCGGAATCAAAGGCAGGAATAAATTCATAGAAAATGGCCGTTGACTCTTCATTAGCTCTCCGGAATCTATAAGAACATAACAGGAACAAGACGGATTGGAGAACGCCATGGCGCAGCACGCCCTGGCGCGCGAGCGGCTTTTTGCGCTCCGCGAAACCATCGCCAGACTGGAGGGAAAGCCCGCGCCGGCGCTTGCGGCAGCGGAGCGGGAAGCCTTGGTAGAGGGTGGAAAGACACCCTCGAGACGTAGTCTGCCGCCGCTGGCGTTTGGGGTGGAATGTCTTGATGAGGCGCTGGAAGGCGGCCTGCCGCTCGATGCGATCACCGAATTCCGCTCCGATCTGTCGCGTAATGCCGGTGCGGCAAGCGGGCTGGCGATGGCTGTCGCCGCCCGGTTGCAGAAGCAGGAAGCAGATACCGGCAGGCTTTTGCCGTTGCTCTGGATCGGCGATGCCGTCGGCACGCTGGAGGCCGGTCGTCCCTATGCTCCCGGGCTGCGAGATTTCGGGCTGAGCCCGGAGCGGTTTCTGCATGCGGCGCCGCGCAAGCTGGACGAGGCGCTCTGGCTGGTGGAGACCGCAGTGGAAAGCGCTGCCTTCTCGGCCGTCATCTTCGAAGTGCGCGGCAATCCCGCCCATTTCGGCCTGACCGAAAGCCGCAGGCTCAGTCTTCGGGCGCGGGCTGCCCGCCGTCCGCTCTTTCTTGTCCGCCAGGCCGGGGCGGAGGAGGCAAGCAGCGCGGCTTTCCGCCTGCATGTCGAGCCGGCTCCATCCGCTCTGCGGCCGTTGCCGGGGGAATCGAAGCTTTCCGGCAGTATCGGCAATCCGATTTTCCGTCTCACGCTGGAGAAGGGCCGCAATCCGGCCCCGCTCTGCTTTTTTCTGGAGTGGAACCCCCATGAACGCGAATTTCTCCCTGTCGCCGAGCCAAACCTCGTTCGTCCTCCAGGCGAGCCGTCAGCGTATTCTGGCGCTCAGCTTTCCGCATCTGCCAACGGACCGCATCGCCCGCAGGCGATGGGGGCTCTCCTGGCGTTCGACAGAGCGTCCTGAGGCGCCGCCTATCGTTTGTTCCGGCAAGCTCAACAATGCCATGCGGCTGACCGCGCTGGACGAGTTGGCCGAGCGGCTGGGGCTGAAAAAGGATCAGGGCGTTGCCGAAGCGCGCGCCATGTACCCAACGCTCGAGGTCGCCGAAGAGGATCCGGCAGCCGACCGCCGGCTGCTGGAGGCCATTGCCGACTGGTGCGACCGTTATACGCCGCTGGTGGCGTTCGACGGCAAGGACGGTCTGTTTCTCGACATTAGCGGCTGCGCCCATCTCTTCGGCGGGGAAAAGGCGCTTCTCAAGGATGTGCTGTCGCGGCTTTTTCATATGGGGATCGATGCGCGCGGCGCCATCTCATCCTCACCGGGCCTTTCCTGGGCTGCGTCGCGCTTCGGGCAAGGTGGCGTCATCGAGGATGAGGAGACGGAGCAGGTGCTGATGTCCTTGCCGGTTGCAGCCTTGCGGCTGGAAGGACAAACCGTCGATGCGCTGAGGAAGCTTGGCCTGAAATATGTCGGCGACGTCATCGATGCACCACGCGCGCCGCTGACCCGCCGGTTCGGCCCGGGACTGCTTCTGCGTCTCGACCAGGCGCTGGGACGCGAGGAGGAGCCGGTCTCACCGCGGCGTCCGGTCGCCAGCCTCTCGGCCGAAAGCCGCCTGATCGAGCCCATCGGCACGGAAGAACAGATCCTTGCCGTCACCCGGCAGGTCGCCATGTCGCTGCAGCCGTCGCTGGAGACGCGGGGGGTCGGCGGGCGGGCGTTTGAACTGGTGCTCTTCCGCGTCGATGGCAGGGTCTTTCGTATCGCCGTCGCCGCTTCGCAGCCGCTTCGCGAACCAAAATTCATTGCCGGGCTTTTTTCCGAGCGATTGCAGGCGGTTTATGACGATCTCGATGCCGGCTATGGTTTCGAAATCCTGCGGTTGAATGTGTTGCGGCATGATCCTTTCAACGAGGCACAGGCGGATTTCGAGGGCGACCGTCAGGGCGAGATTTCGCTTTCGGCCTTCGTCGATCGGGTCTCGGCCCGGCTGGGTGCGGATTGCCTGCAAAGCTTCCAGCTGCGTGAGAGCCATGTGCCGGAACGCGCCGTCATCACCGTTCCTGTGATGGATCGTCTTCCCAGGCGGAAGGCGGCGCAGGACATCCAGCTTCCTTTCCGCCAAGAGCGCCCGCTCCGGCTTTTTGCCACGCCGGAGCCGGTTGAGATCATGCTTGCCGAAGTGCCCGATGGTCCGCCGCAGATTTTCCGCTGGCGGCGCTTGCAGCATCAGGTGGCAAGAAGCGAAGGGCCGGAACGGATCGCCATGGAATGGTGGATCGATGGGGATGACGCCGAGGCGCGCGACTATTTCCGCATCGAGGACGAGACCGGACATCGGTTCTGGATCTATCGCCGCGGTTTTTATGGCCGCGAACTCGATCCTCGCTGGTTCATGCATGGTGTGTTTGCATGAAGAGCGGGTCCGCATTTTTCGAGATCGGCGTGAGGACGAATTTTTCGTTTCTCGAAGGCGCCTCCGGTCCGGAAGAGATGGTCGTGCAAGCCGCTCATCTCAGACTCGGCGGTCTCGGCATTGCGGACCGGAATTCGGTTGCCGGCGTGGTCAGGGCGCATGCGCAGGCGCTGCAGCTCGAGGAGAGATACAGGAACAGAGATGCGATCTTGGCCCAGGCGGAGAAGGAAGGGAAACGGGAAGAGATCCTCGATCCCATCCGGATTCAGCCGGGCGCCCGCCTGGTCTTTTCAGATGACACGCCGGATATCCTCGCCTACCCACGCAATCGGCGGGGCTGGGCAAATCTCTGCCGTCTTCTCAGCGCCGGCAATCTGAAGGAAGAAGCGGTCAAGGGGAACTGCATCCTGACGGAAGCGGAACTGATGGAATGGGGGGACGAGATGATGCTCGCACTCGTTCCTGATCGCACCCTTGTCGATCATCAGGAGGGCCAGTCGGCGCTGGAAGATTATCTGGAACGGTTTCGCAGACGGTTCCGCAAGGATTTCTTCATGGCGCTGGCGCCAGCCTATGACGGCCGCGACAGGCAGGTCTTTGCGGTGCTTGCCATGCTTGCGGCGCGCAATCGCGTGCCGCTGATTGCGACCAACCAGCCGCTTTACCACCATCCCGAACGCCGGCCACTTTCGGATGTGGTGATTGCGATCCGGGAGCATGTGCAGATCGCGCAAGCCGGATTCCTGCTGGCGCCAAATGCCGAGCGCTACCTCAAGGATTCACGTGAAATGGTCCGGATCTTCCGGGACTATCCTGGTGCGATCGAAAATACCCAGGTCTTCTTCGGCAGGTTGACCTTTTCGCTGAAGGAGTTGGAGCATAATTATCCGCTTGAAAACGATCCCGGCGAAACGCCGCAGGAGACGCTCGAGAGGCTGACGAGGGCGGGAGCGGCAAGGCGCTATCCCGAGGGTATCCCGGCCAAGGTGGCAAAGCAGATCGATTATGAGCTAAAACTCATCGGCGATAAGAACTATGCCTCCTATTTTCTGACGGTTCACAGGATCATCCATCACGCCCGTTATGACCTCAAGGTCCTGTGCCAAGGGCGCGGATCGGCGGCAAATTCGGTCATCTGCTATTGCCTCGAAATTACGGAAGTCGATCCTCAGAAGAGCACGCTGCTCTTCGACCGCTTCATTTCGATGGACCGTGACGAGCCGCCGGATATCGATGTCGATTTCGAGCATGATCGGCGCGAAGAGGTCATCCAGTTCATCTACAGAAACTACAAGAGAGAACATGCCGGGCTGACGGCTGGGGTGACCACCTACCGCACCCGTTCAGCCGGCCGCGAAGTCGCCAAGGCCTTCGGCTTGTCGGAGGATGTGCAGTCGGCGATCAGCAGCCTCGTCTGGGGCTGGTCGGAGGACAATCTCTCCGAGCGGGATGCAAAGGCGGCTGGTCTCGACATCAAGGATCCGGTCACCAGGAACGTGCTGAAATATGCCTCCGAGCTTCTCGGCTTCCCGCGCCACCTCACCCAGCATGTCGGCGGTTTCGTCATCACGCGGGACCGGCTCGACGAGGTGGTGCCGATCATGAAGACGGCGATGCCGGATCGCTACATGATCGAATGGGACAAGGACGATCTCGACAACGTCAAGATCCTCAAGGTGGATGTGCTGGCGCTCGGCATGCTGACCTGCCTGCGGAAGGGTTTTTCGCTGCTTGAACTGCATTACGGGGTGAAGAAGACGCTCGCAGATCTCGGCAACAGAGAACATGGGGACGAAGGCAGGCCGGTTTACGAGATGATGGGCCGGGCCGATACGCTTGGCGTCTTCCAGATCGAGAGCCGGGCGCAGATGAGCATGCTGCCGCGCCTCAAGCCGAAGCTATTCTACGACCTCGTCATCGAGGTGGCGATCGTTCGGCCGGGACCGATCCAGGGCGATATGGTACATCCCTATCTGAAGCGCCGGGAGCAGCGGGCCAAGAATATCCCGATCGAGTATCCGAGTGAGGAGCTGAAAGCGGTTCTGGAAAGAACCCTCGGCGTGCCGCTGTTTCAGGAACAAGCGATGCAGATCGCCATCACCGCTGCAGGCTTTGCGCCTGCGGAAGCCGACAAGCTTCGCAGGGCGATGGCGACATTCAAGAGAACCGGCACGATCGGCAATTTCGAGACGCGGTTCATCGAGGGAATGACCTCAAAAGGGTATGCTCGGGAATTCGCGCAGCAGTGTTTCAACCAGATCAAAGGCTTCGGTGAATATGGTTTCCCTGAAAGCCATGCCGCCTCCTTTGCGCTGCTCGTCTATGCCTCCTCATGGCTCAAGGCCTATTATCCCGACGTCTTCTGCGCGGCGATGCTGAATTCCCAGCCAATGGGGTTTTATGCGCCGGCGCAGCTGGTGCGGGATGCACGCGAGCACGGGGTCAAAATCCTGCCGGTCGACATCAACGAATCCGATTGGGATTGCGATCTGGAAGAGGCCGCTTTCGATCCGAATGCCGTCGATTTCCGCCACCGTGAGATGCGCGGGATCATCAAGGCCCGGCACGCGGTGCGGCTCGGCTTCCGGCAGATCAAGGGCGTCTCGGATAAGGAGATGGAGCTGCTCGTCAAAAATCGAGGCAAAGGCTACGGTTCCGTTCGGGATCTCTGGCTGCGGTCCGGCCTGCCGAAATCCGTCATCGAGCGACTGGCGGATGCGGATGCGTTCCAATCCCTGAGGCTCTCACGACGCGACGCGCTCTGGGCGGTGCGGGCGTTGGATGTGAAGAGCGCGGCCGAGGAGCTGCCGCTTTTCGAACAGGCCCGTCATGTCGATCTCCAGGCCGAACCGGCAACGAAGCTGCCGGAAATGCTGCCGGGAGAGCAGGTCATCGAGGACTATCGTTATCTCTCGCTGTCGCTGAAGGCGCATCCGGTCTCCTTCCTGCGCGAGGAATTGCGGCATGCGGGTGTGACGCGCAATGTCGATCTGCTGAAGGTTGCAAACGGGCGTAGGGTGACGATCGCCGGCCTTGTGCTGGTGCGCCAGCGGCCGGGGTCGGCCAAAGGTGTGATCTTCATGACCCTTGAGGATGAGACCGGCGTCGCCAATGCGATCGTCTGGCCGAAAATCTTCGACACATACCGCTCGGTCGTGATGGGTGCCCGGCTGGTGAAAATCCGCGGCAGGCTGCAAAGCCAGAGCGGCGTGATCCATACCGTCGTCGAGCATATCGAGGACATGACGCCGGCGCTCGGCATCCTCCAACGCGAGGCCCGGCGTTTCGGCGTCTGCGAGCGGGCAGACGAAGTGCTGAACCCAGGTGTCGATCAGCGGCAGAGAAAGCTTGCGCAGCGCAGGAGAGAGCGGAGCTGAAAAAACGGATGGTGGCCACAGACGGCGATTCCGGCGCAGCGGAAACCGCCGAGGTGATGCCGCGCGGACGCAACTTCCATTAAAATGCGTGGGCACCGATCGGGTCCGTCCTGCCTCCTGCATTTGCCTCATGGCGTCATCACCCTGGAAGCACTGCATAATCCCGGACGACATGCACTGGCTTGTCATTCCGACATAGCGTCCGATGAAGCGGGGCTCGAATTTTTTCTTGACAGCCACCATCTTCTTTAGCAGAAAACACGATAGTCAGTGTCATGTTTGGAATGAAGACGTGCTTGTCTGCAGCTGCAATTATATAACCGACAAGGAAATCCGGGAGGTTATCACCAACCTTCTCGATGAAGACTGTTGGCAGCTTATCGTGCCGGCGAAGGTCTATCACGCTATGGAAAAACGCGGCCGTTGCTGCGGCTGTTTCCCCAACGTCGTCGACATCATTATCCAGACGACCGAGGAATATCACGCCCGTCGCCACTCGACGGAGACGGAAATATTTGATTTCATGTCCCGCTTGAAACAATTCCATGAGGAAAACAGGAGAGCGGACATTGAAAGGCGACAAAAAAGTCATCGAGCGGCTTAACGAGGCGTTGTTCCTCGAGCTCGGGGCAGTCAATCAATATTGGGTTCATTATCGTCTTCTTGAGGACTGGGGTTACACCAAGCTCGCCAAGAAGGAGCGCGCCGAATCGATCGAAGAGATGCATCATGCCGACCGGCTTGTTGCGCGCATCATTTTCCTTGAAGGCCATCCCAATCTGCAGACCCTTGCACCTCTGCGCATCGGCCAGAACGTCAAGGAAGTGCTGGAAGCCGATCTCGCCGGCGAATACGACGCCCGCGCAGCGTACAAGAAGTCGCGCGATATCTGTCACGAAGCCGGCGATTACGTTTCCATGAAGCTCTTCGAAGAGCTGCTGATGGACGAGGAAGGCCATATCGACTTCCTCGAAACGCAGCTCGATCTGCTCGGAAAAATCGGCGAGAGCAAATATGGCCAGCTCAACGCCGATTCCGCCAACGAGGCAGAATAAGCTCTCACGAGATGCCGGCCGCCTTTGGGCGGCCGGCCTCCGGCTTGCCGAGCGCAAACGGAGGCGTCACTCCGGCATGATCAGTCTTCCGATTGCAATGTCGCCAGATGCTGGAATTCGGCAATGACCTGATCGTAGACGCCGCGCTTGAAGGGGACGATCAGGCTGGGCAGTTCCTGCATCGGCTTCCATTCCCACGCATCGAATTCCGGCTCGTGGCCGCCGGGCGGCGGGTTGATGGCGATCTCGCTGTCGTCACCGTCGAAGCGGAAGGCGAACCAGCGTTGCGTCTGGCCGCGGAACTTTCCCTTCAATCCGATACCGATCAGTGCCGGCGGCAGATCGTAATTGGTCCAGTCTCCCGCTTCGGCCAGCAAGGTCACCGTCTTGATGCCGGTCTCCTCGTAGAGTTCGCGATAGGCGGCGTCCAATGGATCCTCGCCCTTGTCGATGCCGCCCTGGGGCATCTGCCAGAGCTGCGGCGAGCCGTCATATTCCGAATTGCCGTCGGGAATGCGCCGCCCGGCCCAGACGAGGCCGTCGCGGTTCAGGATCATCACGCCGACGCAGGGGCGGTAGGGCAGGTCCTCGGCTTTTACGGTCGCCTGGCTCAT
Organism: Rhizobium acidisoli; assembly: GCF_002531755.2. Classification (NCBI taxonomy): domain Bacteria; kingdom Pseudomonadati; phylum Pseudomonadota; class Alphaproteobacteria; order Hyphomicrobiales; family Rhizobiaceae; genus Rhizobium; species Rhizobium acidisoli. The sequence goes on along the minus strand of NZ_CP034998.1, from coordinate 4,098,338 downwards.
CTTCTTCTCCGTTCAGGGATCTCCTCAAGAGACTGCTCTCAAGGGTTCCGTGGGTCGTTGGAAAGGGCGGCGACGCCGACGATCTCGATGCCGCGCATCGCGGCCTCCTCGCTCCATTTGGCGATGGCGTCGACGCTCTCATCGAAAGCCGAGGCGACGCCGATCGCCTGGCCGTTCTTGCGGGCGATGCGCTCGAGCTCGTCAAGCTTCTTCAGGACGGCGTTGATATCGAGTTGGCCGTCGAGCTGCAGGTCGGCGAAGGCATAGGGCAGTTCGGTTCCCTTGGCGACATCAGCTGTCTTCGACTGCGCCGACGTGCCGTCGTCGAGGAACAGCAGGCCGCGCTTGCCGATATCGCGCATGACAGGTTCCATGGCGGTGGAATCGGACAGGAAACGGCCGCCGAGATAATTCATGACGCCGGTGTAATTGGTGATCTCGCCCATCGCCTTGTGCAGGTTCTCGATATTGCGGGCCACGGGTTTTGTGGTCAGCAGCGTCTCCGGGCCGGGATCATTCGCCGGGTAATCAAAAGGCTCGAGCGGCACCTGCAGAAGAATCTCGTGGCCGCCTCGGCGGGCTTCCTGCATCCAGCGCTGCAGGCTGTTGCCGCTCGCGGCAAAGGCGAAGGTAATTTCTTCAGGCAATTCAGCGATGGCGCGCTGCGTCCCGGTCTGGCTGAGCCCGAGACCGCTGACGACGATGGCGATGCGGACGCCGCGTGCGCCGGAGGAGGGACGGGCATATTGATCCATCGGGCGCCGGCCATCGGGGCCGACGATCGGCAGCCTGCCGAAAGGGGTGTCTTCGAGCAGCGCTTCATTCGGCTGGGCCGCCATGCGCGGATCCTGGCCGATCTGCATGGCGTCGACCAGCACCGGCCCGCTGCCATCGCGCGGGCGGGGGCTGTATTTGGTGACGACGGAGCCATCACCGGTGACCATCTGTTCGACATTGGCGCCCGAGCGCGGTTCGGCGCGCGGCATGCCATCCGCTGCCTGGTTGGCGGTGGTCGTCGGTGGCTGAGGGGTATTGGAAGGTGGCGTTGCGGCCTGTTCGGCCGGTGGTTTGGTGCGTTCGAGCCCATCGCCGCGAAACGCCGTATAGAGGGAAAAGCCGCCTATCGCGAAAAGACAAAGACTGGCGGCGATGCGGCCGAGGCGCAGAACACCCGGGCGCCGGCGGCCGGCTTTGCGGTTGCGGCCCAAAGGCGCATGCAGGTCCGTTCCCAATTTTTCACCCGCTCCAAAACCGGGAAACAGCAGAAGGGTCAAGGCCAGGCGAGGTGCCCGGCCTTGAGGGGATTATTACTTGGCGACGACGGCCTTGTCGGGGTTCGGCGGGAAGGCCGGATCGGTCTTCTTGCCGCGCAGCAGATCGAGCGCGTAGTTCAGCTGAACGTCGTCCTTCGGATCCGGGGGCACATAGGCAACGGAGCCCGAACCTTCGTCCGTCTCGCTCTGGCCCTTGATATGGCCGCGCAGGCTGGATTCGCCTTCGGTGACCATCTTGCCCTGCAGTTCCTCCGGCAGCGGCTCCTCGACCTTGATGTCGGGAGTAATGCCGGTGCCCTGGATCGAGCGGCCCGACGGCGTGTAGTAGAGCGCCGTGGTCAGGCGCAGCGCGCCGTTTTCGCCGAGCGGGATGATCGTCTGGACGGAGCCTTTGCCGAAGGAGCGCGTGCCGAGAACGGTGGCGCGGCGCAGATCCTGAAGGGCGCCGGCGACGATTTCCGATGCGGAAGCCGAACCGCCGTTGATCAGCACGATAACCGGCTTGCCATCCGTCAGGTCGCCCGGACCGGCATTGAAGCGGCGGGTTTCATCGGGATTGCGGCCGCGGGTCGAGACGACTTCGCCGCGCTGCAAGAGGGCGTCGGAGACGTTGATCGCCTGGTCGAGCAGGCCGCCCGGATTGAGGCGCAGGTCGAGGACATAACCCTTCAGCTTGTCGGCCGGAACGGTGTCCTTGATCTTCTTGATCGCCTTTTCCATGTCGGGATAGGTCTTCTCGGTGAAGGAGATGATGCGGAGATAACCGACATCGTCCTCGACACGCGACTTGACGGCCTGGACGGCGACGACGTCACGGACGATCGTCAGCTCGATCGGCTTGTCGGCGCCCTTGCGGATCAGCGTCAGCTTGATCGGGGTGTTGACGGCGCCGCGCATCTTCTCGACGGCGTCCTCAAGCTTCAGGCCGCGCACGGACTGGCCGTCGATCTCGGAGATATAATCGCCGGCGAGAACACCGGCCTTGGCGGCGGGCGTATCGTCGATCGGGGTGATGACCTTGACCAGTTCGTCTTCCATCGTGACTTCGATGCCGAGGCCGCCGAACTCACCCTTGGTCTGGGTGCGCATATCCTCGGCGTCCTTCGCATTCATATAGCTCGAATGCGGATCCAGCGAGGAGAGCATGCCGTTGATGGCGTTCTCGATCAGCTTGTCCTCGGCCGGCGGCGTCACGTACTGGGCGCGCACACGCTCGAAGACATCGCCGAACACCGAGAGTTCCTTGTACGTGGACGATCCGGCCGCTTCTGCCGGCACACCCGCCGAGTAAATGACGCTCATGGCCGTCGCACCCATCAATGCGCCGACCAGAACAAGAGAAGCCCTACGAATCATTGCGTGCCTTTCCAGTGTCTTTGGCGGTCCACCACGGTCGGGAATCGACCGGTTTACCGTCCTTTCGAAATTCAATGTAAAGCGTTGGCCGGTCCGTTTCCAGCGCCAATGCAGTTGCGCTCGCCACTCTTTTCGCGCCCATCACGGCGAGCGGCTCGCCGGCGAAAACGAATTTTCCCTGACGGGTATTGATCGTCTCCATTCCCGAGAGAACCAAGTGGTAGCCATCGCCGGTGTCGAGGATGATCATCTGGCCGTAACTGCGGAAAGCGCCGGCGAAAACCACCAGGCCATCGGCAGGCGCCGTCACCACCGTCTCCGGATTGGTGGCGACCGTCATTCCCATTGCCTCGTGCCCGGTGCCGTCGGCATCGCCGAACTGGCGCAGGATATCGCCCGCAACGGGCACCTCCAATTTCGCCTTCAATTCTCCGAAGGGATATGCGGGCGCAATGCGGTTTTTATCGGGCACACCGCTGTCGGCCAATGCCTTGGCCTGGGCGCGCTGCTCGTCGGTCATCAGCCTGCGATTCTCCTCCGCCTGGCGGGCGGCTGCAGCCGCATCGCGCACCGAAGCGATCTCGGATTCCATCGAGGCGACGAGGCCCTCAAGGCTGGTCGCCTTGCCCGCCAGTTCCTCGGAGCGTTTCCTCTCGGCCTCGAGTTCGGCGGCATTGCTGCGGCTGAGCTTGTCGTTTTCGGCAAGCAGCAGGTCCATGCGCCGTTCTTCCTCGATCCCATTCGTCATTGTCGCGGTCAGGCCGGCCTTCTCGGCCGCACTTGCGGTCTGCAAAGCGGCGAGGCTTGCAAGGTCTCCGGCAAGCTTGTCGGTCTCCTTGCGGATGCCTGGAACAACGGCGCCGAGCAGAATGGCGCTGCGCACCGAGGCGAGCGCGTCATCGGGGGTGACGAGCAAAGCGGGCGGCGGGTTGCGGCCCATGCGCTGGAGGGCTGCCAGCACCTCGGCCAAAAGGCCGCGGCGCTCGTGCAGGGACCGGCGGATGCCATCTTCCTTGACGCCGAGATCGGCAAGCTTCTTCTCGCTTGCAAGGATCTGCTTGTCGAGCGCCTTGCGGCGGGCGGCGGATTCGATCAGCGCTTGGCGGATGCTTTGCGTGCTCTTGTCCAGATCGGCGATGCTCTGTTGAAGCGCGCTCACCTTGTCGCTGGAAAGACTGATCGTTTTCGACAGGGTTTCCAGTTCGGCACGGGTCTTGTCCCGTTTGGCGGCCAGTTCGGCGGCCGGATCGGGCGGCGGCTCGGCTGCCGGCTGCGGCGCCGATTGTGCCGCTTCAGGCGCGGCATCCTGCGCCCGGACGATGAAGGGATTTGCCGACACGGCAATCACCGCCACACCGACACCGGCCGCGATAGCCGGCAGGATCATGCGGTGTCGCCTGGTTGCTTCTCTCGACATGCGTGTTAGGGCACTTTCTCAAATCGCGCGGAGACTAAGCTGATTTGGCGCGCTTTGCCAGAAAGTTTGACGAGCAATGGCCGGCAGGCGGAACACGGCTGCGTGACCATGCGAATTGGCGAGCGGTGCGGCATCAGACGCGGTGATAGGGGTGGCCGGACAGGATGGTCACGGCGCGATAGAGCTGTTCGGCGATCAGTATGCGCACGAGCTGATGCGGCCAGGTCATCTTGCCCAGGCAAAGCGTGGCGTCGGCACGGTCGTAGAGGGAAGGATCGAGGCCGTCGGCACCGCCGATGGCGATCGTCAGGTCACGTTTGCCCTGGTCGCGATAGGAGCCGAGCAGGCTGGCGAAGGCTTCGCTGTCGGGCGCCTTGCCGCGTTCGTCGAGAAGAATGAGGATGCTGCCATCGGCAAGCGATTTCAGAAGCAGTGCCGCTTCCTCGCGCTTGCGGGTTTCCGCATTGGAGGCGCGGCTTTCGGCAACTTCGGCAACACGGGCAAGTTCGAGACCGACGGCAGGGCCGGCCTTGGCGAAACGGTCGAAATATCGGGCCGCAAGATCCTTTTCGGGGCCGGATTTCAGCCGTCCCACCGCAAAAAGACCAATTCGCATTCATCCGCTCCCGCTGATGCGCCACATCGGGCGCACAAGGCGCCGCCGGCCGGTTTTCATATCTCCGGCCAGCCAATGCCACGTTCAGGCGCCGGACAGAATGCCGGCCTGCCTGTCAGTGCCGTGTTTCTTCATCCATATCCGGAGCCGCCCACATCTTTTCGATGTTGTAGAACTCGCGGATTTCAGGACGGAACACATGCACGATAATGTCACCGGTGTCGATCAGCACCCAATCGCCGCCCTCCTGACCTTCGACGCGGGCCGTGCCGAGGCCGTCGTCCTTCAGGTCGGTGAGCAGGTGATCCGAGATCGCCATGACATGCCTGTTCGAGCGGCCGGAGACGACGATCATGTAGTCTCCCAGCGCCGATTTTCCGGCAATGTCGATGGTGACGATATCTTCAGCTTTGGAGTCCTCGAGGCTGGCGAGGACGGTTTCTAGGGCACGGGCGGCGGCATCGGCGCCACGTTCCGCACTCTTCGGGATAACGGCGAACGTTTTTCCCTTGGCGTGTACTGTTGTCAGTGCTTTCCCTTTCCTGGAATGACAAACCATGCACAACACGAGATCCGATCGAGACCGGATCATGGTTAAGATAGGCATCAAACCATTAATGTTTCAAGACGTGCTAAGATACAGAACGGTCGAAAATCCGATCTGGCGTCCGAATTGAAGAATATTGCCGCGCGGGCTGCTTGTGGGGGCGGTGTACAGTTTCCGTACCGCGGCGTAAAGTGCGGCAAATTTCACGATTTCACGATTCGATGACCGATCCAGCCGCCAAAACACTCGTGCCCGTCCTGCGAATCAGCTTCCCGGATGAGGATCGGCTCGGTCACGGCAAGATGGAGCTCCTGGAGCATATCCGCGCGACCGGGTCGATCTCGGCGGCGGGGCGGGCAATGGACATGTCCTATCGCCGCGCATGGCTGCTGGTCAGCGAGATGAACCGGATGTTTTGCGAACAGGTGGTCGAGCCGCAGCGCGGCGGCCAGAAGGGCGGCGGCGCGGCGCTGACGCCGTTCGGTGAGGAATTGCTGGACCGTTTCCGCCGGATGGAGAAGACGATGCGCGAAAGCCTTGCCGAGGATCTTGCCTGGCTCGAAGCAAAACGCAGTCTGTAGGGAACGTCAGGCCTCCAGAGCAACCGTCTTGATGACGGCGAAGACGGTCTTGCCGGGGCGAAGATCGAGGCGCTCGCAGGACAGCGCGGTGATGCGGGAACGAATGGTGTCGCCGCCGCAGTCGATCCGGATCTCGACCGTTCCGTCCTCGTCCGACGATATGGCTTCGATCCTGCCTTCGAGAATGTTCAACGCGCTGAGGCCCTCGGGCCTGGCGGTCGCCAGCATGACGTCGCGCGACGGAATGCGGATGCGCACTGGTCTGCCGGAAGCGAGCGCCGCACTCGGAATATGCAGCTGCGATGATTTCAAGGCGACAGTCGACAGGCGGTGACGGGCATCGAAGCTTTCGACGGTGCCTTCGAGCAGCGCGCCCGCCTCTTTCCGGTCGGCCGCCGCAGAGGGACGGCTCAATATGTCGACGGCCGGGCCGGTCGCTTCCACCTTGCCGTCGCTGAGGACGACCACCTGGTTTGCCAGCCGCGCCACCTCCGCGATCGAATGGCTGACATAGATGATCGGAATTTCGGTCTGATCGCGCAATCGCTCCAGATAGGGCAGGATCTCGGCCTTGCGCGCCTCGTCGAGGGCCGCCAGCGGCTCGTCCATCAACAGCAGGCGGGGCGCGGAGAGAAGAGCGCGGCCGATGGCGACGCGCTGCTTCTCGCCGCCGGAAAGTTTTGCCGGGCTGCGCTCCAGCAGCGGCTCGATGCCGAGCAGGTCGACGATGCGATCGAAGTTTTCACCGCGTAGGGTTTTCGCCGTGAACCAGCGGCCGTAGGAAAGATTGGCGCGGACGCTGAGATGCGGAAACAGCCGGGCCTCCTGGAAGACATAACCGAAGCGGCGGCGATGTTTCGGGACGAAGGTGCCGGTTTTGGTCTCGGTCAGGATCTCGCCGTCAAGGACGACGCGGCCTTCGTCCGGGCGGGCGAGGCCGGCGATGATGCGGATCATTGAGGTCTTGCCGGAGCCGGAGCGGCCGAACAGCGCGGTGACGCCACGTTCGGAGGTGAAAGCGGCGTCGAGCAAAAAGCCGCCGAGCTTCTGTTTTGCTTCGACGATCAGCGTCATTCCGGATCGATCCTTTGGCCGGCGAGGCGGGCGAGGAATTCGGAGGCGAGCAGTGCGGCCATGGAAATGACGATGGCGACGAGCGTCAGGCGCAGCGCGCCGGCATCGCCGCCCGGCACCTGGGTGAAGGTGTAGATTGCTGCCGACAGCGTCTGGGTTTCGCCGGGAATGTTGGAAACGAAGGTGATCGTCGCGCCGAATTCACCCATCGCCTTGGCGAAGGAAAGGATCATGCCGGTGATGATGCCGGGCAGCGTCAGCGGCAGGGTGATCGTCAGGAAGACCCAGGCGGGACCGGCGCCAAGGGTTCCGGCCGCCTCCTCCAGCTTGCGGTCGACCGCCTCGATCGACAGGCGGATGCTGCGCACCATCAGCGGAAAGGCCATGACGGCGCAGGCAAGCGCTGCGCCCGTCCAGCGGAAGGAAAAGACGATGCCGAAATACTGGTCGAGCAGGCTGCCGACCGGACCGCGACGGCCGAACAGGATGAGAAGAAGGAAACCGGTGACGACGGGCGGCAGGATCAGCGGCAGGTGAACGATGCCGTTCAGCACCGACTTGCCCCAGAAGCGGCCGCGGGCAAGCAGCAAGGCGACGAGGATGCCCAGGGGCAGGCTCGCCAGCATGGCGACAAAGGAGACGCGCAGGCTGAGCAGGATCGCCGTCCATTCCTCGTTGCTCAGGCCCAATATATCCAAATGCAGTTGTCTCCCTGGCAAATCCGGCGTCACCTGATGCCGGTCCCTCATCCGCCTGCCGGCACCTTCTCCCCGCTTGCGGGGAGAAGGGGAATAGCCGCGCCCTCTCCGTCCCCTCCAACTTCTGGCAGGGCACGTCCCCTCCCCCCGTTTTACGGGGAGAGGGTTAAGGTGAGGGGCAGCCATTGAGTGGAACCGGACAGGAGGCTCGCCTAAGTGAGCCTTCACGCTAAGCTGTCACTGTTGATTCCGCAATCATTTGGCCGCTTCAATCACTTGAGGATGGTGAAACCCTGCGCCGTGAAGAAGGCGGCTGCCTTGTCGGACTTCAGGAAGTCGAGATAGGCTGCCGCATCCGGGTTCTTGCTCTCGGCAAGAATTGCGATCGGATAGATGATCGGTGGATGGGAATCGGCCGGGAAGGTGCCGACGACGGCGACACCCTTATCGGCGGCGGCGTCGGTCTGGTAGACGATGCCGTAAGGCGCTTCGCCGCGGGAGACGAGCGCCAGCGCAGCACGCACGCTTTCGGCGCCGGCGACCTTGGTTTCCACCGATTTCCAGACGCCGAGTTTATCGAGTGCGGCCATGCCGTATTTGCCGGCCGGAACCGATTTCGGCTCACCCATGGCCAGCTTGCCGTCACCCAGAAGTCCTGCGAGATCGAAGCCCTGCTTGATCTCGACCGGCTTCGCCTTGGCCTTTTCGGCAACGAGCACGATCCGGTTTCCAAGCAGGTTCGAACGCGTATCGGCCTTGATGAGGTTCTTCTCGGCGACGTAATCCATCCAGGCCAGGTCGGCCGAGATGAAGACATCGGCGGGTGCGGCGTTTTCGATCTGCTTGGCAAGTGCTCCGCTCGCCGCATAGGAGGCGACGGCTTCCTTGCCGCTTTCCTTGGCCCAGGCGGCATTGGCGGCATCGAGCGCATCCTTGAGGCTTGCCGCGGCAAAGACGGTGAGCTTCTCCGCGGCTGCGGCAGGCGTCGGCAGCGCGGCTGCGCCAAGCCAGAGGGCCGCAATTGCGGCGGTTGCCAGTTTCATCCATTGGCGGCGGTTCTGCATGATTTACTCCCCAGGGTTCGAAATATTGCGACGAATATAACGATGCTCGTGGCTTGGCTAGGGATATATCCAACAAAATATAACCGTATCGGCTGGGCACCTGACATCACGTATTCAAAGCGCAGGGGTTTCGGAGAAAAACAGATCCGCGGGAGCGAAACTGGCTGGCTGACCCTGCCGATAAAAATGGCATCGTTCCGCGGTTTGTCATCGACAGGATTGCATCGCTCGCATTGCTGCATTGCACAAAACGATATTCACCTTCCTGCGGAATATGATAAAACATACTCATCGAAACGGCTTTCTCCTCCTCCCATAAGCCGTTCGACAGGGTCGACAACACTCCTCCTCCCAGTTGTCGATCGAGTTTATAAGCCCGACGGATCCTCCCCCGTCGGGCTTTCTCGTTTCTGGGGTTTCCCTAAAATTAGTCTATTCGGAGCCGTCGGGCAGTGAGCCGTTGCGGATTGCCGTCGAGCTCAGGCCGGAGCGCGGCCCGTGGATGAAGGTCCAGGCCGGCGCGGGTTTTTTCCAGAGAATGCGCGCGTCGTCCTCGTCGACACGGGCGAAATCGAAGGTCCTCGTCATTTTCGAGGAGAGGTAGGAGAGCGTTGCGCCCGGCCGGTCGATCACCGCGATCGGAAAGGTGCGGACGATTTCCTGCCATTTCTGCCATTTGTGGAAGGTCTGCAGGCCGTCGGCGCCCATGATCCAGATGAAATGCACATGCGGATTGCGGGCCTTGACCCAGGCGAGCGTATTGGCGGTGTAGCTGACGCCGAGCGACTGTTCGAAGGCGGTGACCTTGACGCGCGGATCGGCGGCGACACGCTCGCTTTCGGCAATGCGCTCGGCAAGCGGTGCCAGCTGGTTGCGGCTCTTCAGCGGATTGCCGGGGGTGACCATCCACCAGAGCTGGTCGAGGCCGAGGCGCTTGATGGCGATCTCGGCGACCAGTGCGTGGCCCTGGTGCGGCGGATTGAACGAACCGCCGAACAGGCCGACGACCATGCCGCGCTCGCTGTGCGGCATGCGGAGATAATACCGGTCCACACTCTCCGCCGTCACGTCAGGGCCGCGTCTGTCCGGCGCCGTGCACCCGATATTTGAAGGAGGTGAGCTGTTCGACGCCGACCGGGCCGCGGGCATGCATCTTACCGGTGGCAATGCCGATTTCCGCGCCCATGCCGAACTCGCCGCCATCGGCGAACTGCGTCGAGGCATTGTGCAGCAGGATCGCCGAATCGACCTCGGTGAAGAACCGCGCGACGACGTCGGGATCCTCGGCGATCACGGCCTCGGTATGGTTCGAGGAATATTTCTGGATATGGGCGATCGCGCCCGATATGCCGTCGACGACGGCGACCGAAATGATCGCGTCGAGATATTCGGTCGACCAATCGTCTTCGGTCGCGGGCTTCAGGCCGGGCGCGACCTTCAGCACCGTTGGCGAAGCGCGGACCTCGCAGCCGGCACTGGTGAGCACCTCGAGCAGCGGCGTCAGATGCGTGCCGATCGCGGCACCATCGACGAGCAGGGTTTCAGCCGCGCCGCAGATACCTGTCCGGCGCATCTTGGCATTGACGACGATCTGCTTGGCCATCTCGATATCGGCCGAGCCATCGACATAGATATGGCAAAGGCCTTCGAGATGGGCAAAGACCGGCACGCGGGCCTCGCTCTGCACGCGGGCGACCAGGCTCTTGCCGCCGCGCGGCACGATGACGTCGACCGCCCCATCCAGGCCGCGCAGCATGGCGCCGACCGCGGCGCGGTCGGTGACCGGGATGAGTTGGATAGCATGCTCTGGAAGCCCTGCCGCCTTCAGACCTTCGACAAGGCAGGCATGGATCGCCTGCGATGAACGGCGCGAATCCGAGCCGCAGCGCAGGATGACGGCATTGCCCGCCTTGAGGCAGAGGGCGCCGGCATCGGCCGTGACGTTCGGCCGGCTTTCGAAGATGACGCCGATAACGCCGAGCGGCGTGCGGACGCGCTCGATCTTCAACCGGTTCGGCCGGTCCCAGGCGGCGATGACTTCGCCGACCGGGTCGGCAAGGGCGGCGATGGCGCGGATTCCCTCGGCCATCTCGGCGACGCGCTTGTCGTTCAATGTCAGCCGGTCGACAAAGGAGGCGAGCATCTCGCTGCCTTCGGTGTCTTTCAGGTCCTTGGCATTCTCGGCAAGAATCTCAACCTTGTTCGCCAGGATCGCATCGGCCATGGCGTTCAACGCCCTGTTCTTGACCTCGGTGGACGCAAAGCTCAGCGGTCGTGCGGCAGCCTTTGCCTTGCGGCCGATGTCGTTCATCAGCGCGTCAATCTCGGGGCTTAGCGCAACGGTATCAAGCATGGGCCGCGTCCTTCTTCTGCCTTTCCGATTTCGATCCGATCTGCGCGGTCATCACCATGTCGTCGCGATGGACCATGGCGGCGCGGCCGGGATAACCGAGAATCGCCTCGATCTCCGCCGACTTGCGGCCGGCAATCCGCCGGGCGTCCTCGGCATCGTAGCTGACAAGGCCGCGGGCGATCTCGCGCCCTTCAGGACCGACGATCGCCACCGTATCACCACGGCTGAACAGGCCGGAAACGCCGCGCACACCGGCGGGAAGCAGGCTCTTGCCGGCCCCGAGGGCAGTGACGGCACCGTCATCGACACGCAATTCGCCGGCCGGCTGCAGCTGTCCGGCGATCCAGGTCTTGCGGGCGGTGACCGGCGTGCCGGACGGCGCGAACCAGGAGGAACGCGCGCCGCTTTCGATCGCCGACAGCGGGCTGTCGGTCTTCCCCGAGGCGATGATCATGGCGCAGCCCGATGTCGTCGCGATCTTGCCGGCATCGATCTTGGTGCGCATGCCGCCGCGCGAGAGTTCGGAGGCCGCGCCCCCTGCCATCGCTTCGATCTCCGGGGTAATTTCGGAAATCGTCTCCAGGAATGTCGCGTTCGGGTCGAGATGCGGCGGTGCGGTGTAGAGCCCGTCGATATCGGAGAGAAGGACGAGCAGGTCGGCGCCGGTCATCGTCGCAACGCGGGCGGCCAGGCGATCATTGTCGCCATAGCGGATTTCGCTGGTGGCGACCGTGTCGTTCTCGTTGATGATCGGCACGGCGCCGATTTTCAGAAGCTGATTGATGGTGGCGCGCGCGTTGAGATAGCGGCGGCGCTCCTCGGTGTCGCCGAGCGTCAGCAGGATCTGGCCGGCGACGATCTCGCCGCGCGACAGACTTTCCGACCAGGCGCGGGCGAGGGCGATCTGGCCGACGGCGGCGGCGGCCTGGCTTTCCTCCAATTTCAACGCGCCGGAGGGCAGGTCGAGCACCGAGCGGCCGAGCGCGATGGCGCCGGAGGACACGACGAGCACATCGATGCCTTTGGCTTTCAGGCCGGCAATATCGGCGCACATGGCGTCGAGCCATGCCTTCTTCAAGCCGGCCTTGCGGTCGACCAGCAGCGCCGAGCCGATCTTGATGACGATGCGGCGGTAGCGTCCAAGCGGCTTACGGCTGGTCATCGGCCCCATCCTCGCCAACGTCCTCGCCCTCATCGGCGACAACAATGTCGCGGTGACGCTGCTTCGGCACCTTAGCCGGCTTTTCCTCGGCATTTTCCTCGACGATGATGTCGCGCAGCGCGCGCAGCACCTCGGTCATGCCCTTGCCGGTGACGGCCGAAATCTGGAACGGCGTCTTGCCGCAGGCCTTGGCCAATTCCTTGGTCTTCTTTTTCAGTTCGGCCTCGTCGAGCACGTCGATCTGCGACAGCGCCACGATCTCCGGCTTGTCCGTCAGCTGGTTGCCATAGGCTTCGAGCTCGTGTTTGACCGTCTTATAGGCTTTGCCGACCTTTTCCTCCTGGGCGGAGACGAGGTGCAGCAGCACGCGGGTGCGCTCGACATGGCCGAGGAACCGGTCGCCGATGCCAACACCCTCATGGGCGCCTTCGATCAGGCCGGGAATGTCGGCAAGGATGAATTCCCGTTCGTCGATGGTGGCGACGCCGAGATTGGGATGCAGCGTGGTGAAGGGGTAGTTGGCGATCTTCGGTCGGGCGCGGGTGACCGATGCCAGGAAGGTCGACTTGCCGGCATTGGGCATGCCGACGAGGCCGGCATCGGCAATCAGCTTCAGCCGCAGCCAGAGGGTCTTTTCCTCGCCGGGCAGGCCCGGATTGGCCCAATCTGGCGCCTGGTTGGTCGAGGTCTTGAAATGAGCGTTGCCGAAGCCGCCATTGCCGCCATGGGCGAGGCAATAACGCTGGCCTTCGACGGTGAGATCGCAGATCAGCGTTTCCCGATCTTCCTCGAAGATCTGGGTTCCCACGGGAACCTTCAGCGTCACGTCGCTGCCATTGGCGCCGGTGCGGTTCCTGCCCATGCCATGGGTGCCGATCGTCGCCTTGAAATGCTGCTGAAAACGGAAATCGATCAGCGTATTGAGGCCGTTGACGGTCTCGACCCAGACGTCGCCGCCGCGTCCGCCATCACCGCCATCGGGGCCGCCGAACTCGATGAATTTCTCGCGCCGGAAGGAAACGCTGCCCCCGCCGCCGTCTCCGGATCGGATATAGACCTTTGCTTCGTCGAGAAATTTCATTTTACTTCCAGTATCCGGTGGCAGTTGGACGGCCCGTCTTGGCCCATTCGATATAGGCGGTTCCGACGGAGGTCAAAGATTATCGTGAATTTTGCGAGCTATAACATACAGTACGGCTTCGGTCTCGACGGCAGATACGATCTCGCGCGCATTGCCCGGAGCCTCGAGGGCGCCGATGTCATCGCGCTGCAGGAGGTGACCCGCGGCTTCTCGCGCAACGGTTTTGCCGACATGGCGGCCGACCTTGCAGCCTGTTTTCCCGACTATTTCTGGGTGTATGGGCCGGCTTGCGATATCCATGTCGAGGCTGATGGCGGCGGCCGTCAGCCGGTGCGGGGCACCCGCTTCCAGTTCGGCAATATGGTGCTGTCGCGCTGGCCGATCCTTTCGACCCGGACGCTGCTTCTGCCGCGCAGCCGCACGATCGGCAAGATCAACCTGCAGCGCGGCGCGACCGAGGCGGTGATCGCGGTACCGGGCGGGGCGATCCGCGTCTATTCCGTTCATCTCGACCATGTCTCTCCCGACGAGCGCGTCCGCCAGCTGCAATTTTTGAACGCGCATATCAACGCTTTCGTCCAAGAGGGCGGGTCGATGACGGGGGGCAGCGAATTCGATCTGCCCGAGCCGCCGCTGCCGGAGGATTACGTCATCATGGGGGATTTCAACATGGAGCCGGAATCGCCGGAATATTGCGCGCTTGCCGGCGCCGGCGGTGGATATTACGGCCGGGTCGCGAGGATCGGCACGCCGGTCGACGCCTTTGCGGCGCTCGAAGCCTATGGGCCGGGCAGCTACAGCTGGATGAATCCCGAAGATCACGGCGAACGCATGCATCTCGATTATTGCTTCGTCAGTTGCGGCCTTGTGAGCCGGTTGCAATCCGCCCGGATCGATACGCAATCCGTCGGCTCCGATCATTTCCCGCTATGGGTCGAGATCGAAAATTGACGGAGACGCCGCCGCGAGCGGCGGCGTCTCCTTTCTAGGTATGAGCATGATGTTGTCCGAAAACCGCTCACACTTTTCGGCATCATGCTCTGTTACGCCACCTTGCGCGGCTGCAGCATGCCCGGCTGCAGCACGGTTTCGATGTGCGAGACCATGGTGTTGCGGGCGAAACAATAGATTTCGCCGCAGCCCACCATGCGGAAACCGAGCTTCTCCTGCAATCTGAGCGATGCCGGATTGTCGGCGAAGACGCCGGAATGGATCGGCGTCTCCGGCATGCGGCGCGAAAAGCGCTCGACAATTCCGGCCACCGCCTCGCTCATATAGCCGCGCCGCCAGTAGTAGCGGTTCAGCCAATAGCCGAGGTGCCAGCGGCCGTGGCGGAGCTCGATCGAGACGTTGCCGATATGGACATCGTCCTTGCCGGTGATCGCCAGCGGCCAATCCGGCAGGGCGCCCGAGGTGACCGGGACCAGCCAGTCCAGCGCATCCTGCCGGTCGAACGGCGCGGGCACGCGGGACAGCATGCGCGTGACGGCGAAATCGGAAAGCGATTCCGCAATCGCTGGCGCATCACTCAGCCTGTGGGGGCGGAGCGTCAGCCGGGCGGTCGAGATGACAGGCGCGGGGCCCGGTATCATCGCCTTGGTTTCCGGCCTTTGCAGCGCGGTCGTGCTCATGCGATGTTCCCCCAGCTTCTGAGCGACATCCAGGTCTTGCGGTCGAGCCTGTACCATTCCACCGGCACGTTGCTGCCGAGCGCCAGCGAGGCGGCGAGGCCCGATCCCTGGAACTGGAAACCGCACTTCTGGATGACGCGGCGCGAGGCGACGTTCATCACCCGGCAGCGGGCGTCGATCTGGTCGACATCCTGGCGGGTTCTGAACACCATATCGACCAGGGCATGGCAGGCCTCGGTCGTATAGCCCTTGTTCCAATAGGGTTCGCCCAGCCAGTAACCGATCTCGACGGTTTTGCCGTCGGCATGCGGCTCCACACCGCAGCAGCCGATAAAGGCGCCGTTTTCGGCTTTGGTGATCGAATAGACGCACTTGCCAATCTCGCCTTTTTTCGTGCGACGCACGAAGTCGGCAGCATCATCGGCGGTATAAGGGTGCGGCATACGCGATACCATGGTGGCGACTTTGGCGTTGTTGGCGAGATGGGCAAGGGCGTCAATGTCTTCTTCGTGAGGCGCGCGCATGACGAGCCTTTCCGATAACAAGACAGGGCAATCGGTCCTTAACCGCTCCGGCCTCAGCCGTTCTTCGGAAGACACCTGGCCTTCCCGGGGCGACCGTGATTGGTCAACCCTTAACAATTCGCCTTGCATGTTCAGTCCTCCTGTTTGGACAAAGAAAAAGGGGAGATGGCGCCCCATCTCCCCTGTTTTCTGGACTGAACCTGATACGGACAGCCGGGTCGATGAGACGCCGGCTGTTTTTGAGCACTACCGGCTTATTCCGCTGCTTCCGCTTTCGGCATGACAGACACGTAGACGCGACCGTTGGCCTTCGTTCGGTAGTTCACATTGCCGGCGGTAAGTGCAAAAATCGTGTGATCCTTGCCGAGGCCGACGTTGGAACCCGGATGCCACTCAGTGCCGCGCTGACGCACGATGATGTTGCCTGCGATGACGGCTTCGCCGCCGAACTTCTTCACGCCAAGGCGCTTGGATTCGGAATCGCGACCGTTGCGCGATGAACCGCCAGCTTTTTTGTGTGCCATTGGAGTTCTCCTTTAAACCCTGTCCCGTTGATCTTACTTGGCAGCCACGATGTCCGTGATACGGACGACCGTGTGATGCTGACGATGGCCGCGCGAACGCTTCGAATTCTGACGGCGGCGCTTCTTGAAGGCGATGACCTTCTTGCCGCGGTTCTGTTCGACGACTTCTGCCTTGACAGAGGCGCCGGTGACGAAGGGCGCACCGATCGCAGCGTCGGCGCCTTCGCCGATCACGAGCACTTCGGTGAATTCAATGGAATCGCCAGCGGTGGCTTCCAGCTTTTCGATGGTCAGCACGTCGTTGGCTGCCACACGGTACTGTTTACCGCCGGTCTTGATGACTGCGAACATTTTTTATCCTTTCATGTTCGTTCCAGCTCTCCCCGCTGTTTCAGCAGGGCGGCCGTCTTTTTATCAGTCTAGGTTAAGCAGGGATTTCAGAGGCTAATCCTCGAATTCGTCCTGCCGGTGAAGCCCCGCGCGAGCGCGGGACGGCTAAGGCACGGAT
This sequence comes from Rhizobium acidisoli, assembly GCF_002531755.2. Lineage (NCBI taxonomy): Bacteria > Pseudomonadati > Pseudomonadota > Alphaproteobacteria > Hyphomicrobiales > Rhizobiaceae > Rhizobium > Rhizobium acidisoli. Next base: position 4,081,928 of record NZ_CP034998.1, on the reverse strand, counting down.
TACTCCGAACCTAGTGCGCAGCCGAGATACGCGAGTGACAAAAAAGTGTCAAGGCAAAAGGATGGAATGCTTCGACTTTTCGGCTTGCCAACCTGTCATAGGCCCGTTATGAGAACGCCCGCGCCGAACAAGCGCCGACCAGACCGCGGAGAGGTGGCAGAGTGGTCGAATGCACCGCACTCGAAATGCGGCATACCTGCAAGGGTATCGTGGGTTCAAATCCCACCCTCTCCGCCATATTTTCCCGATAAGCCTCTGAAAATACTCCTATTTCTTGGCTGCAAAATCGCGCGCCCTAACGATCACCCTAATGCCAAAACAGCCCTAGCGGGCCGCTGATCTGTAACAAAAAGTGATCTCTCTCGGAAAAATCAAGATACTCCAACGGGTTGGCCTATGAGGTAGGGCACTGTGTATGTCACCTGTATGTCACTGTAATTGCTTAATAATATCCCCATTATCTTCCTATGCCACTGTGCTTCAAGTAGGTTCTCCGCATATTCACCTGACAGGAGACCCCAGATGTCGTCGATTACGCCAGCAGCACTCACCATAAACCAGGCGACAGAATATTTAGCCGTATCCCGTGCGCAGATTTACCGGCTTTTCCGGAGTGGCGAGCTCAAGCCGGCCAAGGTTGGCGGCCGCACTTTGATTCGTCGAGTGGACGCTGATGCACTTCTTTCCCGTGCGATCGAGCAGCCCCTGACGGTTGCCGCGGCTGGCAAAGGCATCATGGCGTAAGTGAGCGTCGGCCACTTTACCGCGGTGGCCTGCCAGACATCGCCGCGGCGATCACACGCGGAATGACTTCGACAACGAACCTAATCCCGACAAGCAGCAAGCGAGTTCGTTTCAGAATTAAGCCGGCGCGTACTGGAATACGCCGCCGGCTCGAAAGGAAGTCATGCAACATCAACATATAGACGCGCCGCCGAAAGATCAATCTAGGGGCAGTAGCATAGCCCTAGGCGACCTGCTCGGCATGAAGAACAAACCGATCAAAGAGCTGGCGCCCGATCCTGCCAAGCCTGCCCATATACATCAGCCGGCCGAGCTGAAAGCAGATCTAGGTCAAATCCAACGCTTCCTTGCACTCGCATTCAAGCATTGTGCTTTCGAGCCCGGCAGCGTCGCGTTCCGGGCGTTCGAACACAACCGCGCCAACACCTGTGTCATCAACGAGTGGGCGCCCTTTGACGCCAGCCTTGCGGAACGCGCTGCAGAGGCTGCCGCGAAAGTCGCCCGGCGGCCGGCCGAACAGAGCGCAGTATTCGCGCCGCCAATCGCCCTGTTCAGGAGCGAAACCCGCGCAGACGAGGCAAATGTCTCTTGCTGCCCGGTTCTCTCGGTTGAGATCGACGCGCGGCCCGACGCTACCTTACGCGAACTGGTTGCGGTGTTGGGCCAGCCCACGATCACGATCCACTCGGGCGGCGTTTGGACCTCGCAGGACGGGCGCCAGGAAAACAAGATCCACGCCCATTGGCGCCTTACATATCCTGCAACACGGCCCGATGAACTACGAAAGCTCAAGGCCGTGCGGCGAGCCGCGGCCATGCTGGTCGACGCCGACAAGAGCGCCGCGCCGCTAGTGCATCCAATGCGCTGGCCCGGCAGCTGGCACACGAAAACGACTTCGGCCCGTATGTGCAAGATCGTCGCGGAAGACGATTTCGCGGAAATCGATCTCGACGTCGCAGCCGAAGCGTTGCAGGCGGCGCTCGTCGATCGTGGGCTGCAAACGCCTGTTACCTCCGCGGCGTCGTCGGCGACCGGGTTCAAGACGGAAAAGGCCTGGAGCGAAACGGCTCTTCTCGACGCTGCGAAACTCATTCCGAACAATGATCTTGGTTGGGATGAGTGGAACCGGATCGGAATGATATTTTATGACGCGTCTCATGGCGATGCATCCGGGTTGGAAGCTTTCCTAAGCTGGAGCGAAAAGAGCGCCAAGCACGACGAGACAACCGCTGAAGCCCGGTGGGATCATTATTCATCGTCGCCGCCGAACAACCTTTCGGACCGCACGCTCCTTTACGAAATGCGCAAGGTCGATCCGCTCTACACGCTGCCGGCGGAAAGCAGCGACGTCGACACGTCTGACATTTTCGATATGCGACCAGCGCCGGGGCGACCCGATCGCAGCGGACCGAACCTCAAGTTCGTAAGCAGCCGCATCGATGCGAAAGGCATTCCCGTCCGTGAATGGATCGTCAGCCCTCGCTTGCCCTGTGGTGACGTCGCGCAGTGCGTCGGCGAACCCGGCGTTTCGAAATCCACGCTCATGTTGCGCGATGCCCTAGCGATCGCCAGCGGGCGCGAGGATATCCTGCGCGGCAAAGACGAGCTCGGCAAACCCATCAGCCCCGAACGGCTGCACAAGACCGGCGCCGTGCTCGTCTACAACGCCGAAGACCGTCTCGACGAGATGGAACGGCGCCTGGCCGCTGCGCAACGGCATTTTGGCGTCGAGGACACCCAACATCCTATAATTCTATGGTCCGGCGTCGACGGCCAAAAGCTGACCATCGTGCAGCGTGACAGCGACCGTTCGATATTGAAGCGCGCTGCCGGCGCGGACCTTCTCGAGCAGGTAATCCGAGCGCACGATATCGTGCTGGCGGTTCTCGACACTCAAATCAGCCTATCGGCCGGCAGCCACGAAAACAACAACGATGACCAGGATGTGTTGCTGCAGGAACTGGCAATCATCGCCGCCGGCGCGCGCTGCTCTATCGCCGTCGTCCACCATACGAGCAAACAGACGCGCCAGAACAAGGGCGACATGGGGGCCGGCCGTGGCGGCTTTGCTGCCGTGGGCAAGGTCCGATCGGCTTTCACGCTTGTTAATGTCACGGGCGCCGATGATGAAACGGGATGGGGCGTGTCTCCGGCCGATGGTTTGATCCGCCTCGACTACGCGAAGACCAGCCACGATAGAAAGCCAACCGCACCGATCGTGTTCCGGCGCGTCAGCGTGCCCGTCGGCAACGGCTCGGGCGCCAAGCCGGCTGCGGCGGCAGCGCTCTTCGACGAGAACCCGCGACAGGCGCTGCTGGCGTCCGGCGACTTCGCGCCGGTGCTCGACATCGTGAATGTCGAAACGCTTGCGGCGAACAAGAAGATCACGAACGTCGACAAGGCTAAGGCGGAAGCGATCGCTCGCATCGCCGCCGAGTTCATGGGCGAGCATACCGAAATGCAGTTGCCTGGCCTCTGGGAAGGGATGGGGGTCCGAATGCGGGAAACGGGGGTTATCAGAGCGGAAAAACGAGCATCAGTGACTGGAGAGATAACAGCCGCTCTCGCGGGGGCCGGCTGCGAAATCTTACTGGACGGGCAACCTGTCCTGATTAGGGCGTCAAAAAGATCTCCTTCCAAAACCGCACCGTGGTTTATCGAACGGATTTCGCTTGCCGCGGGTGAGCAATCATGAAGCTTGTCGCTCTTATCGCTAGCTTGTCGGCGACAAGCAAAAAGCGATATAAAATCAATAACTTAATGTCAAAATCGACTTGCTTGTCGCGCTTGTCGCTGGAAATCAAGCGACAAGCTCAAAAAAAACCCAACAAAATCAATGCTTATCGGCTTGTCGCGCTTGTCGCCCCTACGGGGAACGCTGGCGCCGACAAGCGGCGTCCCCCGGGGGTCAGCATGGGAAATTTAAGCCGGATTGAAAAACCAGGAAACAGGAAGGCCATCTGTAAGCCGGACAAATTGTCCGATGACGGCAGACACTTTTCACCGATGATCTCGCGATACCTCATAGGCCTTTTCCTCGGAAAGACCGCAGGAGACGTCTGCTGATGGCAAAGCGCAAAAGGAGATCGCGAGCCGTCAATCTGACGTCCTGGCAAAAGTCCGCCCGGTTTCGACAGATCGGAAGCGAGGCGATCAAGGCTTTCCACGCCATCCGGTATAAGCTGCCCAAATGCACCGCCATTGCGAAGGTATCGCGTGAGCGCTGTGGAAATCTGGCGATGACGAACGGCAAGTGTTGGTGCCACGGCGGGCGCACGCCATCGGGCGACGGTTGGCATAAGCCCGTATGGCCGGCCGACGGCCCCGGCGGCGAGCGCAAGCTCAATCGAAAACTGGCGGCTATTCAGCGGAGCTCGAAACGCCGAGAACGCAAGCTTGCTAAAGCCTCTGCCGAAGAGCGACAGAAATACGACGTCTGGCAAAAGAGCCATCATCCGGGATCGAAAGCGGATCGCGCCAGGAAACGCAAAGAGCGGCAGGACGCGGCGGCTTTTAAGGCTTCGACCGAGGCGTCGGCGAAGCCCCCGTCAAACCCCGAACTGGACGAACTGGAGAGGGAACTTGCCGCCGCGCGCCGGCGCGCTGCCGCTCTCGAAATCAACCTAACAGGCAACAGAGGAATATTCGGCTAATGAAAACGATAAATCGTGAGCAAAAAATGCAGGAAGCCCGTGACGAGGTTTTGGCAGAGCTTCCACAAATCTGCAGGGACATGCTCAAGCTCGTGCGTGATCCCAAGATGCCACCTACCTCGCGCGTCCAGCTCGTCGGCCACTTGTTTCGAGTGGGGGGCCTCTATGAAACGGACGAAAAAGACCGTGAGAAAGAGCCCTACGAGATGACGGCGAAGGAGTTGGCGGCAGCATTGGCAGCGGCCAGGGCCAACGCCGAAGCGCTGGAACAAGGCGCGTTTGATGAAAACCTGGAAACAGATGACGATAGTGACATCCTTGCCTAGACAGCAACGTCGTTTCGAATTCGATCTGTCGCGGTGCCTAGAGTGGACTGAGACGTCTCTTCCTCTGTGGATGAACGTTTAACGTGTCATCCAGCCCATCGTGGACGTGCTAGTTTCCGGTTTCGAACTATGCATAGCGGAGTTAGCAGGTGGAAAATCGGCCGGTCGAGGAATGGCCGCAGATTTCAGAAAAGCACTGGTACGTGCTCGCGATCTGTTTGGTTGTAATCGGTTTATCGTTAGGAGTTATAGCTGCGGCATGGGTGTTCAACAGCGGCGACTTAGCCACTATGAAAACCAGGACCGAAATCGTCATGCCGTTCGGGGGATTGCTCTTGGCGCTAGTCACCTTCTGCACGGTGGCTTGGCGCGGCATGGTGACATCGCGACAGGCCGATCAGCAACGACGCCAGAATGACGCAAATGACGATGCGAATTACGCTAAGTTGCTGCAGGAAGGCGCGAAACTAATAGGCGAGAACAGCAAGACAAGTCATAGCCTCGCGGGCATCTCGTCACTGGAAATTTTGCTCAACGACGACAAGCGCCGCTATGCGATCCAAGCTATGGATCTGATCGCCGATTTTTACATTGCTGAAGGAGAAATGCATCAAAGCAGAGCTGTTGTTGCGGCCCGTCGCGCCTTGGTTAACGGAACCCAGCTTGGCATCACTTCAACGATTCATGCACATTTCAAAACGGACGACAGCGAACTGAAATGGCCGGGCGTAGCCGGCTTCCGCCAGCAAAACTACACCGGTGGGGTCCTCACGCGAGAAGCGTTCTCGGTGATCTCAAAAGATGCATTCTTCGTGGAAAAGGCTAGGATTGTACTTTCCAAGATCGACGCCGATCATGCAACCTTCAGCCGCTGCACATTTGACCGATGCCAAATTCTCCATCTCGACGACTTAGACTTTATGCTTTGGGAGAACAACTTTCAGGCCTGCGAACTGTCTGGATGCGTCTTTGGCGATGACCCCGCAGATCTGGCTGTTAAGTTGCATCTCACTGCTAACGGATGTTGGTATGACGTCGCCAATCCGCCTCGATACAAAGATTTTTCTGAGTGGGATAAGCTGCTTCTGATGAAGCGTCGTGACGAAAAAGGTCTCCTTCGGCCGGTTAGTTGAGGGCCGCTTCCGTGGAATATCTTCATTTGACTAAAGTCCCCTTTTGCCGGCGCACCAATCGACTAAGCGTCGATCGCGAGCAGCCAGTCGCAGCAATGATGTTCGACCAACTCTGGCCGGCCGTCAGCATCTTCAGAATTGCCTCGTTGCGCTTTTTGTCTTCAGGTCTACCGGTATACCGACCCGCCTGTTTCGCTTTTTCGATACCCTGCGCCTGACGGCGGCGCCGGTCGGTATAGTCCTTGGCGGCGACAGCCGCGAGCACGTCCAGCATCATCGCGTTAAGCGCGGAATACATTCGGCTGGTGAATTCGTCAGCCGCGATAGCCTGATGGCTCGTCGGTAGATCGAGGCTGACCACACGTACGCGCCGTCGATCGATCTCGGTTTTGAGTTTGCCCCAATCTTCCGTTGCCAAGCGCGATAGACGATCGACCTGTTCAATTAGCATGACGTCGCCGGCGTTGCTGTCTCGCAGCAGCCGAAAGAGCTCGGGCCGGGCGAACTTAGCGCCCGATTGGTTTTCGGTGTACGTGCCAACGATTTTCAAACCGCGTTCATCGGCGAATTTCCGCAGCTCATTTTCGGCACGTGTCGCGTCCTGTTCGGAAGTGGATGCACGAAGATAAATACGAGTGTCCATTTTGGCCTCGGTTCGTTTTGGGTATTCATACGAAACCGGTTCGCTTTGGAGCTCGAAAGAGCCCCGAAGCGAACCGGATTAGCCAGTTCTCTTAAGGTGTACTCAAAAAGCTACCGGCTCAGCACCGCGCCGATGACGCCTTCGCAGATCTTTCTTACGGACGGGTTGTCGGTGTGGAGACCCAGCACTTCGAGCTCATCTTGCCATTCCGCAATGCCCTCCCTGTCGCCAGTTTCGGTCGATTGAAGAAGAGCGTGAGTGTATTTCAGGGCCAACTGCAATTGGCTGATAGATGACATCTCCAGGCCGTAGAGAGGCCGGATCTCGCATGTGCCGTCTGGCGATTGGTAATTGACCTTTTCGCCGCGGTGGTACGCGTCGCGAAAGACATCGAAGTCGATAAGAGTTTTAGCCTCGTTAGAAGATGCGCGCATTTTTTGTTTCCTCGGTTTGGTTTCGACGAGGGGATAGTCATATGGGTGGTTCGTTAAGTCAACAATATATCCGTGTCTGTCAGGCGCGTTTTAACTACGACGTTGAAATACAATCGAACAAAATGCTTTGTATGCCTTTGCGTATTCGTGTCTTCCGACATCGCACTACTAGCCTACAAATAGTCTTACGCCACCACCCCGGCACCCGACCCCTGGCTATACTCCGCCGGCGCCAACCGAAGCGGCGGCCGACGCCCACACAAAAATTCGCCCGGCCGGAACTTTCGGAAATTCTGTCCGACCCTCACGTTCAACCTATTATTTTACTTGAAAAAACTCCCCAAAAAGCGTAGCTTCCATTCATCCGACATGGGCGGGAACTCGGAAACCCGCATCGCCTCTCTCAGATCTTGAGAGAACGTTCAACGACCTCAACCCAATCACAGAATTTGTGTTGGCTTTGTCGTCCGTTTTGTCGGGTTTCCATGCAAAAACTGCTCACTCCGCCGCCAATAGCCGTCCCGCAAGCCAGGGCCGAAGAAACCTTCTTCGAAGACACCTGCCCGCCCGTTCCGGCTGCCGGGCCGAGCCGCGAAGAAAGCGAGCGAGATTATTGCGTCGACAGGATCGATGACGAGCTGACCTTCGTCACGCGCGACGATGACGTCTGCTATCACGGCTCAAACGCGCTCTCGATTTTGAGCGAGCAGATCCGTCGGCGCGACTTGCTTCCGATCTCCCGCCAGCAGGCTAACCGGCTGCGCGCCCGTCTGCAGCTGGCACGCGACGCGCTCCTGCCATTCTTTTCGGACGAGAACCAGCGACGCATGACCGTCGGCCTTACGTCGGCCGAGAAGTTCGTCGACTGGTGGGCTTTGTCCAAAGAAAGGCGTAAGGCGCAGCCGTCCTATCTCGGCCGCGAACATCGCCTTCGTCTTCGTTGGCTCCAGAACGCGCTTCATAATTTGTGCATCGAGGACGAACTCGCCGAGAGCGCCAGCAGCCGGCAGGCCAACGTGATCGCGTCTCTGAAATCGGGTGCGGGGGCTGCGTCATGAGCCTGTTTGATTACTTCTCTTACCTTACCGAAGCACGTTGCCGCTTCTCACGGATAGCCGGCGGCTGTGATCCAATCGAAAATGCATTCGGCGGGCTCGATGCCGTTCTGCAAGCGGCGGCGGCTGAACCCAAAGCCGATTTACCCGAACAGGTGGAAGAACTGGGCGCCATCATGCTGCGAGTAACGCCGCTCATCGCCGAGGCTGCGGGCGAATGGGTCGCCCGAGAGCTGATGAACATCGGAATGACCGCTGCGATAGCGCTGGTGACCGGCCCCGCGGACGATCCACTCAGATACGATAAGCAGTGCTATGTCGCGCTTTTGCGCTGCGATCTCGGTGCGGCCATCTGCCGGCGGGAAATTGCACGGCGTGGCGATCCGCTGGTCCGCGCTATCGGCGTCCAGCGTGCCTGGTCTGCTTCCGATAACAACGAACATTCGCTGCAGTGAGGTTATGATGGCCGAAGATCAGTGGGCAGTATTCCGCACTGCGCCGGCGACAGCCTCGACGCAGGGCCCGTGGACGAAGTACGCCGCGCCCGCCGCTGCAGGCAACGACCCGTGGGCCGGGTTCCGCACCGCTCCGGCGGCAGGTCCGTGGGCGAAATACGCCGCGCCAGCGCCGGCATCGGACTATGTCCAGCCGGCCCCACCGCCCGGCGAGATCATCCACGGCAAGGACCGGTCGTATATCTCCGATCACCCGGAGATCAACACGACACGCCCCGCTGATGATCCGACAGGTCGCGACACGGCGGTCACGATGGACGCGCTGAAGACGCGCGGCAACAACGCCGATAGCCTAGTCGACAACATTCTTCGCAAGGAAGCACCGCTCGGCCAGGGTTATCTGTTCGGTGGCGCTGATGAACTGACGTCGTTGATTGTCGGCGGCGCCAACAAGCTGATGGGCGGCGACTTCACGGATAGTTTTTCTCGCGCGCAGGAACTGCAGCGCCAGGAGCTCGCGCGCCAGCGCGAAGAGCACCCGATCGGCAGTGTCGCTACGGAGATCGTCGGTGGCCTTGGTTCCGGCATCAGCTTGGCGAAGAACGGCGTCACGGTCGTCGGTCGCATGGCGAACAACGGTCTGCGCAACATTATCCCGCGCATGATCGCCGGCGCCGGCGAAGGGGCCGCTTACGGTGGTATCTCCGGCCTGTTCGGGGCTGACGGCGGGATGCAAAATCGCACCAACCAGGCTATCGAAAATCTTCCGATCGGCGCAGCGCTCGGCGCAGCGGCCGTGCCCGCTACCGATCTGGTCCGCGCGATCTTCGGCCGCGTCGCGCCGATATTCAACCGCAATCCGGACGAGCGTGGCGATACGCTCACGGCGCGCCGCCTCATGCAGGACAATCAGACGCCGGAAATGCTCGCATCGGCCGTCGAAGAGGCGCAGGCCGCCGGGCAGAACGAATACCGTGCCGTCGACGCAGCGGGCCGCAACTCGCAGCGTCTGGTCGCTATGGCCGCAAAAACGCCGGGCGAAGCGCGCAACGGCATCGTCGATGACCTAACCAACCGCCAGGAAGGCCAAGCGGGCCGTATGCGCACGATCGTCACCGACGCGCTCGGCCAGGGAGACAACGCCTTCCAGACCGAACGGTCGATTATTGCCGCCAGGCAGGCCGCCGCACAGCCGCGCTATGACGCGGCCTACGCCAACCCGGCACCGCAAGGCCAGTTCTACACGGACATGCTCGGCCGCCAGTCGGTGCGCGAGGCGTTGCCCGTGCTCGAGCGGACGGCGGCAGAACGGCAGATGCCGATCACCGATCTGTTTACCGAAGTGCCGAGCCCTAACCCGCAGACGCAGGAGGTTCCGACCGGGCTGGTAGACGCGGCCGGCAACCCGATGACGCGCACGGAAACCGTCAATTCGAACGTCCGCATCCCGACGGCACGCGGATGGGATTTCATCAAGCGCGAGCTCGATGCCCGCGTGAACCAGTTGTACAATTCCGGCGACACGACGGCGGCCGAAGCCATCAAGGAGACGCGTAACGCCCTGCGCGAGCAGCTGGCGAACGACGTGCCGGGCTATCGGGAAGCGCTCGCCAATTATTCCGACAACTCGGCCGCGCTCGAGGCCGTGCAGACCGGTCGCGATCTCGTCACGGCAGGCAACGCCGACGAGGCGCGGGCCGCCTATGGCGCGCTGAACGAAGGCCAGCGCGATCTGGCGAAGACGGGCGCGGCCCGCGAGCTGACGCAGAAGATCGACAAACCCGATCTCGGCCGCGACCGGACGCGAATTTTCAACACGCCGGACATGCAGGGCCGCATGGACACGCTTGTCGACGATCCGGTCGTCCGGGCGTTGTTCGGCGATCGGCTCGGCCGCGAGCAGGACATGGCCCGCGCCGCGCGGACGATCACCGGCGGCTCGAGCACTTACGAGAACTTCGCCGATGGCGAGGCCGTCGGTGATGCGGGCAGCGCGATCATAGCGCTGATGACCGGACACCCCATCCGTGCCGCAAGCATGCTAGGCGGCCGGGCGCTGAATACGTTCACGCGAGCTGCGACGGGTATGAATGACCAGGTTGCCGGGCGCATCAGCGACTACCTGATGAGCACCGATCCGGAACAGATCCGCTCTCTGGCCGATCTGTTCACCCGCGCGCAAAACCAGGCTCATGCGCCGTCAATCGCGCCGGCGGTGATCAGCGCTGGCGCCAACGCGCCGCGGTCTGGAAGCGGAGACAAACGGTAATGGCGAAGCTCCCCACGCTGATTTCCTGGCAAAGCCGCGGCGGCACCAATCGATAAGGCACAGGTATTCCGATGGCAAATCCGAACCCTTACACACCGAGCTATTCGTTTTCCGGCTGGCAGACGGCCAATCCGGAGAAGCCGTTGCCGGCCCCGCAGCTCGATAACGAGCTCGCGAACGTCTCGACGTCACTCAATGCCGCGATCACGGGCCTGCAGGACGTCCGGCGCTCCGACGGGCAGCTGAAGAACGGGATCGTCACGGTAGAGAGCCTTTCGCCCTCGCTGAACGTCGGGTTCACGCTGCGGGGCGCGTGGGCCAGCGGTCAGCACTATCTGGCGGCCGACGGCGTGGTCTACAACAGCAATTTCTACCGGGCGCTGGTGGTGCACGACAGCACGAACGCCAACCGGCCGGATTTGAGCCCGACGACCTGGCAGCTGCTGTTCTCGATCGCGTCGATTTCCGGCGCCATGTCTGCCTTCGTCTACGATCCGAACAACCACATGGCTGACGTGTTCGATCGCGCCAACCACACCGGCACGCAGGCCATTTCGACGGTCGTCAATCTGCAATCTTCGCTCGACGCCAAACTTAGCATCGCCAATTTCTCGACGACGCTGACCACGTCGCTGCCCGGCGTGCTGAATGCGGCGACGACGAAGAACGCGCTGGCCGATGCGGACAAGATGCCGCTTTTGGACAGCGCCGACAGTTTCAGCCTGAAGGGCTACACGCTCGCCGATCTGATCAATAGCATATTCACGACGGCCCGGACGATCACGAATGCATGGTTCGCCGCGGCGACGTTCCGGCTGCGGGCGCCGTCAGTGGCCGTCTATCAGCTTTTCGACGCTTCGGCGCTGACCGCCGACCGGACGCTGAAGCTGGCGAACCGGAACACCGATCTTGGCAAGCTCGGTATGGAGCTTCTAGCGGAAACGATCGTTTCGACGCCGGTTGCTGCGGTCGATTTCCCGAATGTGTTGTCCAGCGCTTTCGATCTGTATTTCATCGAGCTGACCGACGTGTCGCCGAGCACGGCAGCGGTCCTATCCATGCGCATGTCGATCGACGGCGGCGCGAACTGGCTGACGTCCGGTTATAACTATGCGTCGGTCGTCTCTCTAGTTTCCGGCGCCAATGGAGCGCAGGTCACAGGCGCGGCGCAGTTCGTCGTTGCCTCCACGAACATGCTTGCGACGAATTCCGCCCTGTGCGCGAGCATGACGATGCACAGAGCCCCAACAAGACGCCATTTCGAACAAAATGCATTCTTCACTAATAGTTCCGGCGACGGAGTCTATTGTGGCATCGGCGGCGTCATCAGCCAGGCAGCCGACAGCATCCGGTTCTTTACGGGCAGCGGCAATATCACTTCCGGGCGCTTCCGGATCTACGGCGTCAGGAAGGGATGACGGGTCAGTAGCGTGCGATGATCAATGAAGCTCGCGCGGTCAATCTGCATTCGTTTCGGTCTTTGTCGCTGCTGCCAATAACCGGGCGCTGTCATGCCACGCATACCAGAACATCCCTGCGGCGACGAGGTCGAGAACAAACCAGCTCCCCCTATCGAGGAAAATCGGCACTACCGGGTTCCACAGTACCGCGACCAAGAGAAAGGCGAGAGCCCATCCTGTCATCTTCGCTGCGTTTCCGGAGTACCTATAAGCGAGATGGAGCGAAAAACCAGCGACAAGCCATCGAAGCAAGATGTAACAGCCGTATGGCAGCGGCAGAAGCGCCAAAAGCAGGGCGCCAACCGGCACAAGCAATAGATTGTTTTTCATGATTTCCCCCCGAGCACACTTCCGGAGTTCATAAAATCGAGCGCGCCAGCAGGCAAGCACTGAACAGCTTGGCCTTCGACTTAGTCGCCCAACAGTAGCAGTACAGGAAACCCGATCTATGAAAATTGGCGCTTTCGCGATCATCATCGTTCTCGCATCGTCTTCCGCTGTCTGCGGAGAGGAGATCACCGGCCGGGCGTCCGTTGTTGACGGCGACACGATCGATATCAACGACACGCGAATTAGGCTGAACGGCATCGACGCGCCGGAGAGTTGGCAGAAGTGCCGGCGTGCGGATGGCGCGGAATATCGGTGCGGCGCCGCGGCGGCTTTCGCACTGGATAACTTCCTGGCGGCGTCGCGCCCGACGCGCTGCGAGCAGATCGACGTCGATCGCTATCACCGCGTCGTCGCCAACTGCTTCCGCGCAGACGGCCAGAACGTCAACGCCTGGCTCGTTCGCACTGGCAATGCCGTCGATTGGATCCGCTACAGCCACGGCGCTTTTGCTGACGAACAAGGGGCAGCAAAATCTGAACGCTTGGGGATCTGGCGAGGCGAGTTCGACCTGCCTTGCGAAGTCCGTGCAAGAAAAATGGGGCATCGACTCACCTGTTAACGGGAGCAGCACAACTCTTTTCCAAGGAGTCAATGTTAAAATTGGCATATTACACGTGAATCGCTTATCTAGATGTCAAGCGTTTGAATGAAGGAGGTGCGTTGTGCCGTATTCTGCAAAGGCAATCGCAAACGCCATCCTCAACAAGGCTGGTGAGGATGGCCAGAAAATCACCCATCTGAAGCTTCAAAAGCTTCTTTATTACGTATGTGGCTACTATGTTGCCGCTACGGGAAAGCCCCTCATCGACCACACCTTCGAGGCGTGGGAGTATGGGCCTGTCGTGCCTGAAATCTATCAAGAGTTCAAAGCTTATGGTGGACAGCCGATCACGTCTTTAGCGACTGAGGTAGATTGGGAACAAGGCACTTGGACCCCGGTGCCGATGCCGACAGAGGACCGAGCTTTGAACAAAGTCCTCGACTTTGTCATGAAGAACTACGGCAAGTACACGGGCGCCCAATTGTCCGACATGACCCACAGGGATGGCAGTCCCTGGGATGTCACCCGGAAGGAGAATCCCGGTATGCGAGGCGTGGATATTCCTCTGGATCTGATAAAAAATCATTTCGCCCCCATGATCCGCGTCAAGGGCAATCAATGAGCGACGATATTGAATTCGAAGTTGAGGAGGCTCCGGCGGGGCCTCTTTCTGCAAGAGCTGAACAAGAAGCGCAGCAATTCCAACGTCAGCCTCCGAAGCCGAATACAGCGATGATTCCGCTTTGGAAGAACGGCCATCTCGCTTTCAATCCTGAAAGCAGCGTTTCAATATTTGCCCTGATCGCACTCGTCCTGCTTCTGCTGACCGTTTTGATATCCACATTCGTCGGAATTTGGGTCGGCGACACCCAATGGATGGCAGCGTTGGCTAATGCCCTCGGGCATGCGGTGACAGGTGTCGTAGGTGCTATCGTCGGTTCATCGGTTGCAAAGAAGAGCAACGATTGAACACCAACGCTCAGTTCATGTTGCAGAAAAAATGCAATGGCCCTGTCCAATAACCCTTCTCACGACCATCATTTTGTCCCGGTGTTTTATCTGGAAAATTGGGCAGACCCGCATACCGGGAAGGTCACAGAGTTCAAGAAGCGGTACAATGGTGTCTTGCCGCGCCTGACCGCGCCGAAAGGAACCGGATATAAGAAGTTCCTCTATGACAGTGACGATGGGTCGGCCGTGAGCTTAGAGGCATCGTTTATGATGCCTGCCGATACGCACGCAGCCGAAGCATCGAGATTGATGTTAGCCAGCAGGGTCAAGATAGACTGGACGCAAAGGCAGAGAAGTGGATGGTCACGCTTCATGATGGGTATGTTGCTGCGACACCCCGAAGATGTTGCAGAACTGGCAAGGTTAGTTGATGACGATTGGACCAACCTATCTCAGACAATGCAGGACAGATATTATCAATATCGGGAGCCCGAAATGCCGAGCACCGCCGAAGAATGGTGGGAGCAAAACCGTTCCGAGTTCCGAGAAAAAGCTCGACTGAAGTGGCACCGTGACCTGATAGATCACAAAGGCATCGGAAGGCGGCTGAACTCGATGAGTTGGAATGTCGCCAATGTCACAGACTCAAAGCATATTCTCCTTACGTCGGATCGACCGGTTATAATCAACGGGGCCATTAGCGATCGCGACGTCTCGATAATGGTTCCTCTGAGCCCGACTAAGCTTTTCATCGCAGTGCGAGATGAAAAAACCCTCGCGCAGATTACAGGTGAAAGCCCCACACAGCTTGTTGCTCGCGTCAACCGGCAGGTTGTCGCCAATGCACGAAGTTTCGTTTTCGGCTCCGACGCTCGTTACGGAGAGTTCATCAAGAAACATTTCGCCACGTCCAACGAGTCAAGCCTTATGCAGAAGCTGGCCGAGAAACGCAGGTTGGAACGATTAGCTAAGCAGCCAACGCCCCCGCGATAATAGTGGTGGCTCGCACCGGGAGCGTCACGGACCTGCCCGAGTGTGAGATGCGGCGGTGCGCCAAAAGGCTTTCGCTCACTCGATCTCATGGATCGATGCTCGGTCAGCCGGATCCCGTAGCCCCTTGTAGCTCGCATGCCGCAGCTTCCCGTCGTGCGTCCAGGCTCGATATTCGATCTCGACAACAAGCTTTGGATTGACAAAGACCGCGCTGCGCTTTCTTCCGGTATCAACAGCGGACTTGCCGATGATCAGCTTGTCCATCTGCTCCCGCAGGTCGCCGGCGGAACGTTCGTTGAACCCGGTTCCGACGCCGCCGACATAGACGAGATCGTTTCCTTTCCGCGCAGCGAGCAGCAGCCGGCCTATTCCGCCGAACGACGCAGTCGACTTTTCATAACCGACGATCACAAAGCTGCCGCTCTGGACACATTTGATCTTCAGCCAATCGCCGAGCCGACCGCTGCGATACGGGCTGGCGCAATCTTTGGCGATGATGCCTTCAAGACCATGATTGCAGGCGATGCGCAGAAGCGTTTCGCCATCCGCTTCAATCTCTTCCGACAGCCTGATCGCTTCCTCGCCGCCGGGCGGCACCAGGTCCTCGAGGAGATGGCGCCGCGAGCTGAGTTCAGTCGCTCTTATGTCGTGGCCGTCGAAATAGAGCAGGTCGAACGCCATCAGGATTGCCTCGCGAGACTGTCTTGCGCCACCTCGCCCGCCGAGAGACTGCTGAAGCATGCCGAAATCGGACCGGCCTTGCGCGTTGAGCACGACGGCCTCGCCATCCAATATCGCGGTGGAGATCGGCAGGCGCTTCGCCTCGGCCGCGATTGCGGGGAAGCGATCGGTCCAGTCATGGCCGCCCCGCGTCAGGATGCGCACGCCTGATGGTTCGATGTGGACGGCAAGCCGATAGCCATCCCATTTAATTTCGAACGTCCACTGCGGCCCCTTCGGCGGCCGTTGCTTCGGCAGCGCCAGGCACGGCTCAATGCGTTCCGGCATGGGATCGAAGGGAAGTTGCGGTTGGGCAGAGTCGCGGCGCCGGCGCGGCCGGCTACGGAGCGGCGCTTCGGTGTCACCGAGCAGCGGCTTGGCAGACTTGCGAGGCGGCTTAGTCATGCCCGCAGTTCATCAGCAACAACTTAAAAAGCAATTGACCAAGATTGATTATTGACTCCAGGGCGACCGAGAACATAATGGGAACATCGGCGAGGCGGCCGCCAATCTGAAAGCTTGAGTATGGAGCACGGATATGCGCAAGCAGCGATCGGAACCCTCCTGAATGACATCCGCCATCTTCGTTGGCAGCTGGTTTTGACAGAAGGCGCGATGGGTCGAGGGATCACGCGGGGGGTGGCGGCCGAGATACGACCGAGACTGAACAATGCCGGAAATGAACTATTCCAAAAAGTTGCGTGGCTGGAGTCTGAGCGATGCGGACGAGGCCGGCCAGCTGCTGGAAGTCACCTGCCAATTTTGCAAAAGAACTTACCGCTTTTTTCCGCGCGACCTTTTGAAGCTGACGCCGAACGTCAGCCTCGACCGGCTGGCAGGCCGGTTCCGTTGCCAGCGCTGTGATCGGGCAGACTATATGGTCCTGAGGGTCGTTCAAATTTGGGGGTCGGAATACCGCAAGTTGACCGTGCGCCGCCTGGTCAAGATCAACACGGTGAAAAAGCCGATATGGGAGGATGGGTTCCTATAAGATGGCCGACCGACGAGATAATCCCCTCGCCCGATGGCTCTTGAATGCCCTTCTGCCCCATCACGTGATCATCTTTTGGGAGAACTATAATTCCGGCGAACATGCTTACCACTTCCGCCAGCGAGGCGAGATAATCAGCTCCGCGCTGGCCATAGACCGGTCTTCCAAATTCTATTCCGCTTCGGTCTGATGGGATCAGTACCTTGTTTTCTGTTTCGGAAGTCGCGAAGCTGCGATGCAATTCAGGGACCGTTGGAACGGTCAATTCATCGACACGGACGAAGTGAGCAGAAAAGGCGTGTGGACGCCGAGGGAGGGTGATGTGTGCAATTTATACCGGATGATGAGCAACCAGCAGGCCATCCGAGCAATCACGCGGGCGATGATCGACAGCACCGGCAATATGGAGCCGCAGCAAGAGATCTGGCCAGACCGGCTGGCGCCGATCGTCCGCAATACGCCGGCGGGCCGAGAACTCGCTAACGTCCGCTGGGGACTGCCAAGCTCTTCGAAGGCTCTATTCGATGCAGCGACCAAACGCGCTGACGGACTGCGCAAGAAGGGGAAGCCTGTCGACTTCGATGAGCTGCTGAAGATGGAGCCGGATGGCGGCACGACGAACGTCCGCAACGTGAGCAGCAAGCACTGGAAGCGCTGGCTTGGCGTCGAGAACCGCTGTGTGGTTCCATTCACGCGCTTTGCCGAGCCGGACCCGGCCAACAAGCCGGATGGCGGCAGGACGCCGAATGCTTGGTTCGGCGCGCCAGGCGAGCCTCTTATGTTCTTCGCTGGGCTGTGGGTGCCGCAGTGGGCGAGCGTGCGGAAGATCAAGGAAGGGTTGATCACGACCGACCTGTTCGGTTTCCTCACCACGGAGCCGAATGCGGTGGTTGCGCCAATCCATCAAAAGGCGATGCCGGTGATCCTTGCCGACCGCGACGAAATCGAGATCTGGCTGTCTGCACCTTGGGAAGAGGCGTGCAAACTGCAGCGCCCGCTGGCAGACGACGGGATCGTCTTGTTGCCGCCAGCCGAACCTCTTGCTTCCGCCTCGGCGCAACTAGCCTTCATTTGACCAGCTGCCAGACGCACGACAATTCCGAAGTGAATAACTCCGGGAAATGCCAAATAAGGTCCAGTGGTGCTATGGACTCCCCTTCTGGTTGATTTCATTGTTCCCTCACTGGTTGGGGGAACCATCATGAAACTGAAGATGACGCTGGCCGTTTTGGCGGCGCTTGCACTGGCGGGATGCGGAACGGTTACGCTGCCGGCCGCAGTCAAGATGAACGACGGCCAGGCGCTGATGGGCACAACGACCGCGGCAATCAGCGGCGGCATATTCCAGGTCTCGACGCCGAATGGCGATATTTCCTGCAGTGGCAATTACGACGCCCTCGACACGCGGCCCATGATCTCGGCGCCGGTGCGTTGCTCCGATGGCCGTTACGGCACCATCAACGTCCTGCGCTCGCCAGACGGCATGAGCGGAACCGGCACCGTGAGCCTGGCCGACGGGTCGAAGGGCAATTTGGCGTTTGGCCGCGCCGCGCCAACAGTGCTGACTTCGGTAAATGACGACTTTCCCGCTGCGCCGGCTTCTTTGGCGTCGGTGTCGCCCGGATCTGGTATGGCGGGCGGATCGGCTACTCCGGCATACGCTGGCTCGAGCGTTTATAGTCCGTCAACGCGCGTCTACACGGGCAACTGCCCGATGCCGGAAAGCCTCGATGCCGCGGGCCGCCGCTGCGGTGCACGCAGCGCAGCTTCTCGACCTGGCGGCTATGATGGATATTCATCGTGGGCCAGGCCGACGCCGAGCTATGGCGGAAGCGTCTATGTGCGCGGCTACTACAGAAAGAACGGGACCTATGTTCGTGGCTACACGCGGCGGCGCTAACGGCATAAAGTTTAGGGGCAATGCATGCAAAGAGATACTGGATTACGGGCGCCGGGGCGCGGCTTGACGCTGAAGATTGCGGGGTGCTTAACGGGAACTCTGTTGATATGCGCGTTCCTACTAGGCTGGTTTGCATATAAGGGCAATTGCCCGGCAGCAGGCACATACTCCTGTATGACAGCCTCTGATTGGGGGACTTTCATAGCCGGCGTGTTCGCTCCAATCGCGTTTACTTGGCTGGTCGCTGCCGTGTGGATACAGTCTCAGGAACTCGCGGAGCAGCGAGAAGAGCTGCGTTTGACCAGGCGCGAATTTGAAGAAAACCGAAAAGTGATGCAGGAGCAAGCCGAAGAGGCGAGGCGCCAAGCTGAGTTCATTGGTCTGCAGACCAACTTGTTAAAGGCGCAAGATGCTGATCGGCGTCGCGAACAGGAGGAGAGAACGCTCGAAAACCATATCCAGACGCTCGCAGACCTGATCAACAACAACTTCAGCAATGTGAACTTTGTCACGGGCTCCGCGAGCGATGGCAGAATTGTCAGTTCGGTCTTTAAGCCTAGGGAAGCATTGCCTCGAGATCGAGCGATAATTCGGTTCGGACAGTTTGCAGCGGCGCCGGAGGCCAACTACGGAATTGCGGAAAAGCTGCATGTTGACCCGGCGGTCAGACCGCTTGTCGAGATCGCCCGCGATTTAACCCGGTTGATAATAGACACCGCCAATGAGCTCGGACCCGAGCATATGATTACGGTCGCACGACTGAAGATCGTAGCGCTAAACGAACATCTCGACAGAAAACTTGGTCTGGCGACCGCCGCAAGCTAAGCGGTTTCAAGGCGGTGCCCATTCGTTGTCCTCGCTTAGTGAATTGTCGTCGTTCCTTTTGAGAACGACAACGTTATCAGAACCAAATATCGGCACCAGAGCAGATGCCAAGCGCTTGACTGCCGAGGCACGATCTTGAGGTATGATCGTTGCAATCGCTCGGCCCGCCCGCGTGAGCGAAAAGACATTTATTCTCAGGTTTCCGTTTTCGACCCTCATGTCATCTATGCTGGCGAACAGCTTGGCGGAAGGTGCTGGAGCGGCTTTGCTGACAGCTACCGACCGTTCCTCATTACCTATTATCCACCAATCGCTCTCGTCACTAGACCTTGTAGTATTACTGAAGGCTACCGACGCGTAGAATTCCTGGTGCAATAGAAGGCCCGCATGTTGCATTTCCTCCACCTCGTGCGCCGACACACCCGCCGTAACTACGGGTACCCACGAGGTAAAGCGATTTTGGCACAATTTCTCAAAAATCCTGCCGATGTCCGGGTCAACCTCGTCGATTATTCGAAGGGTTTGGTGCGAGAATGTCCCCGGAGCCCGTATTTCAGAAGCAAGAACTTTACCCCATTTTTCCCTGACCGCTTCTGAAGTTGCCTCGCCGGCATATCGCCCCCAGCGGTTCACCATTTCGGCATTCATCGTATCAGCTGCTTTGTCGCTCTGATCGCTCAATTCCGGATTATTACGAAGATCCTGGAGTGCGAATTCCAGCGACGCATCGATATTCTCTGCCTCTTTCTCCGCGCGACTGAGAGACATAAGCAGCTTAGCCGCCAATCTCGGATCCTGCTCAACCTGGTTTTCGATCGTCTGGCTCGCGACCTTTATTAGAGACACGTATGAGCCAGTCAGTGCGCTCCCAATGGCGTTCTTACGGTCAAGTGGGTTACTCGATGCAATTAATCTGGTCGCTCCCAGTCGATCCAGTGCAGACATAAATCGGCTCTTGATCTTGGCCTTGAATCCATGAGTGCTCCAGTCGACCGCTAGGCCGATATCTTCATCTTCGTTCTCGGGCATACGACTCAGCTTGTTAAATATTGCGAGGCTGAAATCTTCGATTGTAGATGAAAATTGTCAATCCGGCGGATCGCGCAATCACCGTCGCGGGGACGAACCTATTCTAGGAAGACCGCCGTAGTTTGGTATTTATCAGAATGGCACGTTGTTGCAGGCGCCGCTGCGCTGTGTTGCACGAACTGTCCAGGCATCGGCGCCCGAAGCCTTGCTCTCATTTGTGGTTCGCACCAGCAGCTGGCACTGCGCGGCGCGCGTGACGGCCGGCGTCACGTTCGTCGCCGGCAGCGTCATATAGACCGGCGTGGTTCTGAAGACGAACACCCGGCCATCGCTGACCGGGTACGCATCAGCCGGGGTCATGCCGGTGGCCGACATAAACTCGCTGATAGGCCGGCCGCTGTATTGCGCCAGTCGGCCATCAAGCATCGCGTCGATCTGCGCTTGATGATCGGCGCCAGACTGGCAACCTGCGAGCGCCATCAGGGCTAGCGCGAATATCGGTCGACGATCCATTCTAAGCCCCTGCGCGTCGTTTCAGCGGAATGACATTGCTGGTCTCAGGCTCGCAGTAGTTCGCCCACGCCGTCATCAACCGGCGGCGCTTCTCCAGTGCCGTGCCGCGGCGATAGGCGCGTTCCGTCTCGTCGCCGACGACATGGGCAAGCGCGGCTTCCGCGATCTCTCGAGGAAAGGATGTCTCTTCGCCGCACCAGTCCCGGAACGATGACCGGAAGCCGTGGGTCGTGACGTCAACCTTCAGCCGCCGCAACTGCATTTCCATAGCCGTCGGCGACAACGGCTTTCCGCGCTTCTGGCCGGGGAAGACGTATGCGTCCGGATCTTCTCCGAACAGCGCCATCTCGTCGAGGATCGCCAGGGCGCGTGGGGTAAGCGGAACCTGATGCTCGCGATGAGCCTTCATGCGGCCTTCCGGCACCGTCCAGATCCCGGCTTTCCGGTCGATCTCTTTCCATAGCAGGCCAAAAGTCTCGCCGGATCTCGCCGCCGTGAGGATAGTGAATTCCAGCGCGCGGGCGGCCGTGGCCTTCCGCTGCCGTAATCGGCCGATGAAGGACGGCACTTCGGCATAGGGCAGGGCGGCGTGATGGCCGCGTGCGAGCTTCTTCCGCTTGGGTAGCAGGTTCGACAGGTTGCCGCGCCAAATCGCGGGGTTCTCGCCGGACCGGAACCCTTTGGCCTTGGCGGCGTCTAGTACCCGTTCGACACGGCCACGCGTGCGGGAGGCGGTTTCCGATTTCGTGAGCCAGATCGGCTGCAGCGTTCTCAAGACATCGTCCACAGTGATCTGGTCGACCGGCTTCGGCCGCAGTGGCTTCGCGTATTCACGAAGCGTCATCTTCCATTGCTCGACGTGCTTCTCATTCCGGAATTGCGGCCTCATCACCTCGATAAATTCGTCGGCGAAGTCCCCGAACGTCGGCACCTCGATTGACGAAGCGTTCCGCGCGTCGATGGGGTCGATGCCGGCTTGTAGCTTCAGGCGTGCATCGGCTGCTAGCTCGCGGGCTGCTGCTAGAGAGACGGTATCGATCCCGCCCAAACCCATCTCACGCTGCCGGTCGTTTTTCCGATACATGAAGACCCACCGCTTGCGCCCGTTTTCTTCCACAAAAAGATACAGGTTCCCGCCGTCGCTATGACGACCGGGTTTGGTAATGCTGGCGACGGTGCGCGCCGTTAACTTGTTCAACGAGATTGCCATCTCACCCTAACTTTCACCCTAGCTGTTGGCGGAGATGATAGTGGATAACCTGGAACAAGCCAATATGGGTGGCAAGCTAAGCCATTGATACAAAACGCCAAACTTGCACGGTGTGATACACTGTGAGACGGGGGTATGGCGGACACCCTCTCCGCCATAAGCTTCCGGGGCGCCAGCGATTGCGATTTTAGCCCGTCAACATAGCCGGCGTCAGTGCCCCAGCACCTTCTTCACCCAGGCCGCAACCTCATCGCCGCTGCCCATATCCGATTGCACCAGCCCGTCGATCATAAAGGTCGGCGAGACGTGGATGCCGTTTTGCCGGGCATATTTGCAGTGCCATTTGATCTCCCGGTCGAGATCCGGGATAGCGAAGGCGTCCTTCAGCGACACACCGCTATAGCCTTCCAGGCGCTCGATGATCTGGTTCGGCGTCACATCCATGTTCGGCTCGCCGGCATGGTGCTCGAACTCGAACTCCTCCCGATGCGCGGCGATGGCGGCCATGACCTTCTTTGCCGTCTCCTTGCCGCCTGCCAGCGTCGAGGCCGCGATGATGCAGCGGACGAGGACGCCGGAATACATGTGCCAGGGCTGTGACTGCAGACGGATCTTTATGGTGATCTTGTCTCTGCCGGTTTGATCGAGAAGGGCGTCGAGCTTGCCGAACGCCCTGACCGAGTAAGGGCAGGTCGGCTCGAGGAAGGCCTCGAAGATGCGCGGGCCGTTGCCCCAAGTCAGCGGATCGGCGTGCCTTTTCGTTGGGGGCTGTTCTGCCTAACGCAGCAGGCTCCAGAAGCCATGCTTATTTCCATGTTGGCGCTTCAGCTCGGCAACATAGGCGTCGTGAGGCCGGGCGCTGCCGAAATCGTCGATATGAGGCGCGAGCGATGCGCATTCCGCCAGGTGGCGCGCGGCATGCCTGTAACGGCTGGATCGGCCGTAATCGAGGGCGAAGCCGATCATCGAGCGTAACAGGATTGTTGCCGCGAGCGGGTGTTTCTCCTGCAGCATTTCGGCGCCCGACGTCATCAGTTCGTAGAGATTGCCGTCCAGTTCCGCCTGGCGCTTGAAGATGAGTTTCGCGGCTTCGGCCGATAAGGGCCAGGCAAGGAAAAAGGCAAGGGCTCGATGAACATCCGGAAAGCCGTGCGCGAAGGCGAATGCTTTTTCCTCGGCTTCGATGTCGTCGAAGTCGGCGAGTTTTCGCACGAAAGCGCGAAGGTGCTCCCCGTTCAGCGACTGCTCGAAGCATTGCCATCGATAGGCCTGCGCTTCCTCCCCCCGTCCGAGTGCTTCCAGCGTTTCGGCGCGGGCTTCCTGCCATTCAAAGGGCGTTTCGAACCGGTGATCGACGCCGTCCAAAATCCTCAATGCTTCCTCAGCGCGTCCAGCTAGGAGTAAGCGGTCGGAAATCGCGGTCGCAACCATCGGCGCCCTTAAGGTCTCTTCCGGCTGCTGGGCGATGAAGGCATCGACATCATCCTGGGCATCGGCAATGTCCTGCAGAGCGATGCGCGCCCTTTGTTGCCGATGCCTGGCATAGATCTCGTCCAGGTAGGTCGTTCCGCCGCCGCCCCAGTCGAGAATTTTCCGGTCGGCGTCGGCAGACTCCTCCTCCTCTTCGTTTAACCATTGCACCAGGAGGCCCTTCAAACGTTCCAGGCCGTCCTTACCAAGCACCGGAACCATCTCGGCGATCAGCGGGTCATATTGGCCGTGGTCGTTGTCCTGCAACGCTGTGAAAACCTTGTCGGCGAGGACATCGATACCGATCCCCGCCGACCTGGCGATGACGCCGGCATCGGCGCATGCCTGATGGAACGTCTCGGTGAAGGCGATGTCGTTGCTGTTGGATCGGTGGAATATCGAATCGGCAACGGTAAGGAATTGCCAGATGAGATCGAACGCTTCCTTCGGATCATCGGCGGCCACGACGGTGACGATCGCGGATCGCTGCGTTTCGAGGTCCGCGTTGATCTTCTTCACCTTGTGCCATTCGATGACGGTTCGTGCCCGCGCGATGCTGGCGAGACGCTTGCGGATCTCACGAGCCACTTCCGCACTGCCTTGATCGCCGGCCAGCTCCATGCGAAGCCGCCGTTTGTGGGCAGCGCTGCCCGTGCTGATCTCGATCAGCAGTTCGGCGAGACGCTGCGCGCCGAGGGTTTCCAGGTTTTTCGCGTTGAGAGTTGTCTTTGCTGCCATGGACCGTCGCTATCGTTTCAGACCGACAGTATCTCGGTGCTCACGTCAATCCAAGATGCTAAGCGCGGCGGCGGTAAAGCAGCGCTTCTACCGCGAATTCGTATGACTTTATCGGCGGTTAGTCTCGTCGAATCATGGCTGTTAGCTAAAAAATAACGCTGCCTCGTAACGACTCCTAAAGCCCGCTTTGGCACCTTGTTGCCTATCGATATTTGCTTCCAAATTTTTCGGCTGGGGTTTGTCATGAGTCATAATAAAGACGCCTGGGTCAGCCAGCGCGCCTATTCGCTATGGGAATCGGAAGGCAGGCCGGATGGGCGCGGGGAAAGCCATTGGGCGCAGGCGCTGAGGGAGTTCGAGCAGTTGGAGCTGACGAAGGCCTCGCCCGATGGAAACGATCTCATCGCGAAGCTGAAGGCGGCCGGGCGGCTGATGCGCGTCTATGACGAGGCGGCTCCCGGCGTCGACGACGACCGGCAATTAAAGGCGGCCCGTTAGGCGCCGGCCGCTCCCCGGATATTCAGCGGCATTCCAGGCGGACGATCGGTCTTGTGGGCAGGCGTCTTGCCACTTCGACGAAACCCTCATCAAGAAATATGGCGAGCGTTCCCGGGTAGAGGTCGCCCACTCTTGATGGGCGAATCTGGTCGACGGGGTATGCCTCGAGACATTCGGCGCCGTTTGCCCTTGCAAATTCGACGGCATGTTTCAGGAGAAGGCGCGACAGTCCCTGCCGCCGAAACGGTTTGCGGACGACGAAGCAATTGATCGACCAGACGGGCCTGTCGTCGACCGGGGCAAAGGGTTTCGAGCGGCGCAGCCGGTCGAAGACGATGCGCGGCGCCACGCCGCACCATCCGGCCGGCTCGTTCTCGTGAATGGCGAGAATGCCCGGCGGGCGCGGCTGGGCGACAAGGCCTCGAAACCAGCTGCGATTTCCTTCGCCCCATCCGGCCTTGTAGTCGGCATTCGGAAGATACCAGTAGGCGCAGCGGCAATTGCGGGCGTCGGCGCAATCATCGAAAACCGCTTCGATATCGGCCAGGCGGTCGGCTGTGGCGGGGACGAAAGAGAAACGAGCCTGCATGCCGGCAAATTATGGTGCGGGCGGTCGGTCGGCAAGCGGCCGCCTTTCGCGGCCCTTCCCAAATCTATCGGCGGGCGGCCCAGCTCAGGCCGCGGCGCAGGATGAGGGGCATGTAGGGATGGTCGAATTCGGCGGCGACATGGCCGAGCGCGGAATAGAAGATGCGGCCGGCGCCGAAATGGCGCTTGAAGACGACCGGCATCACGACATTGCGGGCGGCCGGATCGTAAGCGCCGGTAAAGGTGGTGGTCGCCAGGACTTCGACAGTCGGATCATAATGCAGATAATATTGCTCCGACCGGTAGTCGAAGTCGGGAATGCCCTCCATGACCGGATCGTCCTGGCGGGTGACGGCGACGCGGAAGTCGATGATATTGCCGGGATGGGCGACCCAGGTGACGCCGGAGACATAACGGAAAGGTGCGCTTTCCTTGAAAGAGGTGGCGAGCGCGCCGTGATGGCCGGCAAGGCCCAGCCCGCCGCGCACCGCTTCGACCAAGGCGCTCGCATGGGGTTTTTCCAGCGTTTCGCCGGTGATGATCGGCACCAGCAGATCGGCTTTCGCCAGCGTCGGCGATCCGAATATGCCGAGATCGCCGGTGACCTCAACCATGAAGCCGTCCTCGCGCAGGAGGTCGGCGACGATATGAGCGCATTGTTCCGGCTCATGGCCTTGCCAGCCGCCCCAAACGACCAAAGCCTTCCTCATTCGCGCGCTCCCTGGCTGCCACATGGTGGTAAAGCCCCTTAAAACGGGCGGTTATGCAAATCACGCGAATAATTCACCGATCGCCGATCCGGCACAATTCGTAAGCGGCCGGAGCAGTTCGGCGTTTGACGTATTGACCGTTCGCGCCTATCGCAATTCCTTCTTTTTATTGACGTGTATCTCGTCTAGGTTTCTTTCATCTCTCGCTAATAATAAGGGTGGTGCATGGCAGGTGAAACGGTTCTTGTGGTCGGCGGCGCCGGTTATATCGGCTCGCATACGTGTCTCGACCTGGCGAACAAGGGCTACAAGCCTGTCGTCTTCGACAATTTTTCGAACGGCCATCGCGAGTTCGTCAAATGGGGACCGGCCGAGGAAGGCGATATTCGCGACCGCGCTCGGCTGGACGAGGTGCTGGCCAAACACAAGCCGGCGGCGATCCTGCATTTCGCGGCGCTGATCGAGGTCGGCGAATCGGTCAAGGATCCGGTTTCCTTCTATGAGAACAATGTCATCGGCACGTTGACGCTGCTGTCGGCGGCGCAGGCGGCCGGCATCAACGCCTTCGTCTTCTCCTCCACCTGCGCCACTTACGGCTTGCCGCAGAGCGTGCCGCTTGACGAGACGCACCGGCAGGTGCCGATCAACCCCTATGGGCGGACAAAATATATCGTTGAACAGGCGCTCGCCGATTACGACCAGTACAGGAGCCTGCGCTCGGTTGTGCTGCGTTATTTCAATGCGGCGGGTGCTGATTTCCAAGGCCGGATCGGCGAATGGCACCAGCCGGAGACGCATGCGATCCCGCTGGCGATCGACGCGGCACTCGGCCGCCGCCAGGGCTTCAAGGTGTTCGGCAGCGATTACGAGACCCGCGACGGCACCTGCGTGCGCGACTATATCCATGTGCTGGATCTTGCCGATGCGCATGTGCGCGCCGTCGAATATCTGTTGAAGGGCGGCGAGTCCGTCGCGCTCAACCTCGGCACCGGCACCGGCACGACGGTCAAGGAATTGCTCGGGGCGATCGAGGATGTGTCGAACCGGCCTTTCCCGGTCGAGTATATCGGCCGGCGCGAAGGCGATTCGCATACGCTGGTCGCCAATAACGACAAGGCGCGCGATGTGCTCGGCTGGGTGCCGCAGTATGATCTCTCCCAGATCATCCGCTCCGCCTGGGACTGGCATGCAAAATCCAACCAGCATTGAGCCCAGAATTGAGAAGACGCGCCGGCCGAACATTCTGCTGATCACGGCCGATCAGTGGCGCGGCGACTGCCTGTCGGCCATCGGTCATGCTTGTGTGAAAACGCCGAATGTCGATGCCTTGGCGCGCCAGGGAACGCTCTTTCGGCGGCACTATGCCGGGGCAGCCCCCTGCTCGCCGGCGCGGGCCACGCTCTATACCGGCCTCTACCAGATGAACCACCGCGTCTGCCGCAACGGTTCACCGCTCGATGCCCGTTTCGACAATCTGGCGCTGGCGGCCCGGCGGGCGGGATACGACCCGACGCTGTTCGGTTATACCGACACGGCGCCCGATCCGCGCAGCCTGGATGCCAATGATCCGCATCTGACGAGTTATGAAGGCGTGCTGCCGGGCTTTACCGCACGCCAGCTTTTGCCCGAGCATGAAAGACAATGGCTCTCCTGGCTCAGATCCCGCGGCCAGACGGATGCCGTCAGCCGCGACATCCATATTCCCGTCGGCGCGGAAGCCGGCGACATTTCCGATGCGGCGCCGGCCTATTCCAGCGAGGAGACCCAGACGGCTTTCCTGGCCGGCGAGTTCATCCGCTGGCTGGGCGAACAGGACAGGCCGTGGTTCGCGCATGTCTCGTTCCTGCGTCCGCATCCACCCTTTTCCGTGCCGGAGCCGTTCAACCGGATGTTCAGGCAGGGTGAGGGGCCGGCTTTTGCGCGTGCGGCAAACGCCCAAACGGAAGAGGCAAGTCATCCCTATCTCGCCTATGCCATGCCGCGCACCGGCAAGGGCGCCTTCATCCACGGCGCAACGGGACCGCTCAGTGACTGGAACGGCGAGGATTTCGCTGCGATCCGGGCGATCTATTACGGCATGATAGCAGAGGTCGATGCGCAGCTCGGCCGGATCTGGCAGGCCCTGAAGGATGCCGGTGCCTGGGACGATACGCTTATTGTCTTCACCTCCGACCACGCCGAGATGGCCGGCGATCACTGGACACTGGGGAAGGGCGGCTTCTTCGACGGCAGCTATCATATTCCGCTTGTCATTCGCGATCCGGCAAGCGGTGCCGCCGGCGGCATTGTCGATGGTTTCACCAGTGCTGCGGATATTTTTCCGACCCTTTGCGAAAGGCTCGACATCCAAGCGAAGAACGGGCTCGACGGCCGGTCGCTGATGCCCTTCGTCAACGGTGGGAGCGGACGGGGCTGGCGGGACGCGGCATTCTGGGAATTCGATTTCCGCGATATCGCCGGGGGCGAGGCGGAGCGGTATTTCGGGCTCACGTCGAACGAATGCAATCTCGCGGTGATCCGCGATGCGCAGTTCAAATATGTGCATTTTGCCGCCTTGCCGCCGCTGCTCTTCAATCTCAGCGACGATCCGATGGAGCTCGACAATATCGCAGGCGATCCCGCCTATGCGGCGATCCGGCTCGGCTATGCCGAAAGACTGCTGTCGCTGAGGGCGCGGCATCTGGATCAGACGCTTGCCTATACCGAGCTGACGGAAAAAGGGCCGGTGACGCGCCGGCCCTCATAATTCGATCAGCCGAGATAATCGCGCTTGCCGATCGGCGCACCCTGGTTGCGCAGGATGGCGTGAGCTGTCGTCACGTGGAAATAGAAGTTCGGCAGGGCGAAGGTGGTGACATAGTCGGCGCCCGGAAGCACGATGCCGCTCTTGCCCGGCAGGGTGATTTCACGCGTTTCCGTGCCCTCCAGCGCTTCCTCAGAGAAGCCGGCGAGATAGGCTTCTGTCTTTGCCAGGCGCTCGCGCAGCTCGTCGAACGTTTTTTCATTGTCCTCGAACTTCGGGGCGTCGGTGGCGGTCAGCCTGGAGAGGGTGAATTTGGCGCTGTCGCTGGCGCGCTGATACTGGCCGGAGAGCGGCAGCATATCGGGCGCAAGGCGCGCGGCGACCAAGACGGCGGGATCGATATTCTTTTCCTTCGCATAGGCTTCCGCCTTGTCGAGATAGGTTTTCAGGCTGGCGAGGCCGCGCTGAAACATCGGAACGGTGAGGCGATAGATCGAAATGGACATCTGTCCTGTCTCCAAAATCTTTAAATGACCGGCCGCGTCGAGGATATCGAAGACGCCTGCGGCCGCGGCTTTGTCTTCGAGCCCTCCATAGATGGAGGCGGCCTTGGTCTTTCACAACAGAGGCAATGCGGGCGCCGGTCGTGACCTTAGCGGCATTGCGCCTTTATCGCTATCTCGTCGCCGCTAAAGAGGCTTGACGTCGTTCCCAGAAAATGGAATGAATATTCCGAAGAACAAATTTTACGGTTTGTTTGTTCCGTTTTACACGGAGCGCCGCAGGAGAGGCGGCGAGAAAATTGCGGCTTCAGGGCAAATGCCTGGAGCTCCGGCGTGAGGAGGGTGTAGCCGGGCACCATCTGTGGAGGAAGTGAAAATGAAAAAGTTTATCCTGGGCACTGCGATGGCGCTCGTCATGTCGACGGTCGCTCACGCAGAAACCGTCGGCGTTTCGATGGCGAAATTCGACGACAACTTTCTGACCGTTCTGCGCAACGGCATGACCGATTATGCCAAGACGCTGAGCGGCGTCACGCTGCAGGTCGAAGACGCGCAGAACGACGTTTCCAAGCAGCAGAGCCAGATCCAGAATTTCATCGCCTCGAAGGTCGATGCGATCATCGTCAACCCTGTCGATACCGATGCGACGACGGCGATGTCGAAGCTCGCCGCCGATGCCGGCATTCCGCTGGTTTACGTCAACCGCCAGCCGGTCAATGTCGACACGCTGCCGGAGAAGCAGGCTTTCGTCGCATCCAACGAGCAGGAATCCGGCACGCTGGAAACCAAGGAAATCTGCCGCATTCTCGGTGGCAAGGGCAAGGCCGTCGTCATCATGGGCGAGCTGTCGAACCAGGCTGCGCGCATGCGCACCCAGGACGTCCATGACGTCGTCAAGACCGATGAATGCAAGGGCCTGCAGATCGTCGAAGAGCAGACGGCCAACTGGGATCGCACCCAGGGCGCCGACCTGATGACCAACTGGCTCTCCAGCGGCATCGAATTCGACGCCGTGATTTCCAACAACGACGAAATGGCGATCGGCGCCATCCAGGCGCTGAAGGCAGCCGGCAAGGATATGACCAAGGTCGTCGTCGGCGGTGTTGACGCCACGCAGGACGCGCTTGCCGCCATGCAGGCCGGCGACCTCGACGTCACGGTGTTCCAGGATGCCGCCGGCCAGGGCAAGGGCTCGCTCGATACGGCGCTGAAAATCGTCAAGGGCGAAAAGGTCGAGAAGAAGGTCTATATTCCCTTCCAGCTCGTCACGCCTGAAAACGTCAAGGACTTCGTCACCAAGAACTGAGGCGAACGCCAGACGGGATGCGGGCTAAGCCCGCATCCTTTCCGCCTGTCCGTATCCGGAGGAGATGATATGGCCGTCAGCCCGACAACCATGGCCGCCGTGCGTGCGAGCGGCGCAGTTCCGAATGCGGAATATCTGTTGAGCGCCGAAGGCGTTCGCAAGGAATTTCCGGGTGTCGTCGCCCTCGACGACGTGCAGTTCCGGCTGAAGCGCGCCTCGGTGCATGCGCTGATGGGCGAAAACGGCGCCGGCAAATCGACGCTGATGAAGATCCTCGCCGGCATCTACATACCCGACAAAGGCGATATCCGCCTGAAAGGCGTCGAGATCCAGCTGAAATCTCCGCTCGACGCGCTGGAGAACGGCATCGCCATGATCCATCAGGAGCTGAACCTGATGCCGTTCATGACGGTCGCCGAAAACATCTGGATCCGCCGCGAACCGAAGAACCGCTTCGGCTTCGTCGATCACGGCGTGATGCATCGCATGACCGAAGAGCTGTTTGCCCGGCTGAATATCGACATCGATCCCGATATCGAGGTCCGGTACCTGTCGGTCGCCAACCGGCAGATGGTCGAGATCGCCAAGGCGGTTTCCTATAATTCCGACGTGCTGATCATGGACGAGCCGACTTCGGCGCTGACGGAGCGTGAGGTCGAGCACCTCTTCCGCATCATCCGCGACCTGAGGGCGCAGGGCATCGGCATCGTCTACATCACCCACAAGATGAACGAGCTGTTCGAAATCGCCGACGAGTTCTCGGTCTTCCGCGACGGCCGCTATATCGGCACGCATGCCTCGACCGACGTCACCCGCGACGACATCATCCGGATGATGGTCGGGCGCGAGATCACCCAGATGTTCCCGAAGGAAGAGGTGCCGATCGGCGAGGTCATGCTCTCGGTCAAGGATCTCTGCCTCAACGGCGTCTTCAAGAACGTCTCCTTCGAGGTGAGGGCGGGCGAGATCCTCGGCGTGGCCGGCCTTGTGGGGTCCGGGCGGTCGAATGTCGCCGAAACATTGTTCGGCGTGACGCCGGCAAGCTCCGGTTCGATCGAGCTCTACGGCAAGCCGGTGACGATTTCTTCGCCGACCGAGGCCATCCGCCATCAAATGGCCTTCCTGACCGAGGACCGCAAGGACACCGGCTGTCTGCTGATCCTCGATATTCTCGAGAACATGCAGATCGCCGTGCTCCAGGACAGATATGTCAAGGGCGGCTTCGTGCAGCAGGGCGCCATCGAGGCGACCTGCGAAGACATGGCAAAAAAGCTGCGGGTGAAGACGCCCAATCTCTACGAGCGGGTGGAAAATCTCTCGGGCGGCAATCAGCAGAAGGTGCTGATCGGGCGCTGGCTGCTCACCAATCCGCGGATCCTCATCCTCGACGAGCCGACGCGCGGCATCGATGTCGGCGCCAAGGCGGAAATTCACCGGCTGGTCACCGACATGGCGCGAAACGGCGTGGCGGTGATCATGATCTCGTCCGAGATGCCCGAGGTTCTCGGGATGAGCGACCGCATCATGGTCATGCATGAGGGGCGCGTGACCGGTTTCCTCAATCGCGATGAAGCAACGCAGATCAAGGTGATGGAACTGGCTGCGCAGTGATGCGCCGTCGGCGATCGCCCAAGGGAGGTTTGACATGAGTACCAAGGCAGCAGAGGGCGCGGCTCCGCTCGCAACCCGGCAAAGGCGGCGGCGTTTACCGACCGAGCTCAGCATTTTCCTCGTGCTCGTCGGCATAGCACTCATCTATGAAGCACTCGGCTGGATGTTCATCGGCCAAAGCTTCCTGATGAATTCGCAGCGTCTGACGATCATGATCCTGCAGGTTTCCGTCATCGGCATCATCGCCGTCGGCGTCACCCAGGTCATCATCACCGGCGGCATCGATCTTTCCTCGGGCTCGGTCGTCGGCATGACGGCGATGATCGCGACAAGCTTCGCCCAGTCGTCCACTTGGGGACGGGCGGTATTTCCCTCGCTGACCGATTTGCCGGCTGTCGTGCCGATCATGGTCGGCCTGCTGATCGGGGCGGCGGCCGGTCTCGCGAACGGCGCGCTTATCGCCTACACGAAAATCCCGCCCTTCATCGCAACGCTCGGCATGTTCGTTTCGGCCCGCGGTGTGGCGAAGTGGTATACGAAGGGACAGCCGGTTTCCGGGATCACCGAGCAGTTTCACTTCATCGGAACCAAGGCCTGGCCGGTTGTCGTCTTCCTGGTGGTCGCGCTGATCTTTCATATCGCGCTGCGCTACACCCGTTATGGCAAGTTCACCTATGCCATCGGCGCCAACCCGCAGGCAGCCCGCGTCTCCGGCATCAACATCGAGGCGCATCTCGTCAAGGTCTATGTGATTGCCGGATTGCTCGCCGGCCTTGCCGGTATCGTCACGGCGGCACGTGCGGAAACCGCGCAGGCCAGCATGGGCGTCGGATATGAACTCGATGCGATCGCCGCGACCGTCATCGGCGGCACTTCGCTCACCGGCGGCGTCGGGCGCATCACCGGCACCGTCATCGGCACCATCATCCTCGGTGTCATGACCTCGGGCTTTACCTTCCTCAGGATCGACGCCTATTACCAGGAGATCGTCAAAGGTCTGATCATCGTTGCGGCTGTGGTCATCGACGTCTACCGCCAGAAGAAGCGCCGCAAGCACTGATCTCAGGTGGTGCGATCCGAATTGTTTTTGCGGGGGCTTCGGCCCCCGTTCCGTTTTTAGAGCGCGAGAACGGATTTATAAAAAAGAGGTGGCGAATTCCGTCAGCTTTTCTATTCTGGTCTTCCCGCTCGGGCAGCGCAGGAAGACAGATGCAATTCGTATTTGACGGCCACAACGACGTTCTCCTTCGACTCTGGACACATTCAAAAGACGGCAGCGATCCGATCGCGGAATTTGCAGACGGCACGACGGTCGGGCATATCGACGCGCGCCGGGCCAGGGAGGGCGGCCTTTCGGGCGGTCTTTGCGCCATCTATATTCCCTCCGGCGATCTGGTCTTTGCCGATCCGGATGCCGATGGCCGTTATATCACGCCGATGGCGGCGCCTCTCGATCCGCTGCCGTCCCTTGCCATCGCCACTGAAATGGCGGCGATCGCGCTGCGGCTCGACCAGGCTGGCGCCTGGCGGCTATGCCGGACGGTGAAGGATATTCGCGGCGCCATGGCGGACGATATTTTTGCCGCCGTCCTGCATATGGAAGGCTGCGAGGCGATCGGCGCCGATCTTGCGGCGCTCGAAGTCTTCTACGCAGCCGGGCTGCGGTCGCTCGGGCCGGTCTGGAGCCGGCACAACGTTTTCGGTTACGGCGTGCCCTTCGCCTTCCCGATGTCGCCGGACACGGCGCCCGGCCTCACCGATGCCGGTTTCGCGCTGGTCAGGGAATGCAATCGCCTCGGTATCGTGATCGACCTTGCCCACATCACCGAGAAGGGCTTCTGGGACGTGGCGAAGACGACGGACCAGCCGCTGGTCTCCAGCCATTCCAATGCCCATGCGCTGACGCCGGTCGCGCGCAATCTGATCGACAGGCAGCTCGATGCGATCCGCGAAAGCCGCGGGCTCGTCGGCATCAATTATGCCACCGCCATGCTGCGTCCCGACGGCCGCTCGGACAGCGATACGCCGCTTGCCGACATGATCCGCCATATCGACTATCTGGTGAACCGCATCGGCATCGATTGCGTGGGCCTCGGATCGGACTTCGACGGGGCCACAATTCCTGAGGAAATCGGCGATGCCAGCGGCAATCAGAAGCTGATTGCCGCTCTCAGGGAGGTTGGTTATGGTGAAGCCGATCTCACGAAACTTGCCCGTGAAAATTGGCTTCGCATCCTCGCACAAGCCTGGAGGGAGGACGACGCCTAAAACGTTGCGCGCCTCTGGACGCGCCAGGAATGGACAATAGTTTTAATGAGGCAGGACCGACAAAACGCTTCGTAATCAATCAAAACAGGGGGAACTGACCATGATGATAACCAAGCTCAGCCGCAATTTCCGCATGCTTTCCACGGGAGCTGCGCTTTCGCTCCTGATGATGACCGCACCCTCCGCCTTCGCCGAGACGCCCAAGGATACGCTGGTCGAGGGCTTTGCCATCGACGACATCATCACGATGGATCCGGGCGAGGCGTTCGAGCTTTCGACCGCCGAAATCACCAGCAACAGCTACAGCCTGCTTGTCCGTCTCGACATGGACGACACGTCCAAGGTCAAGGGCGATCTGGCCGACAGCTGGAGCGTTTCCGACGACGGTCTGACCTATACGTTCAAGCTGAAGTCGGGCATGAAATTCGCCTCCGGCAACCCGATCACCGCCGAAGATGTCGCCTGGTCGTTCGAGCGCGCCGTCAAGCTCGACAAGAGCCCGGCCTTCATCCTCACCCAGTTCGGCCTGACCGGCGACAACGTCACCGAAAAGGCCAAGGCGGCCGATGCCGGCACCTTCGTCTTCACCGTCGACAAGGCCTATGCGCCGAGCTTCGTTCTCAACTGCCTGACGGCGACGGTTGCCTCCGTCGTCGACAAGAAGCTGGTGATGGACCATGTGAAGGCGGTAACACCAGATGCCGAGCACAAATACGACAATGATTTCGGCAATGAATGGCTGAAGACCGGCTATGCCGGCTCCGGAGCCTTCAAGCTGCGCGAATGGCGCGCCAATGAAGTGGTCGTTCTCGAGCGCAACGACAATTATTACGGCGACAAGGCAAAGCTCAACCGCGTCATCTACCGCTACATGAAGGAAAGCTCGGCCCAGCGGCTGGCGCTCGAAGCCGGCGATATCGATATCGCCCGCAACCTCGAGCCTGGCGACATCGACGCCGTTTCGAAGAATGCCGATCTCGCGACGACGAGTGCGCCGAAGGGCACGATCTATTATGTCAGCCTCAACAACAAGAACGAGAACCTGAAGAAGCCCGAGGTGCAGGAAGCCTTCAAATACCTGGTCGACTATGATGCGATCGGCGCGACCTTGATCAAGGGTATCGGCGAAATCCACCAGACCTTCCTGCCGAAGGGCCAGCTCGGCGCGCTCGACGAAAATCCCTACAAGCTCGATGTCGCCAAGGCCAAGGAACTGCTGGCCAAGGCCGGCGTGCCCGACGGTTTCTCGATCACCATGGACGTGCGCAACAGCCAGCCGGTGACCGGTATCGCCGAATCCATGCAGCAGACGCTGGCGCAGGCCGGCGTGAAGATGGAAATCATCCCGGGTGACGGCAAGCAGACGCTGACCAAATACCGCGCCCGCACACATGATATGTATATCGGCCAGTGGGGTTCGGACTATTTCGATCCGAATTCCAACGCCGATACCTTTACCGGCAATCCCGACAATTCCGATGCCGGCACGGTCAAGACGCTCGCATGGCGCAACACCTGGGAGGCGCCGGAGCTCGACAAGGAAGCCAAGGCAGCTCTTCTCGAACGTGATGCCGCCAAACGCGCCGCCATATATCAGGACATCCAGAAGAAATACCTGGCAAACAGCCCCTTCGTCTTTATCTTCCAGCAGACCGAAGTGGCCGGTTACCGCAAGAACCTCAAGGACTTCAAGTTGGGTCCGAGCTTCGATACCAATTTCGTCGGTCCGATCGCCAAGGAATAGTCCGGCAGGATCGATCGCTTGAGCACCGTCGAAACGACGTCAGAGGCGCGGCCCCGAAAGGGCCGTGCCAGGGCCTTTGCAAAGGCCCTGGGGCGGTTCCTGTTTGCCGCCGTCACCACCTATCTCGGCCTGCTGGCCGTCACCTTCTTCATCGGCCGCGTCGTGCCGATCGATCCCGTGCTCGCCATTCTCGGCGACCGCGCCCCCAACCATGTCGTCGAGCGGGTGCGCCAGGAAATGGGCTTCAACCTGCCGCTCTATCAGCAGTTCTTCATCTATATCAAAGGCATTCTGTCCGGTGATTTCGGCAATTCGGTGCTGACGACCAATCCCGTCATGGTCGATATCCGCCGTGTCCTGCCGGCGACCATCGAGCTTGCGACGCTCGGAACGCTGATCGGCGCTTTCGTCGGCGTGCCGCTCGGCGTTCTCGCCGCCGTGCGCCGCGGCAGCATCGCCGACCAGGTCGTGCGCGTTGTCGGCCTCGTCGGCTATTCGGTGCCGATCTTCTGGCTGGCGCTGATTTCGCTCGTCATCTTCTATGCGCAACTGCGCTGGGTGGCATTTCCCGGCCGCATCGACATCGTCTTCGAATATACGTTCACGCCGATCACCGGCCTGTATCTGCTGGACAGCGCCTGGCAGGGACAATGGGATGTCTTTTACGACGTCTTCCGCCACATCATCCTGCCGGCATCGCTGCTCGGCTATTTCTCGCTCGCCTATATCAGCCGCATGACGCGCAGCTTCATGCTGAACGAGCTTTCCCAGGAATATATCGTTGCCGCGCGCGCCAAGGGGCTTTCGGAAACGCGGGTGATCTGGGGCCATGCGTTGCGCAATGCCGCCGTGCCGCTGGTCACCGTCATCGCGCTTTCCTATGCCGGCCTGCTGGAAGGATCGGTGCTGACCGAGACCGTCTTCTCCTGGCCGGGCATCGGGCTCTATATCACCAATTCGCTGCAGAATGCCGATATGAACGCCGTGCTCGGCGGCACCATCGTCATCGGCACTGTTTTCATCGGCATCAACCTTCTGTCCGATCTTCTCTACCGGACGCTCGACCCGAGGACGCGAAACCGATGACCGCTCCCGCCAGCCCATCTCCTGCGATGAGCCGCCGCGAATGGCTGCTGTCCGACAGGCCGCAATCGCGCCTGCAGGCCCGTCTCGGCCGCGCCTATGTCACCTGGCGGCAGTTCACGGCCAACCGGCTTGCCGTCGTCGGCCTGCTGATCATCATCGCGCTGCTTTTTATCGCCGCCTTCGCCAATCTTATCGCCACCCACGATCCCGTCGTCGGCGATCTGCGCAATGCGCGGCTGCTGCCGCCGGGAACGGCTGAATACCTGCTCGGCACCGACGACCAGGGCCGCGATATCTTTTCGCGGCTGATCTACGGATCGCGTTTGACGCTGCTCGTCATCGTGCTCGTCGCCGTCATCTCGGCGCCGATCGGGCTGATCGTCGGCACGGTTTCCGGCTATGCCGGAGGCTGGGTCGATGCGACGCTGATGCGCATCACCGATATTTTCCTGGCCTTTCCGAAGCTGGTGCTGGCGCTCGCCTTCGTCGCGGCACTCGGCCCCGGCATCCAGAACGCCATCATCGCCATCGCCATCACATCCTGGCCACCCTATGCCCGCATCGCCCGCGCCGAGACGCTGACGGTTCGGCGCTCAGACTATATCTCGGCGGTGAAGCTGATGGGCGCCTCGCCGCTGCGCATCATCGTGCGCCATGTCATGCCGCTCTGCATTTCCTCGCTGATCGTGCGCGTGACGCTCGACATGGCGGGCATCATCCTGACGGCGGCCGGTCTCGGCTTCCTCGGGCTTGGGGCGCAGCCGCCGCTGCCGGAATGGGGCGCGATGATCGCCTCGGGACGGCGCTTCATCCTCGATCAATGGTGGGTCGCGGCGATGCCCGGCATCGCCATCCTCATCGTCAGCCTCGGCTTCAACCTGCTCGGCGACGGCCTGCGTGACGCGCTCGATCCGAAGGAGGCTGGCCAGTGACGACACTTCTGACGGTCGACAATCTCAAGGTCAGCTATCCCACCCGCACCGGCGTGATCGAGGCCGTGCGCGGCGTCTCCTTCACGCTCGGCAAGGAAAGGCTCGGCATCGTCGGCGAATCCGGTTCCGGCAAGTCGCAGACCGGCCGGGCGATCATGGGGCTGACGCCGAAACATGGCATCGTCACCGCCGACAGGCTGGATTTCAACGGCATCGACCTGCTCAAGGCTTCCGCCGGCGAAAGGCGAAGGCTGCGCGGCAAGCGTATCGCCATGATCCTGCAGGATCCGAAATATTCGCTCGATCCGGTGATGACGATCGGGCGGCAGATCTGCGAAACGCTGCGCACGCATGAAAAACTCGGCAAGGCGGAGGCGCGCGAGCGGGCGCTCGCCATGCTGGAGGCGGTGCAGATCCGCGACCCGAAACGTGTCTTCGACCTGCATCCACATGAGGTTTCGGGCGGCATGGGGCAGCGCGCGATGATCGCCATGATGCTGATTGCCGGGCCCGAACTGCTGATCGCCGACGAGCCGACCTCGGCGCTCGACGTGACGGTGCAGCTCGATGTGCTCAGAATCATGGACAGGCTGGTGGCTGACCGCGGCATGGGGCTGATTTTCGTCTCCCATGATCTCAGGCTGGTTTCCTCCTTCTGCGACCGGGTGATCGTCATGTATGCCGGAAAGATCGTCGAGGAGCTCGCGGCCGCCGATCTCAAACATGCGCAGCATCCCTATACGCAAGGGCTGCTGAACTGCATGCCCGAGATCGGCTCGAACCGTCATCCGCTGCCGGTGCTCGACCGCAAGCCGGAGTGGGCGGCATGAGCGCAGCTCTCG
Organism: Rhizobium acidisoli; assembly: GCF_002531755.2. Classification (NCBI taxonomy): domain Bacteria; kingdom Pseudomonadati; phylum Pseudomonadota; class Alphaproteobacteria; order Hyphomicrobiales; family Rhizobiaceae; genus Rhizobium; species Rhizobium acidisoli. The sequence goes on along the minus strand of NZ_CP034998.1, from coordinate 4,042,654 downwards.
AGATCGACAATCTCAGCGTCGTCTACGATGAATTTCATGCGCTGAAGGATGTCAGCCTTGCGGTCGAACGCGGCGAATCCTTTGGCCTCGTCGGTGAATCGGGCTCGGGAAAATCGACCTTGTTGCGGGCTGTCGCCGGCCTTGCGCCGATCAGCAGCGGGGCGATCCGCATCGATGGCGAAGCGCTGAAGGGTTCGAAGCGCAGCAAAATCTTCTATCGCCGCGTGCAGATGGTCTTCCAGGATCCCTATGGTTCGCTGCATCCGCGCCAGACCATCGACCGGCTTCTGCTCGAACCGCTTGTAATTCACGGCATTGCCGATGGCGAGAGGCGCATCGAACGCGCGCTCGACGAGGTCGGCCTCGGCAATGGTTTCCGTTTCCGCTATCCGCACCAGCTGTCCGGCGGCCAGCGGCAGCGTGTGGCAATCGCCCGGGCGTTGATCGTCGAGCCGTCGATCCTGCTGCTCGACGAGCCGACCTCGGCGCTCGACGCCTCGGTGCAGGCCGAGGTGCTGAACCTGCTGGAGCAGATCCGGCGCGACCGCAAGCTCACCTTCGTGATGGTGAGCCATGACCTCGGCGTCGTCACCCACATGTGCGAAAGGCTGGCGGTGATGCGCAACGGCGCCGTCGTCGAGCGGCTGAGCTCCCGGGAACTGGCGGAAGGTGCGGTTCATGAGGACTACACGAGAAATTTGATGATCGCCAGCAAGGGGTTCGTCAAACCCTGAAAGCCTGTCTTTTCAACCCGTTGAAAAGAAAAGACCAGCGGCGGCGTTAAGGATAAGATTTCCCTAAAAGACGACCATTCAACTAGACTATTGACAGCTGCCCCGCTTCTGTCATGATCCTGTTAACGATTGTTAGCTTTCGTGATCGATGGAGGTTGAGGCATGTTCTTTCTCGGTGGGATGACCATGGGCTACCTCGATCCTCCCGTTAAAGCCGATCGCCGGGTACAGGTTTCGGCCTCCATTCTTGCGGAAAAGGATCGTCGCTTGATCGAGATCCCCGCCAACCCCTCTCAGGCCGAGGACAGCGTCGAGCGTTCGTGGATCTGGGCATGGCGCACGCTCTGCTAAAGAGTGGGCTGCTAAGAAAGCGAGCTGCTAAAAGGGCTGGTTGAATTTTCTCTTTCGTTCGCTCTGGACGGAAATTTATCTCTACCTACTTGATAGAGAATATAAGAATATCAACGCGAGCCGCACAACCGGCCGCTTAAAAACAACGGAGGCGACATATGGCAGATCTGGGTATTTCGCATGCTCACGTGAACCAGTACGGTTCCGTAGGGGCCAAGAAGCCGCTGACCACACGCCATAGGCTTCAAACTGTGCTCCATGGAGCAATCTTCACGGCGGCATTCCTGTTCGTCGTGGCCATGGTTTGCGGCGTCGTCGGCTGATCGACGAACATTAGACGCCGGCAAGTGCCGGCGTTGCGGCGGTTTTCGCCTGGTTGATCGGCATCCGATCGCTTCTTCGTTCTTCTGTACGTTTTCATTTCATCACGAGCGACCGCATCGAACTTCCTAGTGCGGCGCATTTCCGATCTGTGTTTGCATGTCGGCGTTTTCGAACCGATGATGCCATCCGAGATCGCGCGTCTCCTCCCAAAATCGCAGAGCCTTTACATCGCCGGAACCGGGGCGGGCATTGTGGCGTTCATGCACGTCCCAAGCTCGCCAGGCGCGCCGCTCATGCCTCTTGACTTGAATTATCCGGATGGTGTCCAATTTTCGACATGGCTTTCGCGGAGAGGGTATCGATGGTCTTGATCGCTCGTCGGGCCGCGCCCCGGACCGGGGCTTAACCCGTTCGCATCGCTTGGCCCAAGCGTCATTTATCCCGGCTTCATCGATCTTCGAAGAAACGGGCTCCGTTCATGTAGCAGTCATGATAAGCAGTGCAAAAGGCTGAGCAAAACAGCCATAACTTCGTTTGGATCCAGAACCGAACCCATGTCTATTTCAAATCTTTCTCCGAGCCTTCCGCGCGAACCTGAGACCAAGCAGATCGATCACAACGATTCGATCCGCTCCACCTATCTTGCCATCGAGGACATCAAGGCGATCGGCAATACGGTCGCCCGCGGCGACGTCGACCGGCTGCCGGCTTTCGCCCCCTTCGATTTCTTCGCGCGACACAAGGAAAACGAGAAGGAAATTCTGCGCGTCTACCGGACCACGGCGACCGACGTCGAAGCCGGCGAGACGATCACGCCGGCGGCGGAATGGCTGCTGGACAATCATTATATCGTCGAAGAGGCGATCCAGGAGGTACGGCGCGACTTCCCCCGCCGCTTCTATCGCGAATTGCCGACCATGGTAGTCGGCGGTGTCGAGGTGCCGCGCACCCTCGTGCTGGCCTGGCTCTATGTCGCTCACACCCATAGCACGATCTCGCAGGAAAGCCTGACGGCGCTGGTCGACGGTTTTCAGGCCAGTGAGACGCTGAGGATCGGCGAACTCTGGGCGTTGCCTTCGCTTGTGCGTTACGTGCTGGTGGAAAATCTTCGCCGCATTTCCAGCCGCGTCGAAGCCAGCCGCCGCCTGCGCCGCCGCGCCAACGAGGCGGCCGACGAACTGGTGCGCCTGACCGATCCGGCCGCGGCCGCCGCCTATCTGAAGACGCTGGAACCGCTTGCCGAGGACAATACTTTCTCGACGCAGTTCCTCTATCGCATGCGTGACGGCTCGCAGACGTCGAGTCTGGCGATCACCTGGCTCGACGAGCGGCTGGAAGAGCTTGGCCGCAACACCGAAGAGGCGACGACGGCCGAACATAGCCGTCTCTCTTCCGGCAACGTGACGATGGGCAACATCATCCGCAGCCTGCGCGAGATCGACGATGCCGAATGGTCGGTCTGGGTCGAGCAGGTCAGCCATGTCGACAAGTTGCTCTGGGAGCATTCGGATTACGGCATTCTCGATTCCGGCTCGCGCAACAAATACCGCAAACAGATCGAAAAGCTGGCCAAACGCTCGCCGCTGACGGAAATGGAAATCGCCCAGCTGGCGCTCGACATGACGGATGCCGCCAAGGCCTCCGACGAGCCGCAGCCGCATGAACCGAATGTCGGCGGATTCCTGTCCGGCGCCCAGCGGCCGAAGCTCGAGGCGCGGGCGAACTATCGCCCGACCATCACCCAGCATTTCGTGCGCGCGGTGCGCCGGTTCAACTGGCTGGCAATTGCCGTGCCCGTCATGCTTTTGACGGTCATCGCCATGGCGATCGTCGGCCGGTTCATGGCCAATGCCGGCATGGGGCCGATCGAAATCGCCCTGCTGCTGATCATGTTCTCGCTGCCGGCCTCGGAGGGGGCGACGGGCCTCTTCAATACCGTGCTTTCCTTCTTCGTGACGCCGGCGCGCCTTGTCGGCTACGAGTTCAAGGAAGGCATTCCGGAGGATGCGCGCACACTGCTCGTCGTTCCCTGCCTGATCTCGAACCGCGACAGCGTCGACGACCACGTGCGCAATCTCGAGGTTCATTATCTCGCCAATCCGCGCGGCGAACTCTATTTCGCGCTGCTCAGCGATTGGCCGGACAGCGAGGCCGAGGAATCGCCCGCCGATCTCGAGGTTCTCGACTATGCCAGGCGCGAGATCGCCAATCTTTCCGCCCGCTATGCCTATGATGGCAAGACGCGGTTCTATCTGCTGCATCGCCGCCGCCTCTACAATCCCTCCGAAGGTGTGTGGATGGGCTGGGAGCGCAAACGTGGCAAGCTGCACGAGCTGAACATGCTGCTGCGCGGCGACCGCGACACGACCTATCTGCCGGGTGCCAACACCGTGCCGGCCAATGTGCAATATGTCATGACGCTCGATGCCGATACGCGCCTGATGCGCGACGCCGTCACCAAGCTCGTCGGCAAGCTCTATCATCCGATCAACCGCCCGGTGATCAATCCGAAAACCGGCCGTGTCGAAAGCGGCTACGGCGTGCTGCAGCCGCGCGTCACCCCGTCGCTGACGACGGGCAAGGACGCCTCGGTCTTCCAGCGCGTCTTTTCGATCAATCGCGGCCTCGACCCCTACGTCTTCACCGTGTCCGACGTCTATCAGGATCTTGCCGGCGAAGGCACCTTCACCGGCAAGGGCCTTTATCATGTCGATGCCTTCGAAGCTTCGCTGAAGGGCCGGATCGACGAAAACTCCGTGCTCAGCCACGATCTTCTCGAAGGCTCGATGGCGCGCTGCGCGCTGGTCACCGATCTCGAACTGGTGGAGGATTTCCCGATCCGCTACGAGGTCGAGACCTCGCGCCAGCATCGCTGGGCGCGTGGCGACTGGCAGCTGCTGCCGTATATGTTCAATCCGAAATACGGCGTCACGGCACTCGGCCGCTGGAAGATGTTCGACAATCTGCGCCGCTCGCTGACGCCGATCGCCTGGTTCTTCGCCTCCGTGCTCGGCTGGTATTTCATGGGCCCGCTCGGCGCGCTGATCTGGCAGATCCTGCTGATCTTCTGCCTCTTCGTCGCGCCGACGCTGTCGCTGATCAACGGCATCATTCCGCGCACCAGCGATATCGTCGCCCGCGCCCATCTCTATACCGTCTGGTCCGATATCACGGCCGCCAATGCCCAGGTTGCTCTGCGGATCGTCTTCATCGCCGATTCCGCCGCGATGATGGCCGATGCGATCGGCCGGTCGCTCTACCGCCTGTTCGTCAGCCGCAAGCTGATGCTGCAGTGGCGGACCGCCGCCAGCGTTCAGGCCGGCGGCCAGGGCACGCTGATCGCCTATTACAAGGCGATGTGGCATGCGCCGGTGCTGGCGCTGCTGGCCCTTGGTTTTGCAGCCCTGCCCGGCGGCAGCGCCTTCGTCGTCGGCATACCCTTCGCGCTGTTGTGGATCCTGTCGCCTGTCGTCGCCTGGTATGTCAGCCAGTCGGCGGAGACCGAGGACCGGCTCGAGGTCGCCGATTCGGTGTCGAGCGAACTGCGCAAGATCGCCCGGCGGACCTGGCGTTATTTCGAGACCTTCACCACGGCCGAGCAGAATTATCTGCCGCCTGATAATATCCAGGAAACGCCGCATGTGATTGTCGCGGCGCGCACCTCGCCGACCAATATCGGCGTCTATCTGCTCTCCGTCGTCTCCGGCCGGCAATTCGGCTGGTTCTCCTTCGAGGAGACGCTCGATCGGCTGGAGCAGACGATTTCGACGATCGACAGAATGGAGAAATTCCGCGGCCATCTGTTCAACTGGTATCACACCGATACGCTGCAGACGCTCGGGCCGCGTTATGTCTCGGCCGTCGACAGCGGCAATCTCGCTGGTCATCTGATCGCCATTTCGTCGGCCTGCCGCAACTGGGCCGAGGCGCCGTCCGCCCATATGCAGGGCAATCTCGACGGTGTCGGCGACACGGCCGGCATTCTCGGTGAAGTGCTGGCTGACCTGCCGGATGACCGCAAGACCGTGCGGCCGCTGCGCCGGCGCCTGGAGGAACGCATCGTCGGTTTCCAGAACGCGCTTGCCGCCGTCAAGCGCGAGCATGAATTCGCCTCGATCCGCATCATCAACCTCGCCGTTCTCGCCCGCGACATCGAGAAGCTTGCCGCCAATCTCGACCATGAGGTCAAGTCGAAGCAGAGCGAAGAGGTCACCCAATGGGCGGCATCCCTGGTGAAGGTCTGCGAGGCGCATATTTCAGACAGCACTTTCGACCTCTCCAAGGTCGATGCGCTGAGGCCGCGACTGGTGGCGCTGCGCGACAAGGCCCGCGATCTGGCTTTCTCGATGGATTTCGGCTTCCTGTTCCGGCCGGAGCGGCGCCTGCTGTCGATCGGATACCGCGTCGAAAGCGGTGAACTCGACCAGGCCTGCTACGACCTTCTCGCGTCCGAATGCCGCCTGACCAGCCTGTTCGGCATCGCCAAGGGCGATCTGCCGACGGAGCACTGGTACCGTCTCGGCCGCCAGGTCGTGCCTGTGGGATCGCGCGGCGCGCTGGTCTCCTGGTCCGGCTCGATGTTCGAATATCTGATGCCGCCGCTCGTCATGCAGGAGCGCGGCGGGGGCATTCTCAACCAGACCAACAATCTGGTCGTCGTCGAACAGATGAATTACGCCCGCAAGCTCGGCATTCCGTGGGGCATTTCGGAAGCGGCCTTCAATGCCCGCGACCATAATCTCAACTATCAGTACACGAATTTCGGCGTGCCGACGCTCGGCCTGAAGCGCGGCCTCGGCCACAATGCCGTCATCGCGCCCTATGCCTCGCTGCTCGCCAGCCAGTATGACCCGCCGGGCGCGCTCGAAAATCTGCAGAGGCTGCGCAAGGTCGGTGCGCTCGGCAAATTCGGCTTCCACGATGCCGTCGACTTCACGCCGACGCGCGTGCCGGAAGGCAAGAAATGCGCGGTGGTCTACAATTATTATGCCCACCATCACGGCATGTCGATCGCAGCCGTCGCCAACGTCGCCTTCAACGGTCATCTGCGCGAACTCTTCCACGCCGATCCGGTCATCGAGGCAGCGGAGCTTCTGCTGCAGGAAAAGGCGCCGCGCGACATTCCGGTGATGAGCGGCAAGCATGAATCCGACACACCTGCCAGCATCCAGGAAGATCTGCTGCGGCCGGAGATCAGGAAGATCAGCGATCCGGCATCGCGCGACCGCGAACTGGTATTCCTGTCCAACGGCCATTATTCGCTGATGCTGACGGCGACAGGCGCCGGTTATTCCCGCTGGAACGGTCTTTCCGTTTCCCGCTGGAAAGCCGATCCGACCGAAGACCGCTGGGGCAGCTTCATCTTCCTGCGCGATACCGCCACGAACGAATGGTGGTCGACGACATCGGAGCCGAAGGGTGTTGAAGGCGAAACGATCAAGGTGGAATTCGCCGACGAGAAGGCGCAGTTCACCAAGACGGTCGGCGACCTGACGAGCGAGGTGGAATGCATCATCGCCACCGAGCATGATGCCGAGGCCCGCCGCGTCACCCTGCTCAACATGGGTACGGAAGATCGGTTCATCGAAGTCACCTCCTATCTCGAACCGGTGATCACCTCCGACGATACCGACAATGCCCATCCCGCCTTCGCCCGCATGTTCGTCAAGACCGAGATCGGCAAACGCGGTGACGTCATCCGCGCCGAACGCAACAAGCGCGATCCGAACGAGCCGAACATCGGCATCGCCCATCTGATCGTCGACAATGCCGGCGACACGCGTCATACCGAATTCGAGACCGACCGGCGCAAGTTCATCGGCCGTGGCCGCAGCCTTGCCGATGCGGCGGCTTTCGATCCGGGGGCGACGCTTTCCGGCAGCGACGGCTTCGTGCTCGACGCGGTAATGTCGCTGCGCCGCACCGTCCGCGTGCCGGCCGGCAAGAAAGTCAGCGTGATCTTCTGGACGATCGCAGCGCCGAGCCGCGACGAAGTCGACAAGGCGGTCAATCGCTACCGTCATCCCGACGCCTTCACCCACGAGCTGGTCCAGGCCTGGACGCGCACGCAGGTGCAGATGCGCCATGTCGGCGTCACCTCGCAGCAGGCGGCGGCCTTCCAGCATCTCGGCCGCTATCTCGTCTATCCCGACATGCAGCTGCGCAAGGACGAGGCGACCGTCGAGGCCGGCCTGCAGTCGCAATCGGCGCTGTGGCCGCTGGCGATCTCCGGCGACTTCCCGATCTTCACATTGCGCATCAACGACGACATGGATCTCGAAATCGCCCGCGAGGCACTGCTGGCGCAGGAATATCTGCGCTCGCGCGGCGTCACCGCCGATCTCGTCATCATGAATGAACGCGCCTCTTCCTATGCGCAGGACATGCAGCATGCGCTCGACGCCATGTGCGAAAACGTGCGCCGCATGGGCCAGGCCGACGGCTTGCGCCAGCATATCTTTGCGGTTCGCAAGGACCTGATGGAGGAGAGCACCTATCACGCGCTGATCGCGGCTTCCCGCGTCACGCTGCATACGAAGAACGGCAAGGTGGTCGACCAGATCAACCGCGCCGTCGCCCTGTTCGCCCCCTCCAAGGAGGAGCTGCAGGAGATGGAACGGGCCGAGCGCAACAAGGTCCCGGTCAAGCGCGTCGCGCCGGTGCCGCCACCCGCCGTGCCCGCCGTCGTCATCGAGGAAGAGGGTGATCTCGACTTCTGGAACGGCATCGGCGGCTTTGCCCGCGACGGGCGCGAATATGTCGTTCGCCTGCCCGGCGGCCACGCGACGCCGCAGCCCTGGATCAATGTCATCTCCAATGACAGGTTCGGCTTCCACGTGTCGGCCGAGGGCGCGGGCTTCACCTGGAGCGCCAATTCGCGCGACTATCAGCTGACTTCCTGGTCGAACGATGCGGTGATCAACCGGTCGGGTGAGGCGTTCTATCTCGCCGATCTCGACAGCGGTGCGGTGATGACACCGTTCGCAGCGCTTTCTCGCCGGCCGGACATCCGTTTCGAAGCCCGCCACGGGCTCGGCTATTCCGTTTTCTCCAGCGTTCAGCACGATATTGCGCTGGAGCTGACGCAGACGATCGACCGCGAAAGGCCGGTGAAACTGCAGCGCCTGCGCCTGCGCAACACCGGTTCGACCAACCGCAGGCTGCGTCTCTACGGTTACGTCGAGTGGATCCTCGGCAGCAATGCGGCACGCACCGCGCCCTTCATCCTGTCGAAACACGACGAGGAGACGGGGGCGCTGTTTGCCACAAATCCCTACAGCATCGATTATTCCAACCGCACCGCCTTCTTCGCGGCGAGCGAGGCGCTTTCGAGCTTCTCGGCAAGCCGGCGCGAATTCGTCGGCAAGGCGGGAACGATCCAGGCGCCGCAGGCCGTGATCTCTGCCGCCTCGCTTTCCGGCACGGCCGACCTCGACGGGGATCCGGCCGCAGCCCTTGCGATCGACGTCGAGCTTGCCGCCGGCGAGGAGCGCGACTTCACCTTCTTCCTCGGCGATACGCCGACGGAGGACGAAGCGCGCAGCATCATCGCCGATATCCGCAAGGTTTCGTTCGACGATGCCGTCCAGACGAACCAGGCCTTCTGGCGGGACTTTACCGGCAGGCTGCAGATATCGACGCCGGATCGCGGGATGAACAATCTCGTCAACACCTGGCTGCCCTATCAGAGCCTCGGCTGCCGCATCATGGCCCGCACCGCCTTTTACCAGGCAAGCGGCGCCTTCGGCTTCCGCGATCAGCTGCAGGACACGCTGGCCTTCGTGCTGCACGAACCCTCGCTTGCCCGCGGGCAGATCCTGAACGCCGCGTCGCGCCAATTCCGCGAAGGCGACGTGCAGCATTGGTGGCTGCCGGGAACCGGTGCGGGCGTGCGCACATTGATCTCGGACGACGTCGTCTGGCTCGCTTACGCGATCCATCATTATTGCACCGTCACCGGCGATAGAACCGTGCTCGACGAGGAGATCGCCTTCCTGGAAGGGCCGGCTCTGCTCGAAGGCCAGCACGATTCCTTCTACAGGCCGGAGATTTCCGAGGACAAGGCGAGCGTCTACGAACACGCGGCGCTGGCGCTCGATCTCGCCATCGCCCGCAAGGGAGCAAACGGCCTGCCGCTGTTCCTCGGCGGCGACTGGAACGACGGCATGAACCGCGTCGGCATCGGTGGGCGCGGCACCAGCGTCTGGCTCGGCTGGTTCCTGGCAGGCGCCTTGCGCTCCTTCATTCCCTATGCCGAAGAGCGCGGCGACACGGCCCGCACAGAGCGCTGGTCGGCGAATCTGACCGAGCTGAAGAAGGCGCTCGAAACTGCGGCCTGGGATGGCGGCTACTATCGCCGCGGCACGTTCGACGATGGCGCGCTGCTCGGCTCCAGGGAAAGCCCGGAATGCCGGATCGATTCGATTGCGCAGTCATGGAGCGTGCTGTCGGGTGAGGGTGATCCGGCCCGCGCCGTAAAGGCGATGGAGGCTGTGCTCGACCAGCTGGTTGACGAGGATGCCCGCATCATCCGGCTGTTCACACCGCCTTTCGTCAATTCCGCCAGGGATCCCGGCTATATCAAGGCCTACCCGCCGGGGGTACGCGAAAATGGCGGGCAATATACCCACGCCGCGACCTGGGTGGTGATGGCGCTGGCCGAGCTGCGGCGGGGCGATGACGCGTTGCGCTGCTTCCAGATCCTCAACCCGATTACCCATGCGCTCGACAAGGCTTCGGCGGAGCAATACCGCGTCGAACCCTATGTCGTGGCGGCCGACGTCTACGGTCATGAGCCCTATACGTCGCGCGGCGGCTGGACCTGGTATACCGGCTCCGCCGGCTGGCTCTATCGCGCCGCCGTCGAGGGCATCCTCGGCATCCGGCTGAAGGGCGGGAAGCTTTATGTGCGGCCGTCGCTCCCCTCGGAATGGGACGGTTTTGCGGCAGAGGTGGAACAGGGCGGCGGCAAATACCGCATTTCGGTCTCAAAAGCGTCCAATGACAGCGGATACACTCTGTCTATCAACGGCTGCGAAGTCACCGATCCCGAAGAGGGATATCCGCTCGGATAACAGCGTTCTCCACGCTGAAAAACACGGCGATTCGCGACGGCCAAAAGGGAACCCTTTTGGCCGTCGTCGCGTTTGCAAATCGGATGACAAGGAGAGACCCATGGCAAGCACGCCGACCGAAGCCATCGTCACCGGGCGCAGTCCCCTATCCACAGCTGCACCAATGCGTGACACTAGGCTAGACGTCTTGCGCGGCGTGGCGCTGATCATGATCTTCATCAATCATGTTCCCGGACAGATCTTCGAATATGTGACGACGAAGAATTTCGGCTTCTCCGATGCTGCCGAGGCCTTCGTGCTGATCTCGGGCATCGCCGTCGGCCTTGCCTATGGATCCGGATTCCGGCCGGGCAACCGGCTCAAGATGGCGATCAAGGCGACGAAGCGCGCCTTCACGCTTTATCTCGCTCATATGATCACCACCTTCATGACGCTGGCGCTGTTCATCTGCGGCGCATGGCTGTTTCACCGGCCGGGCTTGCTTGTTGAAATCAACATCCTGGCGGTGCTGATGAACCTGAAGGAAGGTATTCCGGCGCTGCTGCTGCTCGGCCATCAGATCGGCTACAACAATATCCTGCCGATGTACGGCGCGTTGATGCTGATGGTGCCGATCATCCTGCTCTTGAATGCGCGCAGCCCGCTGCTGGCGCTCGGCGTCTCCGGCACGGTCTGGCTGCTTGCGGGCATCTATCAGGTGGCGCCGCACAACATGCTGATCGAGAGCTACTGGTTCCTCAATCCGCTTTCCTGGCAGTTCTTGTTTACGATCGGCATCGTTTCGATGCTGCATATCAAGCGGGGCGGCACGATCCCCCAGCATCCGCTGCTGTTTGCGGCCGCTGCCGGTTACGTCGCGCTGTCCTTCGTCTGGGTGACCGGCCATCTCTGGGCCTTCGGCAATTCGCTGGCAGCCCTTGGTCTGCCGCCTGTCATCACCGGTTTCGACAAGACCTTCCTGTCGCTGCCGCGGTTGCTGCATGTGCTGGCGCTGACCTATCTCGTCATCAGCATTCCGGCGTTCTCGCGCATTCTGCGCCGGCCTGCGGACCATCCGCTGACCATTCTCGGCCGCCATTCGCTGAACATCTTCGTTGCCGGCACGATCCTCGCCATGATCGGCCAGGTGGTGCTCTATATCACCAACAAGGACCCGCTGGTCGGTCCGCTCTTCGTGGTCGCCGGCATCGCGACGCAATTCGCCTATGCCTATTATCTCGAACGCAAGCGCCAGCAGGGCAAGGTCAAGGGGAAACTCGTCACCCAGCCCGGCAGCATCCCGGTGCCGGTCCGCATCGGCGGAACGGCCAACGCCTATCGCCGCAACGATCGGAAATAAGTTTCCGACGCGTCTGTGAGATGAAGGAGCCGGTGGCCGATGGCCGCCGGCTCAATTTTTATGGACGAGAATGTTCACCAGCTTGCCTAAGGGATCGCGGACATAAAAGCGCCTGACGCCCCAGGGCTCGTCGGTCGGCCCATACTCGATCGCAAAACCGGCAGCCGACATCGCCTCGAACACGGCATCGAGATCATCAACTTCGATCGAAAGATCGGGCACCGGCGTTCCGGAACCGCCCTCGCTGGCGATGCTCAGCTGAACGTTCATCGGCCTCGCGGCGCCGAAGGTCGTGATCCAGCCGTGATCCATGACGACGTCGAGATCGAGGATGTCCTGATAGAAGCGCCGGGCAAGCGTGATGTCAGGAGCCTGGATATTGGCGATGATGCGCAGGACGGTCATGAGTTTGCTCCTGATGCTTGGTGACAAGGCGGAAGGTAGGAACATGGGCACGGTGGTCAATCGGGGTTGGCTTGAAATGGCGATGTGCGATCCACCATCAAACGGCCTGACCGGACGCTTACCTCTTTTGGTCTCATCGATCAGTGCAAGGTCCTTCACGGGTATCTCAACCTCAGACATTTCTCACCACCGACAAAAGACGTCTAAGCATCTCACGACGAGTAGTGTGGATTGTTCATGATGGTGTCCTTGCCGTCCCTGTCGACGACGATTTTACGCATCCCGTGTTTGAGAATATCGCCGTAATCATGTCCCGCGTCGACATTGCACACCCACACGAACACGAGCTTTTCACTGCCGACATTGATTGATCGGTGAGCCCAGTCCGGTGGAATGAAGGCGCAAACGCCCGGGTCCATCCGGACCACTTTTGTCTCTCCTTTGCGGGACTCGAGCAAAAGGACCCCGTGGCCACTCTGTGTATAATAGACCTCACCCATATCGCGGCGCTGGTGAAAATGGCCGCGCGTCATAAAGAACTCACCGCTGACCTTGCCGGGTTCCATCGTCGTGGTGCCGAAAAAGAGGTCGCTGCCCTCCTTCCTATATTCGATGACCTCGTAGACAACGGGATCGCCCTCGACTTCCACTAGCCTGTCAAGCTCGGTCTGGTCCTGGAATATCTCACGCAGCTCGCTAAGACGTTTCGTGTATTTCCCGGTCCCAGGCGAGACTTCGCCGGTTAAGCCGTTGATGAGCACGCCTTCAGGCAACATGGTTTGATCCTTTCAACGGTGTTGGCGACATCGCGCCAGTCATCACCGCGACCGCATCCGACATCATTCCTTGAGAGTAACCATCCCCCGGCAAGCCGGAGGCTTTCGTGATAAGAGCCGCTCAAAGCGGCTCTTAGGGGCACTACCCGTTCAGGGGCTCATCATCGACATCATGATCCGGAAGGTGGGTTCAAAACACCGCCTACGGTTACTGTGTCTCGTAGGAATTGGACTGGCCTTATCCAGCCCACGAAAAAGGCCGGAAGGGAGCTACCCTTCCGGCCTTTGTCTTGAAACCCGAAGCGATCAGGCGGCTTCGGTGGCGTGGGCCTTGCGGACCTCTTCGTCCGTCAGGATACCGCTGGCGCGCAGCAGGGCGGCGAAGCGGCCGTTGCTGTGGCTGAGTTCGTCGAAGCTGCCCTGTTCGACGACGCGGCCGTCATCCAGGAAGAGCACCATATCGGCTTCGCGGACCGTCGACAGGCGGTGGGCGATGATGAAGGTGGTGCGATTCTCACGCAGATTGTCGATCGCCGCCTTGACGCGGTTCTCGGTCTCGACGTCGAGCGCCGAGGTCGCCTCGTCGAGCACCAGGATCGGCGCGTCCTTGAGGATGGCGCGGGCAATCGCGATGCGCTGGCGCTCGCCGCCGGAGAGCTTGTTGCCGCGTTCACCGACATGCGTATCGTAGCGATCCTCACGGGTCTCGATGAAGTCGGCGGCGGCGGCGGCTTCGGCCGCACGGCGCATTTCCTCTTCGCTCGCACCCTCGCGGCCGAGGCGGATATTCTCGCTGATCGAGCGGTTCAGCAGGCCTGCGTCCTGGAAGACCGTGGCGATGTGGCGACGCAGCGACTTGCGGGTCACCTTGGTGATATCGGTGCCGTCGACGAGGATCTGGCCGCCCTGGGCGTCGTAGACGCGCTGCAGCAGGTTGACGAGCGTCGTCTTGCCGGCGCCGGTCGGGCCGACGATCGCAACCGTCTGGCCTGCCTTCACCGAGAAGGAGACATTGTGCAGGCCCTGCGAGCTGTTGCCGAAGCCGAAGGAGACGTCGCGGAATTCGACCTCACCCTTGACGTCCTTGATCTCGCCATTGCCGGCCGGTTCTTCGCGTTCACGCACCGAGTCTTCGAGAGCATAGAATTCCTCGAGCTTGGAACGGGCTTCGAAAATCTGGGTGGCGAACTGGCGCATCAGGTCGAGGCGGCCGATCAGCAGGTTGGCAAAGCCGATGAAGGCGATGACGTCGCCGACGCGCAGCTGGCCGGCCTGGACGAGCATGGTGCCGATGATCAGAACCACCATCATCGCAATGGTCGAGGCCATGCGGTTCAGCGCGCTGGCGATCGCCCACCAGTCGAGCACCGGATACTGGGCTTCGAGCAGGCGGTCGGCAAAGGATTTCAGCGCCCGGGTTTCAGCCTCGATGCGGTTGTAGCTGTGCAGGACCGAAACGTTGCTGATCGAGTCGCTGACATGCGAGAAGACCGTGTGATAATGGTTTTCGACCGAAGCCTGACCGTCCTTGGTGCGGCTCATGACGACGCGGCCGATCAGCCAGTAGGCGACGGCGAGCACCATCAGCACTGCGGAAAGACGCAGGTCCATCGCCATTGCGGTCGGGATCAGAAGGGCAAGCGCGATGACCGTCGACAGGTGATTGCGCATGAATTCCAGCCAGAGGCCGAACAGCGTTTCGCAGGCCCGCAGCAATGTATGCAGCGCGTTGGAGGTGCCGCGCTGATGGTGCCAGCCAAGCGGCATGGAAATGATCCGGCCGAAGGCTTCCGTCAGCAGCGTCGCTCGCCGGCCATGGGCCAGCCGGTCAGCCTCGCGGGCGACCAGGACGAAGGCGACAGTGTTGAAGACCGCGAAAGTCGCCCACATGAAAAGGATGGGCTTGACCTCACCCTTGCCGGAAATCGCATCGATAATGCGACCGAACAGGATCGGCTCCGCGATGGTAATCGTCGCCAGAACAATGTTTGCCACCACGACCAGGGATACGCGCAGCTTGTAGGCGCCAAGATAGCGCAGAGCTCTTGCATAGACCTTGAATAGCGTCACGTCGAACCTCTTGTGCATCTGCGAAAACGGGATGATGCCATGCTACAAAAGGCTACCTGAACCGGCGATTAACGGAGTATTCAGGGTTCAATCCAGGCGACGATTCACCCGATCGTACTATCGCAGGATGCGACGAGATAGGCTATGGCGCTGAAATTGTTACTCGGCTATATCCGCGCAACAATTTGCGCTTGCATTTTAATAAATTTTTAGCGCAGCATTGAAATTAGAGACTGCATTTTTTGAGAAGACCGTTTCGCGACCCATTTGACAAGCCGCCGACGGCCTCGGATGCGGGCGTCACGTCCGGGCAAGGGGCATTTTGTGAATATTAATTTGTTAATTCAATTGCTTATAGTTCTGGAAGAATCGCCGAACGCTCGGGCATTGGTGACCGAGTTCGAACGGGTGATCGACGATTGCGGCTTCGAATATTACGGCCTGCTGCGCCATTTGCCGCAAAATCCGGCGCAGCGCCATCCGGAACCCCGGGCCGCGGCGCTTGCCGATCGCTGGCCGGAACAATGGCCGCAAATCTATTCCGCGAAAAAATATGTCATGATCGATCCGATGGTGCGCTATCTCGCCCATGCGCAGCGGCCTTTCCGCTGGCGGGAAAGCCTGGCGGCCTTCGGCAAGGATGCGCAGCGCCGCCGCATGGAGCAGATGATGGTCGATGCCTTCGGTCACGGACTGGAAGACGGTTATATCTTTCCCGTCCACGGACGGAACGGCATTCTCGGCAGCCTGAGTCTCGCCGGCAAACCTGTCGAGCTGTCGCCGGTGGAGATCGCCCTGTTTGAGGCGGTGGCACGCAAGAGCTTCTGGCGAATGCTCGAACTGAAGGACGAGGCGCAGGCGCTGGAAACCGTGCTGCCGGCCGACACGCCCCTGACGCGACGTGAAATGGAGATCCTGCATTATCTCGCCGAAGGCATGACCTCGATGGAAATCGGCAAGGTGCTGAAGATCTCAAACCACACCGTCGACTGGTATATGAACGGCTTGCAGAACAAGCTGAAGGCGAAAAACCGGCAACAGGCGGTGGCGCTTGCCTTCCGTCACCGGCTGATAAGCTAAAGCATCATGCTGGCAACATAAGCGATTTCTATAATACCTCTTTGATTTCCATAAGGATTCTGATCCAGGTCGAGCCGATCTGGCATTATTCGTATCCAGAATGGCGAGAAATTGCATTTCGCAGTCGCAAGAGAAATTGAACTTCCTGTGACAAGAAGTTAAGAATTTCCTTCGCGGGTGCAGCATGCCCGCGTCTGAACGTCTGAGGAGACCGTTTTGCCCATTTCCAAGATTCTCGTTGCCAATCGCTCCGAAATTGCCATTCGCGTGTTCCGCGCGGCCAACGAGCTTGGAATAAAAACCGTGGCGATCTGGGCAGAAGAGGACAAGCTGGCGCTGCATCGCTTCAAGGCGGACGAAAGCTACCAGGTCGGCCGCGGTCCGCATCTTGCGCGTGATCTCGGACCGATCGAAAGCTATCTGTCGATCGACGAGGTGATCCGCGTCGCCAAGCTCTCGGGCGCCGACGCCATTCACCCGGGTTACGGCCTGCTGTCGGAAAGCCCCGAATTCGTCGATGCCTGCAACAAGGCCGGTATCATCTTCATCGGCCCGAGGGCCGATACGATGCGCCAGCTCGGCAACAAGGTCGCGGCCCGCAATCTGGCGATCTCGGTCGGCGTGCCTGTCGTGCCGGCGACCGAGCCGCTGCCCGACGATATGGCCGTGGTGGCGAAGATGGCGAAAGACATCGGTTATCCCGTCATGCTGAAGGCCTCCTGGGGCGGCGGCGGGCGCGGCATGCGCGCCATCCGCGACCCGAAGGATCTCGCCCGTGAGGTGACCGAGGCCAAGCGCGAGGCGATGGCCGCCTTCGGCAAGGACGAGGTCTATCTGGAAAAGCTGGTCGAACGCGCCCGCCACGTCGAAAGCCAGGTTCTCGGCGATACGCACGGCAATGTCGTGCATCTGTTCGAGCGTGACTGCTCCATCCAGCGCCGCAACCAGAAGGTCGTCGAGCGGGCGCCGGCCCCCTATCTTTCCGAGGCGCAGCGCCAGGAGCTCGCCGCCTATTCGCTGAAGATCGCAGCGGCGACCAATTATGTCGGCGCCGGCACCGTCGAATATCTGATGGATGCCGATACCGGCAAATTCTACTTCATCGAGGTCAATCCGCGCATCCAGGTCGAGCACACGGTGACCGAAGTCGTTACCGGCATCGACATCGTCAAGGCGCAGATCCACATCCTTGACGGCGCCGCGATCGGCACGCCGGAATCCGGCGTTCCCGCTCAAGCCGATATCCGTCTCAACGGCCATGCGCTGCAGTGCCGCATCACCACCGAGGATCCGGAACACAACTTCATTCCGGATTACGGCCGCATCACCGCCTATCGCTCGGCTTCCGGTTTCGGCATCCGCCTCGACGGCGGCACCTCCTATTCCGGTGCCATCATCACCCGCTTTTACGATCCGCTGCTCGTCAAGGTCACGGCCTGGGCGCCGAACCCCTCCGAAGCGATTTCCCGCATGGACCGGGCGCTGCGCGAATTCCGTATTCGCGGCGTCGCCACCAACCTGACCTTCCTCGAAGCGATCATCGGCCATCCGAAATTCCGCGACAACAGCTACACCACGCGCTTCATCGACACGACGCCGGAACTCTTCCAGCAGGTTAAGCGCCAGGACCGCGCGACGAAGCTGCTGACCTATCTCGCCGACGTCACCGTCAACGGTCATCCGGAAGCCAAGGATAGGCCAAGGCCGCTTGATAACGCCGCCCAGCCGGTGGTGCCCTATGGCAACGGCAATGGCGTCAAGGACGGCACCAAGCAGCTTCTCGACACCCTCGGCCCGAAGAAATTCGGCGAATGGATGCGCAACGAAAAGCGCGTGCTTCTGACCGACACGACGATGCGCGACGGCCACCAGTCGCTGCTCGCCACCCGCATGCGTACCTATGACATCGCCCGCATCGCCGGCACCTATGCGCATGCGCTGCCGAACCTGCTCTCGCTGGAATGTTGGGGCGGCGCCACTTTCGACGTCTCGATGCGCTTCCTGACGGAAGATCCGTGGGAGCGCCTGGCGCTGATCCGCGAGGGCGCGCCGAACCTGCTCTTACAGATGCTGCTGCGCGGCGCCAACGGTGTCGGCTACACCAACTATCCCGACAATGTCGTCAAATACTTCGTCCGCCAGGCGGCCCGCGGCGGCATCGATCTCTTCCGCGTCTTCGACTGCCTGAACTGGGTCGAGAACATGCGCGTCTCGATGGATGCCATCGCCGAAGAGAACAAGCTCTGCGAGGCGGCGATCTGCTATACCGGCGATATTCTCAATTCGGCCCGCCCGAAATATGACCTGAAATATTATACCGACCTTGCGGTCGAGCTGGAAAAGGCCGGCGCCCATATCATCGCGCTCAAGGACATGGCGGGCCTGCTCAAGCCTGCGGCGGCGAAGGTTCTGTTCAAGGCGCTGCGCGAGGCGACCAGCCTGCCGATCCATTTCCACACGCATGACACATCGGGCATTGCCGCGGCGACCGTTCTTGCCGCGGTCGACGCCGGCGTCGATGCCGTCGATGCGGCCATGGATGCGCTGTCCGGCAATACGTCGCAGCCCTGTCTCGGCTCGATCGTCGAGGCGCTGCGCGGTACGGAGCGCGATCCGGGTCTCGATCCGGAATGGATCCGCCGCGTCTCCTTCTATTGGGAAGCGGTGCGCAACCAATATGCCGCCTTCGAAAGCGATCTGAAGGGGCCGGCATCGGAAGTCTATCTGCATGAAATGCCGGGCGGTCAGTTCACCAACCTCAAGGAACAGGCCCGCTCGCTGGGTCTGGAGACCCGCTGGCATCGGGTGGCGCAGGCTTATGCCGACGCCAACCAGATGTTCGGCGACATCGTCAAGGTGACGCCGTCCTCCAAGGTGGTCGGCGACATGGCGCTGATGATGGTGAGCCAGGACCTGACGGTCGCCGACGTCGTCAGCCCCGAGCGCGAAGTCTCCTTCCCGGAATCGGTGGTGTCGATGCTGAAGGGCGATCTCGGCCAGCCGCCGTCGGGATGGCCGGAAGCGCTGCAGAAGAAGGCGCTGAAGGGCGACAAGCCCTACACGGTGCGTCCCGGCTCGCTGCTGAAGGAAGCCGATCTCGATGCCGAACGTAAGGTCATCGAGACAAAGCTGGAGCGCGAGGTCAGCGATTTCGAGTTCGCCTCCTATCTGATGTATCCGAAGGTCTTTACCGACTTCGCGCTCGCCTCCGATACCTACGGCCCGGTTTCGGTGCTGCCGACGCCTGCCTATTTCTACGGGCTTGGGGATGGCGAAGAGCTGTTTGCCGATATCGAACGCGGCAAGACGCTTGTCATCGTCAACCAGGCGATGAGCGCCACCGACAGCCAGGGCATGGTCACCATCTTCTTCGAACTCAACGGCCAGCCGCGCCGTATCAAGGTGCCGGACCGGGCCCATGGGGCGACGGGGGCGGCGGTCCGCCGCAAGGCCGAACCGGGCAATGCCGTCCATGTCGGTGCGCCGATGCCGGGCGTCATCTCACGCGTCTTCGTCTCTTCTGGCCAAGCGGTCAGTGCCGGCGACGTGCTCGTTTCGATCGAGGCGATGAAGATGGAAACGGCGCTGCATGCGGAGAAGGACGGCACCATCGCCGAAGTGCTGGTCAAGGCGGGCGATCAGATCGACGCCAAGGACCTGCTCGTCGTCTATGGCGGTTAAGCAATGGGCGGCTGTTCTGCTACCGGCGGTCTGTAGCCAATCACCCGATTGTGTATGATCGGGCTGCCCAAAAGCTGATTTTTTTGAAGAATTAGCCGCCTCCTCGCCTTGCCCGGCGAGGAGGCTTTCTCATAGACTTGCGCTCCCGCCATCCGCCCCCCAAGACCAATCAGGAAATCATCCCCATGAGCAAGCTGAAGATTGCCGTCATTGTCGGCAGCACGCGTATTGGCCGTTTTGCCGAACATCCGGCCAAGTGGATCGCCGATCTCACCGGCCAGCGCCCCGATCTGGAAGTCGAGGTTCTCGATCTTCTCGACTATCCCATGCATTTCTTCGGCGAAGCCCGCGCCACGACGGCCGAAAGCGATGCCGCCGAGCGTTGGAAGAAGAAGCTGCGTGAATTCGACGGCTTCATCTTCACCGTCGCCGAATACAATCATGCGCCGACGGCCGTTCTGAAGAACGCGATCGATCTCGGCGAATTCATCCAGAAGCCGGTCGGTTTCGTCGGTTACGGCGGCGTTGGCGGCGCCCGTGCGGTCGAGCAGCTGCGTCTGATCTTCGTGGAAATGAGCGCTGCTTCCGTCAAAACAGGCGTCCATATCGCATTCAGCGAATATCTTGCCGTTCTCAAGGAGGGCAAGAGCCTTGGCGATTACGCCCATCTCAACGAGGCTGCCAAGAACCTGCTCGATCAGATCACCTGGTGGGGCAATGCGCTGAAGGCTGCGCGCTCCGTCGTCACGGCCTCCTGATTGGCGTTCCAGCAATGCCGGGGTGCCCGCATCCCGGCATTGCTTCAGATATCGTAAGTATGGGCGGCGTTGATCGTCGAGATGAAGCGCTTGGTGCGTTCGCGCTCCGGTGCCGTGAAGATCGCCCTGGCGCTGCCCGTTTCCACAACGCTGCCGGCTTCCAGGAAGACGACGTCATTGGCGATCTTCGAGGCGAGTCGAAGATCGTGGGTCGCCATCACCATTGTCGTGCCTTCTTTGGCGAGACGACCGAGCACATCGACCACTTCGGCCGAAAGTTCCGGATCGAGCGCCGAAGTCGGCTCGTCGCAGAGAAGCACGCGCGGCGACGGCGCCAAGGCGCGAGCGATCGCCACACGCTGTTGCTGGCCGCCTGAGAGCGTCGACGGCCAGGCGTCGGCCTTCTGGGTCATGCCGACCTTGGTCAACAGCTCCATGGCGCGTTCACGCGCCTTTTCCCGCGGCCATTTCAGCACCGTCACCAGGCCCTCCATGACATTCTCGATCGCGGTCTGATGCGGGAAAAGCTGAAAATTCTGGAAGACCATGCCGGTCTGGCGGCGGATCTTCTGGATCGCCTGCCAGCTCGTTCGTTTGCCCGGTGCAAAGGACAGTGTTTCCTCTCCGAGGCGGATCGCCCCGGCCGTCGGGATTTCGAGCAGGTTGATACAGCGCAGCAGCGTGCTCTTGCCGCCGCCTGAGGGGCCGACCAGCGCGGTGACGCTGCCTTCGGGAATGCGGATGCTGATATCCTTCAGGATGACGGCGTCGCCGAAGCGCTTTTCGATGTTGGAAAGCTCGATCATGCATTGGCCTCCAGCATGCCGCCATAACGCGCGAAACGGCGTTCCAGCCGCACCTGCAGCTGCGAGAGGACGGAGCTCAGCACGAGATAGAGCAGCGCCGCCTCGATATAGAGGATCAGCGGCTCATAGGTGGTGGCGACGATGCGCTGCGCCGCCTGGAAGAGTTCCGGCACGGTGATGGCGGCGGCAAGCGAGGTATCCTTGACCAGCGAGATGAAGGTGTTCGACAGCGGCGGCACGGCGACGCGGGCGGCCTGCGGCAGGATGGTGCGGCTCATCGCCTGGCGCCAGCTCATGCCGATCGAATAGGCGGCCTCCCACTGGCCCTTGGGCACCGAGGAGATGACGGCGCGGATGATCTCGGAGCTGTAGGCGCCGATATTCAGGGTGAAACCGATGAGGGCGGCGGGAAAGGCATCGAGCAGGATACCGATGCTCGGCAGGCCGTAGAAAATCACGAAGAGCTGGACGAGCAGCGGCGTGCCGCGGATGACCCAGACATAGAAACGAGCGATAGCCGCGACTGGCCCCGGACCGAACAGGCGGGCAATCGCGGTGATCAGCCCGAGGATCAGGCCGAAGGCGAAGGACAGCAGCGTGAGGGGGATGGTGAAGATCAGTCCCGCCCAGAGAAGCGAGGGGAGCGATTCCGCCATCAGTTGAAGCCAGTGCGGCAAGGGTCTTCCCTCTCATGGATTGAGCAGTGATACTTCGGAATACCCCTCCCCAACCCCTCCCCACAAGGGGGAGGGACTTAATCCGGCTCCCGCGTGGCATGAACGAGCGACCGAACTGCAAGTCGAAACGTCTATTTTGAGATGAGGCGATGCCCCGGCCAAAGCCCCTCCCCCTTGTGGGGAGGGGTTGGGGAGGGGACTTTTTCCCGAGTGGAGCTTACTTCGAGACGTCCTGGCCGAAATACTTGTCGGCGATCTTCTTGTAGGTGCCGTCGGCCTTGATGTCGGCGAGCGCCTTGTTGATTTCGGCAAGAAGCTCCGGTTCGTTCTTGCGGATGATGACGCCGGAATAATCGGCATTTTCCTGCTCGGCGGCGATCTTCACCGGCGCGTCCGGCTTGTGCTTCTTGAAATCGAGGAAGGAGAGGCTGTCGTTGATCGTCGCGTCGGCGCGCTTGGTCAGCACAAGCTGGATCGACTGGTCGAAACCGTCGGTGCCGACGAGTTCGGCGCCGGCTTCGGTTGCGATCTTGCCGAAGTTGCTGGTCAGCGACTGGGCGGATTTCTTGCCCTTCAAGTCGGCGAAGGTCTTGATGCTGTCGTCGCCGTCGCGGACGATCAGCACGGCCTTGGAGGCGATATAGGGTTCGGAGAAATCATATTTCTGCTTGCGGGCCTCGGTGATGCCGACCTGGTTGATGACGGTGTCGTAGCGCTTGGCGTCGAGGCCGGCGATCAGGCCATCCCACTTGCCTTCGACGAACTCGGCCTTGACGCCGAGCTTGGCAGCGATCGCTTCGCCGATCTCGACGTCGAAGCCGACGAGCTTGCCGCTTTCGTCATGATAGGTGAAGGGCGCATAGGTGCCTTCGGTGCCGATCTTGAAGACGCCGGCCGATTTGATGGCGGCGAGGTTTTCGCCGGCATGGGCGGGCAGGAGGGCAGCAGCCTGAATGAGGGCGGCAGCGGCGACGGTTTTCAACCAGTTCATTGTTTTATCCATCCTTGGGAGGTTGTCATCGGATGAGGGATAGTTCGCAGAAATTTAGGGCGCCGGAAGCGTAAAAAACTGCGAATAAAAGCAGCAACTGCAAATATTTTTCTCAAGCGGCCGTCTCAGCCGTGAATCCTGCAGAAACAGGCATCACGCCGCGATGCGGCGGCGCAGCTTTTCGCTGACGATGATAATCAGTCCGGCGGCGAGGATCATGGCCGCGCCGAAGACGACATTGGGCGTGGGGATATCGGCCCATATCAGATAACCCAGGAGGAAGGCCCAGACGAGGGATGTATATTCGAATGGCGCAAGCACGGAGACCGGCGCCTGCCGCATGCCCTCGAAGAGCGCGAACTGCGCGCCGCCGGCGACGACGCCGGTGGCAATGAGAAGCAACAGCTGCGTCATATCGGGGGTCTTCCAGGTGTAGAGAACGGCAATGCCGGTCATCACAAGGAAAAAGACGTTGGAGACGGTAAGCTGGATGATGGTCTTCTCGTGCAGCGAGGTCTTGCGCAGCAGCACCATGGCTGAGGCCCAGAGAACGGCTGCCTGCAGTGCCAGGTAGACCGGCCAAGAAATGGTGAGGCCGATGGGGTTGCAGGCAATCAGCACGCCGACGAAGCCGACGCCGACGGCAAGCCGGCGCGCAGGCGTGACCTCTTCCTTCAGGATGAGCCATGCAAGCACGGTGCCGACGATCGGTGCTGCGTAATAGAGCGTCGTCACTTCGGCCAGCTGCAGGCGGCTTGCGGCGGAATAATAGGAAAGCCAGGCACAGAGAAGAAGGATGCTGCGGGCGATCATCGGCTTGATGATCGGCGATCGCATCGTCTGGCGGACGAGCTTGCCGCGGCCAAAGGCGAGACAGCCGGTAAGGATGGTGAGACTGCGGAAAAACAGGATCTGCCAGACCGGAATGCTTGAGGTCAGGATCTTGATGATCGCATCATGGAAGGTGAACGCCATATAGGCGAGGCTCGTGAGCAGGATGCCCAGGCTGACGGAGTTTTTCACGGGAGCGCACCAGTTGGCAGAAAGCCGGCGGGGAAGTGGGGAATGGTCGATCGATATTCCCGGCCTCTTGACCGGTCAATAGGCGATCTTTCGCTCTGATTTGTGGAGCTTTGTTTCACAGCGTCAGGAAATGTGTGTTTGTGCATATTGTGCGCCGGATCATAAGCGTTTATGCACGTTTCTAGTTTCTAAGGTTTTCAATCCGGTAAAAACATGCAGGATTTCTTGTTGCGCGAGCGCCAGGGTGTGATTTCCGACAGGCTGCGGCTGAATGGCCGCGTGCTGGCGACGGAACTTGCGCTCGAATTCGGCGTCTCCGAAGATACGGTGCGGCGCGATCTGCGCGAGATGGCCGCGGCAGGGCTCTGCGAGCGGGTTTACGGCGGCGCATTGCCGATCTCGCCGGCGCGTGGAAGCCTGACGCAGCGGATCGGTTTTGCCGTGGACCGGAAACAGGCGCTGGCGCGCGCTGCAACACAGCAGATTGCCGCCGGTTCGACCGTATTCTTCGATGCTGGCAGCACCAATCTGGCGATTGCCAATGCACTGCCGGATGAACTTGCGCTGACGGCTGCGACAAATGCGCCGGCGATCGCCGCAGCGCTGATCGACAAGCCTTCCGTCAACGTCATCCTGATCGGCGGAATGGTGGACCGGCAGACGGGCGGCTCGCTCGGTGCCAAAGCCTTGCGGGATATGGAGCAGATTTCGCCCGATCTCTGCATTCTCGGCGCCTGCGGCGTCGATCTTGAGGCCGGCATCACTGTATTCGGTTTCGAAGATGCCGAGTTCAAGCGCTATGCGGCGTCGCGAAGCAAAAAGGTATTGGTGGCGGCAACCTCGGAGAAATTCGGCACTGCAGCCCCCCATGGCATTCTGCCGGTTGCCCATTGCGAATGCCTGGTCGTCGAGCACGATGCCGATCCGGCCATTCTCGCCGATTACCGCGCGCGCGGATGCAGGACTGTCGTCGCCGAGAAAACGAACTGAGACTCTCGTCATCGAGTTTAGGGAAGCCGGGCGTGCAAGCCCGGCAATGAGGAAAGACCGAGAAATGGATAGTCATGTGAATGCGCCGCCGTCAGCTCGAAGCGGCTTCATCACCCGAAGCAGGGCGGCGGTTTCCCTGCTCTTTCTCATGAACGGCTTCGTCGTCGGCTGCTGGGCACCGAAGATCCCGGATTTTGCCGAGCGGCTGGCACTCTCCAAGTTCGAGCTTGGGCTGATGATCCTTGTCTTCGGCGTCGGCTCGCTGGTGATGATGCCGATCGCCGGGGCGCAGATTGCCAAACACGGCTCGCGTATCGTCGTCCAGTTGCTGGCTGTCTGCGTGTTGCCGCTGCTCTTGGCATTGACGCTCGCGCCGAATGTGATCACCGGGGCAATCTCGCTCTTCCTGTTCGGCGGTTTTATCGGCGCCATGGATGTGGCGATGAATGCCAATGCGGTGTCGGTCGAAAAATCCATGCGCCGCTCCATCATGTCGTCCTGCCACGCTTTCTGGAGCCTTGGCGGACTGATCGGCTCGGGTCTCGGCGGCATCGTGATTTCCAAGCTCGGCATTCTCGGCCATGCCGAACTGGCGACGGTGCTGGCGGCCATCTTCCTCGCGATCGCCTGGCCGATGATCCTGGCCGATCCGCCGCATCCCGATGCCAAGAAGGAAAAGACCAGGCTGCCGATGGTGCCGCTGCCGTGGCTGCTCGGATTGATGGCCTTATTCTCCATGGTGCCTGAGGGTGCGGTTCTGGACTGGGGCGCACTCTATCTCCGCCAGGAAATGGATGCCTCCGTGGCGCTCTCCGGCCTTGGTTTTGCAGCCTTTTCAGCGACGATGGCCATCATGCGTTTTGCCGGCGACCTGGTGCGCGATCGTCTCGGCGGCGTCAAAACGCTGCGGATCTGCACGGTGTTTGCCATCGTCGGCATGCTGCTTGCAGGTCTGGCGCCCAATGCCGAGATCGCCATTCTGGGCTTTGCCTTTTGCGGCATCGGCATTTCCAACATGGTGCCGATCGCCTTCTCGGCGGCGGGTAACATTCCCGGTCTCAAGCCCGGCATCGGCATCTCGGTCGTCACCACCATGGGCTATTCCGGCATGCTGGTTGCGCCATCGCTGATCGGCTTCGTCGCCGAGCATGTCGGCTTTGCGGCGGTCTTCATGGCGCTGCCGGCGCTGCTGCTCGTGGTTTTGCTGTTCTCCAAACTGGCCCGTTATGCCGATGGAGTCTCCGGCGGCGGCCATTAAGCCGCCTCCCAACAAAAGTGATATCGGGAGCGGTTGACAAGAAAGCAGTCATGATCCACCTGAAAGGCACTGTTTTCAGGGGTGCAGGAAACTCTTAATGTCTCCAACTGCCGATTTTGATCCGAAACCGCGCCGCGCGTCCGTTGCCGTCGATGTCGGCGGCGTCATCGTCGGCGGCGGGGCGCCGGTGGTCGTGCAATCGATGACGAACACTGACACGGCCGATATCGATTCGACCGTCGCCCAGGTCGCCGCTCTCCACCGGGCGGGCTCGGAGCTGGTACGCATCACCGTCGACCGTGACGAGAGTGCGGCCGCCGTGCCCAAGATCCGCGAGCGGCTGTTGCGGCTCGGCATGGACGTGCCATTGATCGGCGACTTCCATTATATCGGCCACAAACTGCTTGCCGATCACCCTGATTGTGCCGCAGCGCTCGCGAAATACCGCATCAATCCCGGCAATGTCGGCTTCAAGGACAAGAAGGACAAGCAGTTCGCCGAGATCATCGAGATGGCGATCCGCTACGACAAGCCGGTGCGCATCGGCGTCAACTGGGGTTCGCTCGATCAGGATCTCTTGACGGCGCTGATGGATGAGAATGCTAGAGCCGGTTCGCCGCTTTCGGCCCGGCAGGTAACACGCGAGGCGATCGTGCAATCGGCGCTCCTTTCGGCAGCCCTTGCCGAAGAGATCGGCCTGCCGCGCAACCGCATCATCCTGTCGGCCAAGGTCAGCCAGGTCCAGGACCTGATCGCCGTCAATTCCATGCTTGCCGAACGCTCCAATCATGCGCTTCATCTCGGCCTGACCGAAGCCGGCATGGGCACCAAGGGCATCGTCGCCTCATCGGCGGCGATGGGTTTCGTGCTCCAGCACGGCATCGGCGATACGATCCGCGTATCGCTGACGCCGGAGCCGAACGGCGACCGCACGCGCGAAGTTCAGGTAGCGCAGGAAATCCTGCAGGTCATGGGCTTCCGCCAGTTCATTCCTGTCGTTGCCGCCTGTCCTGGCTGCGGACGCACGACGTCGACAGTGTTCCAGGAGCTTGCCCAGAACATCCAGAACGACATCCGCAAGAACATGCCGGTCTGGCGCGAGAAATATCCGGGCGTCGAGGCGCTGAATGTTGCCGTCATGGGCTGCATCGTCAACGGACCGGGCGAAAGCAAACATGCCGATATCGGCATTTCGCTTCCCGGCACCGGCGAGACGCCGGCAGCCCCGGTCTTCATCGACGGGAAGAAGGCGCTGACATTGCGCGGTCCCAATATCGCTGCCGACTTCGAGGCGCTCGTCGTCGACTATATCGAGAAGCGTTTCGGCCAGCGGACGGCGGCGGAATGAAGGTCGGCGAATTCGCATGAGCCGCTACTGGTCTGATATCGTCAGCAAGCTCCGACCCTATGTCGCCGGGGAGCAACCCCGTATCCCCGGTCTGGTCAAGCTCAACACCAACGAGAACCCCTACGGCCCGTCTCCAGCGGCGCTGGAAGCGATCGGCCAAGCGGCGGATGATCGTCTGCGGCTCTATCCCGATCCGGCGGCGACGGAATTGCGCGAGACGATCGCTGCCCGTCACGGCCTGACGGCGGATGAAGTCTTCGTCGGCAACGGCTCAGACGAGGTCCTCGCCCATGCGTTTCAGGCGCTGCTGAAACATGAACTGCCGCTTCTCTATCCCGACATAAGCTACAGCTTCTATCCGACTTATAGCCTGCTATACGACATCGAAGCGATCGAAGCGCCGGTCGATGATACGTTCCAGATCCGGCTGGCGGATTACGACAGGCCGTGCGGGGCGATCATCATCCCCAATCCGAATGCGCCGACCGGCATCGGCTTGCCGCTTGCCGACATAGAGGCGCTTGTCGCCACCCATCCGGACGCGGTCGTGGTGATCGACGAGGCCTATGTCGATTTCGGCGGTGACAGTGCCATCCCGCTCATTTCCAAATATCCCAACCTGCTTGTCGTTCAGACCTTGTCGAAATCCCGCTCCTTTGCCGGCCTGCGCGTCGGTTTCGCGCTTGGGCAGCGGGAGCTGATCGAGGCGCTGGTGCGCGTCAAGGACAGCTTCAATTCCTATCCGCTCGATCGCCTGGCGCAGGTTGCCGCAACGGCGGCGATCAAGGACGAGGCGTGGTTCGAGGCATGCCGGACGAAGCTCATCGCCAGCCGGGACGGTCTCGTCCGGGACCTCGAAGCGCTGGAATTCGAAGTGCTGCCGTCTCAGGCGAATTTCGTTTTCGCACGGCATGAAAGCCGGTCGGGTGCCGCGCTGCAAGCCGCTCTGCGGGAGCGAGGTGTTCTCGTTCGGCATTTCGCCAAGCCGCGCATTTCGGATTTCCTGCGCATCAGCATCGGCACGAACGAGGAGTGCGCCCGTCTGGTTTCCGCTCTCAAGGAAATACTGGCAGCCTGAGTGACGCTTCAGCTCTTCCGGTCGGCGATGAAATGCGCCGCGGCGATCAGGGTCGAGGCGCGGGCGCCGTAGGGGGCCAGCAGCGCCTCGGCATCGCGGACATGCTGGCGGAGCTGCTCCTCGGCCCATTCGATGCCATGCAGCGCCACGAGCGTTCCCTTACCGCGGGCCGCATCCTTGCCGGTCGCCTTGCCCATGGTTGCAGTGTCCGAGGTCAGGTCGAGAATGTCGTCGGCGAGCTGAAAGGCAAGGCCGATCTTTTCGCCGAAAGCACGCAGGCGGCGCCGATCTTCCGGCGGGCTTGCCGCGATGAGGGCGCCGGCTTCGCAGGCGAAGCGGATCAGCGCGCCGGTTTTCATCGCCTGCAGGCGGATGATGCCGGCCTCATCAGGAGCCTGCTTCTCCGCCGCGAGATCGAGCGCTTGGCCGCCGGCCATGCCGCCGAGACCGGCGGCGCGGGCAAGCGCCAGCACCAGCGATGCCTTGCTCGTGTCGGCAAGCGCCGTTTCCGGCGCGGCGATGATGTCGAAGGCGTAGGTCAGCAGGCTGTCGCCGGCGAGGATCGCGGTGGCTTCATCGAACTTGATATGAACAGTCGGTTTGCCGCGGCGGAGATCATCGTCGTCCATGGCGGGCAGATCGTCATGCACGAGCGAATAACAGTGGACGCATTCGAGTGCGGCGCCGACGCGGCGTGCGGCCTCGTCATCGCCGCCGAGAAGGGCGGCGCTTTCGACCACCAGGAACGGGCGCAGCCGCTTGCCGCCGTTCAGCACGGCATAGTGCATGGCGCTGCGCAGCGTCTCGGGCCTGGCGATTTCGTCGGAAAGGGCGTTCGGTAAAAGCAATGCATCGAGCAGCGCCTCGATCTCGCGGGCGTTGTTCTTCAGCCTCGTCTCGAAAGTGTCCCGGTTCGCATCCATGGGCGCTGTTTGGCATGAGCGCCCCCGGGCTTGCAACGGAATTGTCGATGGCGCGGCAAGATTCGCCACGCACTCTGGCATAAGCGGCCTACAGGCGTTATGAGAACGACAGGAGCGAAATCGGGTTGGGGACTTTGGATATAGCGCCGGAGAGAGAGGACATCGCCGACATGCCGGCTCGTCGGCAATGGTTCGGAGACCGGCGCGTGTTGAAACGCATCGTGCTTGCCGTGCTGGCGCTGGTGATCCTTCCTTACGCGCTGATCTTTTTCTACGTGCTGCCTTTCATTCACCCGGTCTCGACGCTGATGCTGCGCGATCTCGTACTGCTGCGCGGTTATGACCGCAGATGGGTGTCGCTTGACGAGATCGCACCGGTTCTGGTGCAGTCGGTGATGATGTCCGAAGACGGGCAATATTGTTTTCACGGCGGTGTCGACTGGGCGGAAATGCGCATGCTGGTCGAAG
>NZ_CP034998.1:3590000-3707500 GCF_002531755.2 Rhizobium acidisoli | reverse complement strand
AGCAAGCTTAAGCCGGTAGGTGTAGGCGAAGCGAAAGCGAGTCTGAATAGGGCGATATAGTTTGTTGCATTAGACCCGAAACCGAGTGATCTAGCCATGAGCAGGTTGAAGGTTGGGTAACACCAACTGGAGGACCGAACCCGCATCTGTTGCAATAGATTGGGATGACTTGTGGCTAGGGGTGAAAGGCCAATCAAACTCGGAAATAGCTGGTTCTCCGCGAAATCTATTTAGGTAGAGCGTCGAGCGAATACCCCCGGGGGTAGAGCACTGGATGGGCTATGGGGACTCACCGTCTTACTGATCCTAACCAAACTCCGAATACCGGGGAGTACTACTCGGCAGACACACGGCGGGTGCTAACGTCCGTCGTGAAAAGGGCAACAACCCTAACCTCCAGCTAAGGTCCCCAAGTCATGGCTAAGTGGGAAAGGATGTGAGGATCCCAAAACAACCAGGATGTTGGCTTAGAAGCAGCCATCATTTAAAGAAAGCGTAACAGCTCACTGGTCTAAATAAGGGTCTTTGCGCCGAAAATGTAACGGGGCTGAAGCCATGCACCGAAGCTGAGGATGTGTAGCAATACACGTGGTAGCGGAGCGTTCCGTAAGCTGATGAAGGGAGACCTGTGAGGGCTCCTGGAGGTATCGGAAGTGCGAATGTTGACATGAGTAACGATAAAGAGGGTGAGAGACCCTCTCGCCGAAAGACCAAGGGTTCCTGCTTAAAGTTAATCTGAGCAGGGTTAGCCGGCCCCTAAGGCGAGGCAGAAATGCGTAGTCGATGGGAACCACGTTAATATTCGTGGGCCTGGTGGTAGTGACGGATTGCACAAGTTGTTCTGGTTTATTGGATTATCAGGGCAGCGGAGCGGTTCCAGGAAATAGCTCCACCGTATAGACCGTACCCGAAACCGACACAGGTGGTCAGGTAGAGTATACCAAGGCGCTTGAGAGAACTATGTTGAAGGAACTCGGCAAATTGCACGCGTAACTTCGGAAGAAGCGTGACCCCATTTTACGCAAGTATGATGGGGTGGCACAGACCAGGGGGTAGCGACTGTTTATCAAAAACACAGGGCTCTGCGAAGTCGCAAGACGACGTATAGGGTCTGACGCCTGCCCGGTGCTGGAAGGTTAAGAGGAGAGGTGCAAGCTTTGAATCGAAGCCCCAGTAAACGGCGGCCGTAACTATAACGGTCCTAAGGTAGCGAAATTCCTTGTCGGGTAAGTTCCGACCTGCACGAATGGCGTAACGACTTCCCCGCTGTCTCCAACATAGACTCAGTGAAATTGAATTCCCCGTGAAGATGCGGGGTTCCTGCGGTCAGACGGAAAGACCCCGTGCACCTTTACTATAGCTTTACACTGGCATTCGTGTCGGCATGTGTAGGATAGGTGGTAGGCTTTGAAGCGGGGACGCCAGTTTCCGTGGAGCCATCCTTGAAATACCACCCTTATCGTCATGGATGTCTAACCGCGGCCCGTCATCCGGGTCCGGGACAGTGTATGGTGGGTAGTTTGACTGGGGCGGTCGCCTCCGAAAGAGTAACGGAGGCGCGCGATGGTGGGCTCAGACCGGTCGGAAATCGGTCGTCGAGTGCAATGGCATAAGCCCGCCTGACTGCGAGACTGACAAGTCGAGCAGAGACGAAAGTCGGTCATAGTGATCCGGTGGTCCCGCGTGGAAGGGCCATCGCTCAACGGATAAAAGGTACGCCGGGGATAACAGGCTGATGACCCCCAAGAGTCCATATCGACGGGGTTGTTTGGCACCTCGATGTCGGCTCATCGCATCCTGGGGCTGGAGCAGGTCCCAAGGGTTTGGCTGTTCGCCAATTAAAGCGGTACGTGAGCTGGGTTCAGAACGTCGTGAGACAGTTCGGTCCCTATCTGCCGTGGGTGTAGGAATATTGACAGGATCTGTCCCTAGTACGAGAGGACCGGGATGGACATATCTCTGGTGGACCTGTTGTCCTGCCAAGGGCATAGCAGGGTAGCTATATATGGACGGGATAACCGCTGAAGGCATCTAAGCGGGAAACCCACCTGAAAACGAGTATTCCCTATCAGAGCCGTGGAAGACGACCACGTTGATAGGCCGGGTGTGGAAGTGCGGCAACGCATGAAGCTTACCGGTACTAATAGCTCGATCGGCTTGATCGTTCTCATTGACTGTGCTCATCAGCCAAAGGCTGATGAAGTGAATAGGCAAGAGGCAGTAGGAACAACTACAGCCTTCGCCCATCACAAGCATCAAAGACGTGTTCAAAAAAACGATGACAATAGTCACTGCTGCCTAATGGCTGCTGACTATTGCCTCATCCCCAGCTTCTCAAACATAAAGTTGCGCTTTGCCGACCTGGTGGTTATGGCGGGGTGGCTGCACCCGTTCCCTTTCCGAACACGGCCGTGAAACGCCCCTGCGCCCATGGTACTTCGTCTTAAGACGCGGGAGAGTAGGTCGCTGCCAGGTCTGCAAAGCGCAACTTTAAATCTTCTCAGAACAATTCTAACGGCAAACGCCGTCAAAAGGCCGCTCACAAAGCGGCCTTTCGTGTTACAATACTTCAGCAAGTCCAAACGACTTGCGCTGGCGCGGGGTGGAGCAGCCCGGTAGCTCGTCAGGCTCATAACCTGAAGGCCGCAGGTTCAAATCCTGCCCCCGCAACCAAATCTTCCATAACGCAATACCCCAAAACCCGCCTCTTGGCGGGTTTTTGCGTTGTGGGCGCCGGCAAAACGCTATTTCGAGCGATTTCAAGCGACGACTTGATAGTTGCTAAATGGATAATATTCTAATATACCTAGATCAGGCGCATCTTATATTTCACAGTAGCAAACAACGTCCGTCCATTCGGCGGCGCCTATTATTCTATTCAGAGGGCAGTTCGATTTCATGAAGTAGATCAGAGATTTATAGGGGGGAATCATGCGAAAATGGGGGTCTTCTCTACTGACGTCTCCATATAGGGGGCATCGACTTCTATCGGCAATCTCCGCGTTGCCTGCGTTCTGTGCCGTGGTGTTCATCGCCGGGATTGCGTCCGCGCAAGCGCCGACCGACGAGCAGCGCGATGCGATCAGGGCAGAGTGCCGCTCCGATTTCATGGCGAAATGTTCCGGGGTGACGCCGGGAGGGATCGAGGCGCTCACCTGCCTGCAGCAGCATAGCGCGACACTTTCGGCAGGCTGCCGGAAAGCGGTTTCTGCGGTGAACGTCAAACCCAAATCGACATCCGCGGAGCCAGCGCCGGCTGCACCTGCAAATAACGCGGCGGCTGCGCCGGCGCCTGCAGCCGGCACGCCCGCGCATCAGCCGACTGAGGCGCAGCGCAATGCGGTCAAATCGGCCTGTCAGCGCGATTTCATGGCGCAATGTTCCGGTGTTACGCCGGGCGGTGCGGCGGCGCTCAGCTGTCTGCAACAGCATAATGCCGCCCTATCGGCGCCATGTCAGCAAGCCGTTGCGGCATTGGGGGGATCAGGGGCGCCGGCGGCCGGCGATGCGGCTGCCACCGGTGCGATCACGCCGGCCCCTCAGGCAATGATGCCAGCCTTCTCCCCGCGTGAGGAAGTCATGATCCTGCGGGAAACCTGCGGAGCGGACTTCCGGGCCTTGTGCCGTATGGTACCTTTAGGGGGAGGCCGGGGCATCGCCTGCCTACGTGATAATCTGCAGCGGGTATCACCAGCGTGCCACCGCGTGCTGACTTCGGGATTGTAGCGCCCGTTCGAACCTTGCTCTCGTAAAGAGGTCGTCGCGCTCCAGCGAGAAATTCGGTGCGCGATCCTGCAAAGGCCGGCAAGCGGCCGATTGCTCGCCTGCATGCATTGCATCTCTCACATGTCATGTCCGGCTGCGGAATGTCCCGGCAGCTGCCATCAGCAATTCGATGAAATCAATGACGACACGGAAAGGCATTGCCATGTCATCGACTTTCTCTTTCCCGCGATTGAAGCGGATCCTCCTCTATGCCTCGCTTGCCGCCAGCCTCGCACCGCCGACGAGCGCGTGGGCGGATGATGCAAAGGCTCTCCTGAAGACGATGTCCGATTTTCTGACGGCGCAGAAAACGATCTCCTTCACCTACCAATCGTCGCTCGAAGCGGTGACGCCCGCCTTCGAGAAACTCCAGTTCGTCAGTTCGGGGACAGCCAACCTGACGCGGCCCGATAAGCTGCGCGTCACGAGGACCGGCGGCTTTGCCGACCTCGACGTGAGTTTCGACGGTTCGTCGCTGACGGTTCACGGCAAGAACCTCGATGCCTATGCCAAGATCGACGGCAAGGGTTCGCTCGATGATCTGATCGACAGGCTGATGACCGCGGGCGTCGAAGCGCCGGGCGCCGATCTTTTATCCTCAAGCGTCTATGACGAACTCATGTCCGATGTGACGGAGGCCAAGCATATTTCCAGCGCCTTCGTGGATGGGGTCGAATGCGAATATCTGGCCTTCCGGACGCCTGAGATCGATTGGCAGATCTGGATACAGAGCGGCCCGCAACCGATACCCCGCCGTTACGTGATCACCAGCAAACACGTCGTCCAGGCGCCGCAATACACGCTCGAAATCAGCGATTTCAAAAGCGGAGCGGATGTCGCGGCCGTATCCTACACCATCGAGGTTCCGGCCAGCGCAAAGACGGTCGATCTCAGTGAATTGCAATCGCTCGACGAGCTGCCTGAGGCTGCCGATATGGGAGAGGTAAAATGACCTATAGGAAGCTGTTCTTCGCCCTCGGCCTGGCCGGCCTGCTGACATTCACCGGCCTTCATATCGAGGAGCAGGGATCCATGCCTCTATCGATCGGCTTTGCCACGCCGGCGGGCGCCGTCATCGGCAGGCCGCTGACGCCGCTGTCTTATGCCGGCGTGGCCCGCCGGACGACGCGGCGGGTTGTCACACGCACAACGACGACCATCGCCGTGCTTCCGGCAGGCTGCCGTTATGGTCCTTATTATGGCGGCTATTATTATCGATGCGGCGGTTATTATTACGCCAAGAGCGGCAACGTCTATGTGCAGGTGATCGTGCAATAATTGCCGCGATCGCCTTACCCGACGTTCGATATCTCCGCTTCCGCCACGCTCGCGGCCGTGTTTGCGGGCGCTCGGCGGCGCTTCCAGTATTCCTCGAGGCGCTGCAGCAGCACGTAGAAGGAGGGAACGAAGAGGATGGCGAGGCAGGTCGAGGCGATCATGCCGCTGAAGACCGATATGCCGATCGATTTGCGGGCCGACGCGCCGGCGCCCGTTGCCAGCACTAGCGGCAGGACACCTAGGATGAAGGCGAAGGAGGTCATCAGGATCGGCCGGAAACGCAGGCGGGCGGCCTCGACGGCCGCGTCCAGAATTTCCATGCCCTCCGCCCGTTTTTCGCGGGCATATTCGACAATCAGGATGGCGTTCTTGGCCGCGAGTGCAATCAGCAGGATAAGGCCGATCTGCGTATAGAGATTGTTGGCGACTCCAGCAGCCATGAGTGCGGCCACCGTGCCGAGCAGGGCGAGCGGCACGGCTGATATGACCGCCAGCGGCAGGATCCAGCTCTCGTATTGGCCGGCGAGCACGAAATAGACGAGCAGCATGGCGAGCGCGAATATGAAGTAGATCTGCCCGCCGACCGCCTTCTCCTGATAGGAGAGCGCCGTCCATTCGAAACCGGTTCCCGTCGGCAATGTATGATCGGCGATCTGCTCCATGACCTCGAGCGACTGGCCGGAGCTGAAACCGGCGGCCGGCCCACCGACGATGGTCGCGGTGGGATAGAGATTGTAGAGGCTGATCAGCGAGGGACCTTGCGTCGTGGTGACATTGACGACCGTGCCGAGCGGCACCATCGTACCGTCACCGGCCTTGACCTTCAGATTGCGGATATCGTCGGGGCTGACACGGAAATCGGAAGCGGCTTGCGCATAGACCTGAAAGGTGCGGCCGAATTTATTGAACTGGGTGACATAGCTCGATCCGACATAGCCGGAGAGGGCGGAGAAGACCTGGCCCACGGTAATTCCCAGCGTTTCCGCCTTGATGCGATCGACGGAGACCGCAAGCTGCGGCACGTTCGAACGGAAAGGCGTGCTCAACCTCTGCAACGATGATTGGGCATTGCCGTTCCTGACAATCGTATCGGCAAGCGATTGCAGCAGCGGATAGTCGGCCACGCCGTTCCGGAGCTCGACCTGCATGGTAAAGCCGTTGGCATTGCCGACGCCCTGGATCGGAGGCGGCACGACGACCAGCGTTTTGGCGCTCAGCACATGCTGCAGAGCCTCGTTCAAATGCTGGTAGATCGACAGCAGGTCCTGCCCCTTCTCCTTGCCGCGCTCATCCCAATCTTTCAAAACGACATAGGCGACGCCGGCATTCTGCAGGCTGGCACTGTTGTCGAGAACGGAAATGCCGCTGATGGTCAGCACCTGATCGACGCCAGGCGTGGCTTCGGCGATCTTGCCGACCTCTTCCATGACGGCATCGGTGCGTTCCTTCGAGGCGCCGTCGGGCAGTTGTGTACTGATCAGCACATAGCCTTGATCCTCGACGGGCAGGAAGGCGGTCGGCAGACGAGAAAGCCCCCAGACGGCGACCCCGATCAGCGCAAATGCCGCTATGGCCATGATGCCGCTGTGGCGGGTCATCGATCCGATCAGCCCGGCATAGCTGCGTTCGCCTCGGTCGTAGACCCTGTTGAAGCCGCGATAGAGGGCGTTGCGTTTCTCCGGCGGAACCGGCGGACGCAGCCAAAGGGCGCATTGCGTCGGTTTCAGCGTGACGGCATTGACGGCGCTGATCAGAGCGGTCGCGGCAATGACGAGGGCGAACTGTCGATAGAGCTGGCCGGTCAGGCCAGGCAGGAAGGCGGCCGGAATGAACACGGCCATCAGTACCAGCGTGATGCCGATGACCGGACCGAGCAGTTCCTCCATCGCCTTCTCGGCAGCCTTTCGGCCCGACATGCCGGCCTCGATGTGCCGGGCCACGCCTTCGACGATGACGATGGCATCATCGACGACAATGCCGATGGCGAGAACGATGGCAAAGAGCGTCGACAGGTTGACGGTGAAGCCCAAGGCCGCCATCGCCGCGAAGGCGCCGATGATGGTGACAGGAACAGTGGTCGCCGGCACGAGCAGCGCCCGCCAATCCTGAAGGAAGACCAGAATGACGATGAGAACGAGAACCCCGGCCTCGATCAAGGTGACGTAAACCTCGTCGATGGAAGCCTCGACGAATTTCGTCGTGTCGAACGGCAGATGATATTCGAGGCCAGGCGGGAAGCTTTTCGAGAGCTCGTCCATCTTCGCGCGCACCGCCTGCGCCACGGCTATGGCATTCGCCTCCGGCAATTGGAAAATGCCGATGCCGGCCGCCGGCCGGCCGTTCTGCATGAAGGATTGGCTGTAAGTCTGGGCGCCGAGTTCGACACGGCCGATGTCGCGGACGCGGGTGATGCGGCCGCCCTGTCCGCTTTCGACCTTGACGACGATGTTCTCGTAGTCGGCGGCCTCGTTCAGCCGGCCATTCACGTTCAGCGTGTATTGGAAGATCTGCCCTTTCGGCACCGGCGGAATGCCGATCTGGCCGGCGGCGACCTCCTGGCTCTGCTGCTGCACGACACTGACGACATCCTGCGGCGTCAGGCCGCGCGCCTGCAGCAGGTTCGGATCCATCCAGATCCGCATGGCATATTGGCCGGCGCCGAACACCGTCACATTGCCGACGCCAGGCAGGCGGGCGAGTTCGTTCTGCAGATTGATGACGGCGTAGTTCGACAGGAACAGGCTGTCATAGCGGCTGTCGGACGAGGTCAGGCTGACGAAGCCGAGGATCGCCGTCGATTTCTTCTGGGTCGTCACGCCTTGAAGCTGCACCGCTTCGGGAAGTGACGACATTGCGATCGCGACACGGTTCTGCACCAGAACCTGGGCCTGATCCGGATCCGTTCCGATGGCAAAGGTCACGATCAGCGAATAGGTGCCGTCGCTGGCGCTGGTCGACTGCATATAGAGCATATTCTGCACGCCGTTGACCTGCTGCTCGATCGGCAGCGCGACGGTATCGACGAGGGTCTGGGCGCTGGCGCCGGGAAAGCGTGTCGTCACCTGCACCGTCGGCGGGACGACATTCGGATATTGCGCCACCGGCAGTTGGTACAGCGCGACCGCGCCGACGAGCACGAAAACCAATGCCAAGACGTTGGCGAGTACCGGTCGCTCAATGAAGAAACGCGAGATCATGCTGTTGTCCTCAGACGTTCAGATGAAGCGTGGTGGCGAATTCATTGCGTGGTGGAGTTGGCCTTGGCATCACCGGCGGCATTCGCCGTCGGGTTCATTTCGATTTTCTCGGGCGTGACCTTGCTGCCGGGAATGGCCTGCTGGATCCCTTGGGTCACCACCCAGTCAGCCGGATCGAGGCCGGATTGGATGACGCGGAGCGCGCCTTCCCGCTGCCCGGTCTTGACCTGTTTCTGCTCCACCACATCGTCCTTGCCGAGAACGAGTACGTAGCTGCCGAGTTGGTTGGTTCCGATGGTGTCGTCGCGCACCAGCAGAGCCTTGTCGTTGTGGCCGACCGGCACCCGAACCCGCACGAAGAGGCCGGGCAGCATGGCGTGGTCCTTGTTGTCGAACAGGGCGCGGACCTGAAGCGTGCCTGTGGAGGCGTCGAGCTGAGGCGATACGTAATCGAGATGTCCCTTGTGCGGGTAACCCTCTTCCGTCTGCAAACCGATCTCCGCCGGTATGCTCGGAAGGTCCGTCTGCCTGAAGGTATGTCCCTGCTTTGCCATGGTTTCCTTGATCATCAGCACCTGCGTCTCGCTGACGTTGAAATAGGCATACAGCGGATCGGTCTGGACGATGCTGGCGAGTTTGGTGGGGCCGGACACGCCGACCAGCGTGCCGATATCGACAAGGTGATCCGTGACGATGCCGTCGAAGGGAGCAAGCACTTCGGTATAGCCGAGGTTGATCGTCGCGAGTTCGACATTGGCCTGGGCGTTGAGGATGGAAGCATTCGCCTCGTCGAGGGTCGCCTTGGCGCTGTCGACCGCGGTCTGGGTGGTGACCTGTTGCTTCATGAGATTGAGCTGCCGGTCATATTCCTGCTTTGCGCCGACCTGGGAGGCCTGCTGCGAGGCGAGCGATGCCTTTGCCTGATCCAGTTGCGCCTGATAGGTGTCGCGCTCGATGCCGAAAAGCTTGGCGCCCTTCATCACCATCATGCCGTCCTGGTAGTCGATGGACTGGATATAGCCCTGGACGCGGGCCTCGATATCGACGGCATTGAGCGGCGCCGTATTGCCGGTGAGTTCGAAATAGAGCGTCACCGGCTGCTGGACCGGCTGTGCGACCCGTACCGGAGGTGGCGGCGGAGGAACATAGGTGTTGCCGCTTTCCTCGCAGCCGGCAAGAATTGCCATGCCGGCGAGCACCATCAAGAGGTGCAGACCCTGATCCAATCTCACACGCATTGCCGCCGCCCCGATGTTTACGAGCCTGCTGCATAATTCATCAAATCGAATCGATTGGATGAATTATGCTGCGATTTCAAAGATCTACAGCGTCCTTTTGCGCGTCTGAAAAGACGCGCGGCGCTGTAGTCTTCATGCGTGCCTCGGCGGAGACGACCCTTCTCCGAAAAGTTCCGGGCATGCGATATTATGTCGCGGCATTGATGCAAATTGCAATAGCTGCTGGTGCACAATTGAACTCAGTTAATGCATGTCGCACGGAAGTGTGCAGCGGTTCCGGGACAACGACATGCATTAAAAACAAAGAGCTTTAGAGTTCGCCGTTCGCAGATACAAAATGGCTATGGTTTCCCGAGCCGCTCGATGGCCGACTGCAAGGGTGCATCCGAAACACGGATCAGCCCGACATATGGATTGGCCATATCCGAAATCAGAAAGATCGCGCCGGCAACGGACAGGGCGCAAACGAGCAGAATTGACAGCACCGTCGGGTTGGCCGGCGCCTGCAGTCCGAAGGTTGCAAATAGCAGCGAGAGCCAGCAGACGAGAACGGCGAGGAAGGCCCAGGGCAAACCCTCTTTACCGGATTCGACCAGCAGCCAGTGGGTCTCGGCCACCATGCCGCTCACATCCAGCGCACGCGTCTGAAGAGAACGCTGTACGGAATCCCTCGGCGACAGGGACCGAAGATCGCCCTGAACCGCCTCGATATCCTGATATTCCCCGAGCGCGCTGCCGGATGCATCGTCGGTAGTCTCGGCGGACCAGCCGCGGCTCAGCCGCTTCTGGATCAATTCACGCAGCAAATGCCGCGCCTTGTCGGTTTCCGGTCCGTATTGCGCCATGACGCGGTCAAGCAGGAGCACCCGCGCTGCCGCCGTTCTCATTTCCACTTCGGCATTGTCATAGGTCGATTTGGCGGATGCGATCAGCAGGCCGAGCGCCAGGGCCGACAGCGTCCCCACCACCGCGGTCGCGAGCCTGATGGCATCCTTGGATTCCGAGCTGAGATGATGATCCGGCAAGCGGCCGCGCACGATCATTCCTGTCGCTGTCGCCGCCGACAGAAAAACAAAGACTAACCCGCCAAGCAATAGTGAGCTCAAGTCCGGTCTCCGTCACGTCAACCTTGCAAACGCCGCGAGGCTTGCAAGTGGTGCGATCGTTACTGTCACCATAGCGGAAGAAAGGCAGAGCGTGGAGTTTTTTACTTTCCTGATCTCACGCCGCCGGAGATCACTGCTGGAAAATGAGCAGCACGTAGGCCAGGAAAAGCACCAGATGGACTGCACCTTGCATGAGATGCGTGCGGCCGCTGGCGAAGGTAATGATGCTGACGGCAAGCGTGAGCAGGAGCATCACCAGATCTCCGTGCTCCAGGCCGAGCGTCACGCTGTGTCCGTAGAGCTGGCTGACAACAAGCATCGCCGGCACCGTCAGCCCGATCGTCGACAATACCGAACCGAGGAAAATGTTTACGGAGCGCTGAAGATTGTTGGCGATAGACGCGCGCACGGCGCTGATTGCCTCAGGCGTGGCGACGAGGATAGCCATCACGACACCGCCAAATGCGGTTGGAGCATGCAGGGTTTCGATAATGTAATCGATCGGCCGCGCAAGCTGTTCGACCAGGAACACGACGGGAGCCATATAGGTGACAAGCAGGATGGCATGCGGCCAGATCGGCCCATGGCCAGCGACATGTTCGCTGCGAGGTTGCTGACGGTTGCCGTCGTCCGCGAAATAGTCCCGATGGCGGCCGGCCTGAAGAAACAGAAACGTGGAATAAAGTCCGACCGATATGACGCCCAGTATCAGTTGTCTCGGTGCCGATGGATGCTGTCCGTCCGGACCTGCCAGAAATGTCGGCATGACTAGGCTGAGCGTCGCCAGCGGCACGATTACTCCGAGATAGGCGTTGGCGCCCTGCAGGTTGTGCTGCTGTTCCGGTCGCAGCCACGCGCCGAGCAGCAATGACAGGCCGACCATGCCGTTCAAAATGATCATGACGACTGCAAACAGCGTGTCGCGCGCCAGCGTGGGATTGTTTTCGCCGTGAAGCATGACGGCCGATATTGCCATCACCTCGATCGACGTGATTGAAAGGGTTAGAATGAGCGTGCCGTAAGGCTCCTTCAGCCGCTCCGCCAGGTGGTCTGCGTGCCGCACGACCGATAGAGCGGAGCCGAGCACGACGGCAAACAGCCACCCGAAAACGACAGTGAACCAAAGCGGATCGGAAAGCCGGCCGAAGAGCTGCTCCTGGAAAGCAAGAAATGCGAAGCTTGTCGCGACGCTGACGCCCAGGAACCATTCCTCGCGCAACAGGCTGGCGGCGCTGACGGCACGCAATGCGGGATCGTCCGTCATCGAAACCACCCGCCTTCGGGCAAATGCCGCCGCCATGCGATCATCACCACCATCGTGTCCGCCCGCTGTCTCTTGCCCGCCACCTGAGCCTAAAGCGCGTCGCATCAAACTTGATTCATGCGACGCGCTTTAGCTCTTTGTTTTGATGCATGTCGTTATCCCGGAACCGCTGCACACTTCCGGGCGACATGCATTAGCGGAGATAAGGCTGCCTTAAGGCGAACCGAACCTCAAGTCGGATCGCATGTCACCGGCCAAAATTTGCAAATCCGCCGTTTCATCGCCTTCTGATCCTAGCAAAGTAATCCCGATGCGGGGTTGCGGCGCCGAGCACCACACCTGCCGTTATTCGCGACCGGTCGCCGGGATTGCCGCGCCGGTGACAATGGCTGCGGCCGGCGAGATCAGGAAGGCGATGAGGCGGGCGATCGATTGCGGCGTGACCCAGCCATCCGTCTTCGCATTGGGCATAGCGGCGCGGTTCTCAGGCGTGTCGATCGTCCCGGGCAGGATGCAGTTGGCGGTGATGCGGTCGTCGCGGCATTCGGCGGCGAGCGCTTCCGTCAGCCGGATGACGGCGGCTTTCGAGGCCGCGTAAGCGGCTTGATTGGGGCCGGCCTTCAGGCCGGGCGCGGCGGCGACATGAACGATGCGGCCATAGCCTGATGCCTTCATGGTCGGGAGAACCGCGGCGCTGATCGTCAGCGCGGTGCGGGCGTTCGCGTTCATCATCGTCTCCCATTGGGCAGGCGCATCCGGCCCGACCGGCCCCATCTGGAAGGCGCCGACCGTATTGACCAGGGCACCGACACCGCCGAAACGCTTGACGGCCCGGGCGACGGCTGCGGCGCAGGAGGCATAATCGGTGAGATCCGTTCCGGCGATCGACAGAAACTCGGCGGAGGCGGGAAGGTCGGCGGCCAAGGCTTCCAGCTCCTGGCTCGAACGGTTCATGCAGACGAGTTTTGCGCCGCCGGTAGCAAGCTCACGGACAACGGCGCTGCCGAGGTTGCCGCCGGCTCCCGTAACGATCACGGCTTTCTGGTTGTTCATGGCAATCGATCTCCTGCCCGTCCTTGATGGCGCGCATTGTTGATCCACGCTGCGCCGCAGCGCAAGCCCACGCATCCGCGTCCAGGTCGGAGATCTTGCGGAACTTGCCCTTTGCGGGCAGTTCCGCCGTCATCGCTCAACAGTTTCGTCGGGTCGGCCGTCAGTGATATTTCGTCCGTTCGCGACCGAGAATCTCGGGCGCGTCAAGGCCGGAAATCGGGCGGGTGACATCGGCCGGGATGTCGCCGCTGAGCTGCAGGTCGAGATAGCGGGCGCAACAGACGCGCAGGAAGGAGGTGAAGTTTCCAAGATCGTGGCCGGCATCGATCGATTCATGATGCAGCCGGGTGATCAGCTGGACGACATTCATGCCGTCGCGCCGGGCCACTTCCTCAAGCTTCGACCAGAAGAAGTTCTCCAGCCTGACGCTGGTGACCATGCCGTCGATGCGCAGCGACCGGGTGGTGCTTTCCCAGAGCCGCGCATCCGCCTTGATGAATAACTCGCACATGTCATCCTCCCGGTACCGCCTCCTCAGGCGGCGTTGGTTTCGAGCAGCGCTGCCGCATCGAGCACGGCCATGAACTGACGCAGCCACGACGG
Organism: Rhizobium acidisoli; assembly: GCF_002531755.2. Lineage (NCBI taxonomy): Bacteria > Pseudomonadati > Pseudomonadota > Alphaproteobacteria > Hyphomicrobiales > Rhizobiaceae > Rhizobium > Rhizobium acidisoli. The sequence goes on along the minus strand of NZ_CP034998.1, from coordinate 3,693,996 downwards.
ATGCGCCGGCCAAGCCGGCGCCGTGACCAAGTTGCCATCCGAGACCGCATCGGTGATCGAGATATCGGCGAAGGTGGCGCCGGCAAGCTCGACTTCCGGCCGGCAGGCGGGATAGGCAGAGCAGGTGCGGCCCTTCAAGACGCCGGCGGCAGCGAGCAGCTGCGCGCCATGGCAGATGGCGGCAACGGGTTTTCCGGCATCGAAGAAGTGCCGGACCGCTTCGATAACGTCTGCATTGAGGCGCAGATATTCCGGCGCGCGGCCGCCGGGGATGACGAGGGCGTCGTAGTCTTCGGGCCGCACGCTGTCGAAAGTGGCGTTCAGCGCGAAATTATGACCGCGCTTTTCGGAATAGGTCTGGTCGCCTTCGAAATCATGAATAGCGGTGGCGACCGTTTCGCCTGCGTTCTTTCCGGGGCAGACGGCGTCGACCGTGTAGCCGCAGGCAAGCAGCGTCTGGAACGGCACCATGGTTTCGTAATCTTCGGTGAAATCACCCGTGATCATCAGGATTTTGGAAGCTGGCATCGTATCCTCCTTTGAAACCAACCGCCGGAGATTAACAAAGAGCGGCGTGCAGAAGGTACTATGGGAATACTACAGCCGAAATTCCCTGAGAGTGAGAGTAGCATGATGCCGAAAATCGCGCACAGTTTTCGACATGTTCTACACCGCCTTGACCGTCACATCCGGGATTGCGCAGGCTTCGCCGCCGCCGAAGAGGCGAGAGCGGGTGAGGAAGCGTTTCTCGCGGCCGTTATCGAGCGAGAACATGCCGCCGCGGCCCGGAACGACATCGATGATGAGCTGGGTATGCTTCCACGCCTCGAACTGGCTGGCGCTGATATAGACTGGCACGCCGCCGATCTCGCCGAGTTTGACGTCGCTGTCGCCGACCATGAATTCATTGGCCGGATAACACATCGGCGAGGAGCCGTCGCAGCAGCCGCCGGACTGGTGGAAGAGGATATCGGGATGATCGCGCTTGATCTCTTCAATCAGCTCAAGAGCTGCGTCGGTCGCGAGAACACGCGGTTCGCCGTTGACGGTGGTTTCCATCGGTCTTCCTCCAAAGTTTGACGAGGAGAGTTCCCCTCCCCAACCCCTCCCCACAAGGGGGAGGGGCTAAGATGCCGCTTCGGCTGGCAAAACATCAAGCCGGATGCATGTGCTGCGCTCAAGAGTGAATACGGCGAGAGCAGCACGTTAAGTCCCTCCCCCTTGTGGGGAGGGGTTGGGGAGGGGCTTTACGCCCTCACCACGCCTCAGAAGAAGCCGAGCGCCTTGGGGCTGTAGCTCACCAGCATGTTCTTGGTCTGCTGGTAATGCTCGAGCATCATCTTGTGGGTTTCACGGCCGATGCCCGACTGTTTGTAACCGCCGAAGGCGGCATGGGCAGGGTAGGCGTGGTAGCAGTTGGTCCAGACGCGGCCGGCCTGGATCTCGCGGCCGAAACGGTAGCAGCGATTGGCGTCGCGGCTCCAGACGCCGGCGCCGAGGCCGTAAAGCGTGTCGTTGGCGATTTCGAGCGCCTCCTTTTCGTCCTTGAAGGTCGTGACCGAGACAACCGGCCCGAAGATTTCCTCCTGGAACACACGCATCTTGTTGTGGCCCTTGAAGATCGTCGGCTTGACATAATAGCCGTTCGCCAGATCGCCGCCGAGATCGTTGCGCGTGCCGCCGGCCAGCACCTCGGCGCCTTCCTGTTTGCCGATGTCGAGATAGGCAAGGATCTTTTCCAGCTGCTCGGTCGAGGCTTGGGCGCCGATCATTGTCGCGCTGTCGAGCGGATTGCCCTGCTTGATCGCCTCGACGCGCTTGACGGCCTTTTCCATGAAGCGGTCATAGATCGATTCCTGGACGAGGGCGCGGCTCGGGCAGGTGCAGACCTCGCCCTGGTTGAGCGCAAACATTGCAAAGCCTTCGAGCGCTTTGTCGAGGAAGTCGTCATCCTCGGCCATCACATCGGCGAAGAAGATGTTCGGCGATTTGCCGCCGAGTTCCAGCGTCACCGGAATGAGGTTCTGGCTGGCATATTGCATGATCAGCCGGCCGGTCGTCGTCTCGCCGGTGAAGGCGATCTTGGCGATGCGGGAGCTGGTCGCCAGCGGCTTGCCGGCTTCGATGCCGAAACCGTTGACGATGTTGAGCACGCCCGGCGGCAGCAGATCGCCGACCAGTTCGGCCCAGAGCAGGATCGAAGCCGGGGTTTGTTCGGCGGGCTTCAAGACGACGCAGTTGCCGGCGGCAAGCGCCGGAGCAAGTTTCCACGTGGCCATCAGGATGGGGAAATTCCAGGGAATGATCTGGCCGACCACGCCGAGCGGCTCATGGAAGTGATAGGCGACGGTATCGTGGTCGATTTCGCCGATCGATCCTTCCTGGGCACGGATGCAGGAAGCGAAATAGCGGAAGTGGTCGATCGCCAGCGGAATGTCCGCCGCCATGGTCTCGCGGATCGGCTTGCCATTGTCCCAGGTCTCGGCCTGGGCGAGCAATTCCAGCTTGTCCTCCATCCGCTGGGCGATCTTCATGAGGATATTGGAGCGCTCGGCAGCGGAGGTGCGGCCCCATTTTTCCTTGGCCGCATGGGCGGCGTCGAGCGCGAGATTGATGTCCTTTTCATCGGAGCGGGGAATGTCGCAAAGCTTGCCGCCAGTGACGGGTGTCAGGTTTTCGAAGTATTTGCCCCCGACAGGCTCGCGCCATTCGCCGCCGATATAGTTGCCATATTTCAGCTTGAACGGCGATTCGACGATTTTCTGATGAAGCATGTCATCCTCCCTTGATGATCCAGGTTCCCAAGCGAACCGGTGGAAGGAAAATGTGCGCGTTTTGCCGAAGGGAACAGAGGAGGTCTTCGATACCGCAGCGCACACTGTCGCACAGATGCGACAGCTCGGGTCACGATCGACGGTGTCGGTGGAACGTTCGGGCGTTAGCTCTTTGTTTTGATGCATGTCGTTATGCCGGAACCGCTGCACACTTCCGGGCGACATGCATTCGTCAGTGCAGGTCGAACTTCTTCATCTTCCGATGCAGGGTGGCGCGGCTAATGCCGAGGGCGACGGCCGCCTGCGAGACGTTGCCGCTGGTGCGCGACAGCGCCCGCAACAGAGCTGCTTTTTCCGCCTCGACGATCTCCTCCTGCTGCGAGACTCCAGCCTCATGCAGGGCATCGGCCGCCGGAATGCCGGCGGCGATTCGCTTGTCGTCCAGCTGCAGCGCGATGCGGGCAGCGCGCGTTGCTCCCAGCACCAGATCGTGCCGGTCGACGGCAAGCAGGGCGGCGGCGGAATTGGCGCCGGCCGGAACCATCAGGAAACGGGCGCTGGGAAAAGCCGAGCGGAAGAGGTTGAGCTCGATGCGCATCGCCGCATCGCGCACGGTCTGCGTCAGGATCGTCAGCGTCATCTCGTTGACGTCTTCGCGGCAGGTGGAAATATCGAGGGCCGCGGCCACCCGGCCACGGTGATCGCGGATCGGTGCCGTGGTGCAGCTGAGGCTGGTATTGGCGCAGAAAAAATGCTGGTCGCGGAAGATGGCGACGGCGCGTTCGTCGGCAAGCGCGGTGCCGATGCCGTTGGTGCCGATGCTCGCCTCGGTCCAGACGGAGCCGGTCCATAGGCCGAGTTTGTGGAACTCCTTGTCGTCGCCGGCAGCCCCCCGGCGCTCCAATGCAATGCCGTTCCTGTCGGTCAGAAGCAGGCAGCAGCCGGCCCTGCCGACGGTGGTAAAGAGACGATCGAGTTCTTCGGTCGCGCTGGCGATCAGCTGCCCGGACTGTTCGCGGGCACGGCGGAATTCCTCGTCGGTGACACGCAGTGGCGCCCGTTCGTCTTCCGGAGCGAGTTGATGCATGGTCATGCATCGCCGCCAGGAGGCGACAACGGGAGAACTGGCCGCGGCGGAATCGCGCTGGGCAGAGGTGTAGACATGCTCGGCGTGTGCTGAGTGTTCGTGCATCGGCTCCTCCCACGGAACTTCAGCACAGTCTGATGGAAAAGCCGCTGGTTTGCAATCAGGCGGCGCGTGGCGGCCGTCAGCGTGCGGCGGAAGGGGCAGCATCACATTTCGGTGTTTGAGCGGTGAGGGTGTAACAAAGATGTCTCCCGCCCGTATTTCCTTAGAGAGCGAGGCTTTGCCAGATGGGGAGATCCTGATCATGCTGAACAGACGATTATTGCTGATGACGACCGTTTTCGGGGCGCTTGCCGTTCGCGCGAGCCTGGCCGGCAAGGCGATCGCCGGCGAGACGTTTGCGGTGATGCACACAGAGGATGAATGGCGCAAGCTGCTGACGCCGGATCAGTTTGTCATTCTCCGTCAGGCTGGGACGGAAAATCCCTTCACCAGCGCCCTGCTGCATGAGGAGCGGAAAGGCACTTTCGCCTGCGTCGGCTGCGACCAGAAGCTCTTTTCTTCGGCAACGAAATTCGACAGCGGCACCGGCTGGCCGAGCTTTTGGGCACCGCTCGACCATGCGGTCGGCACCACGAACGACACGACTTTCGGGATGGCACGCACGGCCGTCCATTGCGGTCGCTGTGGCGGCCATCTCGGCCACGTCTTCGATGATGGTCCGAAGCCAACCGGGCTTCGCTACTGCATGAATGGCCTTGTCATGACGTTTCATCCAGCCTCGGCCTAGTCGAAGGAGGTCTTGCTTGCTGTTCAGTGCCGGCGAGCGCCGGGGCCTATCCTCGCAGCCATGCCTCGATGCCGCGGGCGGCGGCGCGGCCGGTCGCAAGGCAGGCGGTAAGGAGGTAGCCGCCGGTCGGCGCCTCCCAGTCGAGCATCTCGCCGGCGACGAAGGTGCCCGGCAGCGCCTTCAACATGAAGCCGTCGTCGATGCCGCTCCAGCGGATGCCGCCGGCCGAGGAAATGGCCTCGGCGATCGGCCTCGTATCGAGAACGGGCACCGGCAGGGCCTTGATCAGGCCGGCGATACGTCCGGGATCGGTTCGATCGCGCTCGGGAGCGAGTTCTCGCAGAAAGGCCGCCTTGACGCCGGCGAGGCCGGCGCCCTTGCGCAGGCGGTTCGAGAAGCTCGATTTGCCGTCCTGCCGCGCGAGGTCACGGGTCAGCCTTTCGACCGTCCGGCCGGGGGCGAGGTCGAGCGTCAGGGCAGCGCTGCCGCGGTCCAGCAGCCGGTCGCGGAGGCTCGCCGCATGGGTATAGACCAGGCTGCCCTCGATGCCGCTTGCGGTGATGACGAATTCGCCGGGAAAGGTCCCGGCTTCGGAGGTGGCGGTGACCGACTTCACCGGCTCGCCGGCGAACCGCTCTCTGAAGTTTTGGCTCCAGCCGACGACGAAGCCGCAATTGGCGGGCCGGAAGGCATCGATCTCGACACCCTTCTCCGATAACCACGGCAGCCAGCCCGCATCCGAGCCGAGGCGCGGCCAGCTTGCGCCGCCGAGCGCCAGCAGGGCGGCGTCGCAATGGACGATGCTGCGCCCTTCCGGCGTTTCGAAAACATAGCCCTCATCGGCAAAACCGATCCAACGGTGGCGGGTGCGGAGCACAGCACCCTGCGCCTCCAATCGCTTGAGCCAGGCGCGCAGCAAGGGAGAGGCTTTCATCACCATCGGGAAGACCCGGCCGGACGAACCGACGAAGGTCTCCGTCCCGAGCCCTGCCGCCCAGTCCCTGATATCGACAGGGGTAAAGGCATCCAGGGCGGGGCGCAGGCGGGCGGAGGCCGGGCCGAAGCGCGTGGCGAAACGGGCATAATCCTCGGAATGGGTGATGTTCAGACCCGATTTGCCGGCCAGCAGGAACTTGCGGGCGAAAGTCGGCATGGCGTCGTAGACGGTCACCGCATGGCCGGAGAGCGAAAGCAGTTCGGCAGCCGCCAGGCCCGCCGGGCCGCCGCCGATGATGGCAATTCGCTTCTGGCTCATGGATGTCTTTGCCCGATTCTTTCTGGTGCCGTTTTGGCGCGGCTGCGCCTTGCCTGCAAGGGCGGGATCAGTGATGCGAATGCGTGCACTGGCCGTGGTCGGCGAGAACCTCGATGACACGGCATTGGTCGACGCGGCCGTGGCCGCAGCCTTCCACCATGGTTTCCAGCTCGGCCTTCAAAGCCATCAGGCTGCGGATGCGCTGCTCGACTTCGACGAGACGAGCCTTGGCGATGGCATCGGCGGAGGCGCAGGATTGGTGCGGATCATCCTGCAGGGTCAGCAGCGTGCGGATCGCCTCGATCTCGAAGCCGAGTTCGCGGGCATGGCGGATGAAGGCAAGCCGGCTGATATCGGCAGGTTCGAAGGAGCGCTGGTTGCCTTCGCTGCGGCTCGGCGCCGCGAGCAGGCCGATGCTCTCATAATAACGCACCGTCGGCACTTTGACCCCACTCTGGCGAGCCACTTCACCGATCGTGATCTTTTTCATGATTTTCCTCTTGCACCTCTAGTCGCTAGAGGATGTAGGAGGGATGCTTCTGTTTGACAAGGAAGCGGATCATGGCTGAGACGAACGAGACACGATACCGGGTCGGCGGCATGGATTGCGCCGCCTGCGCGAGCAAGATCGATACCGCGGTCAGGCGCGTGGCCGGGGTGGCCGATGTTTCCGTCTCGGTGATGGCGGGAACGATGACCGTCCGGCATGACGGCAGCAGCGACCTCAAGGCGATCGAGAAGAAGGTGACGGGGCTCGGTTATTCGGTCTCGCCCTTTGCCGGAAGCGCGGCGCCGGCGCATGAGCGCGGTTCTCACGATCATCACGACCATGATCACGGCGATCACGCGGGCCACGATCACGAGGGGCATGATCATGCCGGCCATGGTCATGATCATGCAGGTCACGATCATGACCATGCTGCTCATGGCGAGACGGAAATCGAAGGTCTGCATGGGCACGATCATACGCCGATGACCGGCCCCTGGTGGCAGAGCAGGAAGGGCCGGCTGACCATCCTCTCGGGTGCCGCGCTCGTCGCCGCCTATGCCATCGGCCATCTCGTGCCTGCGATCGCATCCTATGCCTTTATCATCGCCATGCTGGTCGGGCTGGTGCCGATTGCGCGGCGCGCGGTCATGGCGGCTCTCTCCGGCACGCCGTTTTCGATCGAGATGCTGATGACGATCGCTGCCGTCGGCGCCGTCATCATCAATGCGGGAGAGGAGGCGGCGACCGTCGTGTTCCTGTTCCTCGTCGGCGAGCTGCTGGAAGGCGTCGCGGCCGGCAAGGCGCGCGAAAGCATCCAGTCGCTGACGGCCCTGGTGCCGAAGAATGCGCTGCTCGAAGACAATGGTCAGACGCGGGAGGTTCCGGCGGAAAGCCTCGCCGTCGGCGCGATCATCATGGTGCGTCCGGGCGACCGCATCTCGGCGGATGGCATCATCGTCTCGGGCGAGAGCGCGATCGACGAGGCGCCGGTAACGGGCGAGAGCACGCCGGTGCGCAAGGGTGTCGACGCCATCGTTTTTGCCGGAACGGTGAACGGCGATGCGGTGCTCCGGGTTCGAGTCACGGCAGCCGCTGTCGACAATACCATCGCCCGCGTCGTCAAGCTGGTGGAAGTGGCACAGGAATCGAAGGCGCCGACGGAACGTTTCATCGATCGGTTCTCGCGTTATTACACGCCCGGCGTGGTGGTGGTTGCCGCACTGGTCGCGGTCGTTCCGCCGCTCCTCTTCGACGGCTCATGGAGCGAATGGGTCTATAAGGGCCTTGCCATTCTGCTGATCGGTTGCCCCTGCGCGCTTGTCATCTCGACGCCGGCGGCGATTGCCGCCTCGCTTTCAGCAGGCGCGCGGCGCGGGCTGCTGATGAAGGGCGGCGCGGTATTGGAAACGCTCGGCAAGGTGACGATGGTCGCCTTCGACAAGACAGGCACGCTAACCGAAGGCAAGCCTCAGGTGACCGACATCGTTTCCTTCGGATTGAGTGAGGCGCAGGTCTTGTCGCGCGCGGCGGTGCTGGAGCAGGGTTCCAGCCATCCCCTAGCGCTGGCGATCCTCAACCGCGCCAAGGCCGACGGCGTCCCCGTGCCGCCGGCCTTCGAGCTGGAGGCGCTGCCGGGCAAGGGCGTCAGCGGCAATGTCGGCGGCGAGACGCTGGATCTGCTGTCACCGTCCGCTGCCCGTGAGCGCGGAGCACTCGATGGCGACAAGGATGCACGCATTACTGTGCTGAACGACGAGGGCAAGAGCGTGTCGGTGCTGCTCGTCAACGGTGTCGCGGCCGGCCTGATCGCCATGCGCGACGAGCCGCGCGAGGATGCCAAGGCCGGGCTTTCCACGCTCAAGTCGGCCGGCGTCAAGGCGATGATGCTGACGGGCGACAACAAGCGGACGGCAGCAGCCGTTGCCGGCATGCTCGGCATCGACTGGCGCGGCGAGATGATGCCTGAGGATAAGCAGCGGGTCGTCGGTGAATTGAAGCGCCAGGGCTTCATCGTCGCCAAGGTCGGCGACGGCATCAATGATGCTCCGGCGCTGGCTGCCGCCGATATCGGCATCGCCATGGGCGGCGGCACCGACGTGGCGCTGGAAACTGCGGATGCCGCCGTTCTCCACGGGCGCGTCGGCGACGTGGCGCGGATGATCGAGCTGTCCAAACGGACGATGCGCAATATCCTGCAGAATATCAGCATCGCGCTGGGACTGAAGGCGGTGTTCCTGGTGACGACGATTGCCGGCATCACCGGTCTCTGGCCGGCAATTCTCGCCGATACCGGCGCCACCGTGCTGGTGACGATCAATGCGCTTAGGCTGCTTCAGGTCAAGGGATAAACCCTATTCGCAGCGACGATGCGGCTGATCGGGAATCGACAATCGTAGAGCCGGCTACAAGCCGGCTCTCTTCGTTCCGGCCTTCTTCACAGCCTGTTTGCTTAAGCCTTCGTTATCCATGTTTTTCACAGGAACGTAGTGATTTCAAACTTGCCGTAACGCAACGCACAAACCATCCGTTGACGTGATTTTGGATTCGCGTACTATATCTAGTGTTCAAGGTTCCTTCGATTCGTGTCGGATCGCGGGCTAAGACGGGAATACGGTGCGTTTCGCCATGACGGCGCAGCAAGGCCGGAGCTGCCCCCGCAACTGTAAGCGGCGAGCAACTGTCCGATTTCAGGTCACTGAGGCATGATGCCTCGGGAAGGCTGGGGCAGGGTGCTTCGACCCGCAAGCCAGGAGACCTGCCTTGAACTAGATGTCCACGGGCGGGGTGTCCGGAAGGTCGCGTGCATGACAGCGGAATGATCCGCGCCTGTTGCGCTGCCCGAACGTCCGCATGAGCACTTCGGGGTTGAAGTCATGTTCAGAATATCAAGGCCGCCGCCCGCGCTAATCCCGATCGTCTCAGGCGTCTAAAGCGCCGACTTGCCAGATCACCATCAAGCATTGACCCGGACGCCACAAGGCGCCCGATCCCTGTCTTGCGTCCTGAATTCTTTGACATCACGAGGAACATGATGAGCGTTACCGTCTACAGCAAACCCGCCTGCGTCCAATGCACTGCCACCTATCGCGCCCTCGACCGTCTGGGCGTCGATTACGACATCGTCGATATCTCCGAGGATGCCGAAGCGCTCGATCGTGTCCGCAGCCTCGGCTACATGCAGGCGCCGGTCGTGATCGCCGGCGAGCGGCATTGGGCGGGTTTCCGCCCCGATATGATCAGCGCGCTCTCCTGACCGAGGAAAAAGGCGATGGGGCTGATCGTCTATTATTCCAGCCGATCCGAAAATACCCATCGCTTCGTTGCCAGGCTCGGACTGCGCGCGGCGCGCATTCCGGCGGGCGGTGCGGATGCGTTCCATATCCGCGAACCCTTCGTGCTTGTCGTGCCGACCTATAGCGGCGGCGACGGCCCAGGGATCATAAAGGGCGCCGTTCCCAAGCAGGTGATCCGTTTCTTGAACGATGCGGAGAACCGAGGACACATTCGTGGCGTGATTGCCGCGGGCAACAGCAATTTCGGCGAGACATACGGGCTCGCCGGCGACGTGATCTCGCAGAAATGCCGGGTGCCGTACCTCTACAGGTTCGAGCTCATGGGCACGGAGGAGGATGTCGCCAACGTCAAACACGGAATGGAACGATTTTGGACACGGGAACAACTCTGACGCGGGATGCGGGTGCAAAACCGCATAACAGTTTTGCTCATCCCGCCGGCGAACGCCCTTTGAAAGCGGTGGAAACGCTCGACTATCACGCGCTGAACGCCATGCTGAACCTCTATGACGATGAGGGCAGGATCCAGCTCGAAAAGGACCGCATGGCGGCGAAGCAGTATTTCCTGCAGCATGTGAACCAGAACACCGTGTTCTTTCACAATCTGAGGGAAAAGCTCGATTACCTCGTGACCGAGGGCTATTACGAGCAGGAGGTTCTCGACCAATATTCCTTCAATTTCGTCCGCGACCTGTTCGACCAGGCCTATGCCAGGAAGTTCCGGTTCCCGACTTTCCTCGGCGCCTTCAAATATTACACCAGCTATACGCTGAAGACCTTTGACGGAAAGCGCTATCTCGAGCGCTACGAGGACCGCATCTGCATGGTGGCGCTGACTTTGGCGCGCGGCGACGAGGCCCTTGCCCGCGACATGGTCGACGAGATCATCTCCGGCCGCTTCCAGCCGGCGACGCCGACCTTCCTCAATGCCGGCAAGAAACAGCGCGGTGAACTGGTTTCCTGCTTCCTGCTGCGGGTCGAGGACAATATGGAATCGATCGGCCGGTCGATCAATTCGGCGCTGCAATTGTCGAAGCGCGGCGGCGGCGTGGCGCTGTCGCTGACGAACATCCGCGAGGCCGGCGCGCCGATCAAGCAGATCGAGAACCAGTCATCGGGCATCATCCCGGTGATGAAGCTGCTCGAAGACAGTTTCTCCTATGCCAACCAGCTCGGTGCCCGGCAGGGAGCCGGTGCTGTCTATCTCAACGCCCATCACCCTGACATCATGCGCTTCCTCGACACCAAGCGTGAGAATGCCGACGAGAAGATCCGCATCAAGACGCTGTCGCTCGGCGTCGTCGTGCCCGACATCAGCTTCGAACTCGCGAGGAACAACGAGGACATGTACCTGTTCTCGCCCTATGACGTCGAGCGCGTCTATGGTGTGCCCTTTACCGAGATTTCGGTGACAGAAAAATATCGGGAGATGGTGGCAGATGCCGGCATCTCCAAGAAGAAGATCAAGGCGCGGGAATTCTTCCAGGTGCTTGCCGAAATCCAGTTCGAAAGCGGTTATCCCTACATCATGTTCGAGGACACGGTGAACCGGGCGAACCCGATCGCCGGGCGTATTTCGATGAGCAATCTCTGCTCGGAGATCCTGCAGGTCAGTGAGGCGAGCGAATATAATGACGACCTCTCCTACAAGCATCTCGGCAAGGATATTTCCTGCAATCTCGGCTCGCTGAACATTGCGGCCGCCATGGATTCCGCCGATTTCGGTAAGACGATCGAGACCTCGATCCGGGCGCTGACGGCGGTTTCCGATATGAGCCATATTGCCTCGGTTCCGTCGATCGAGAAAGGCAATGACGAAAGCCACGCGATCGGCCTCGGCCAGATGAACCTGCACGGATACCTCGCCCGCGAACGTATCTTTTACGGTTCCGAAGAAGGCGTCGATTTCACCAATATCTATTTCTACACGGTGACCTATCACGCGATCCGCGCCTCGAATCTCCTGGCGCTCGAACGCGGCACCAGCTTCAAGGGTTTCGAGAACTCGAAATATGCCTCCGGCGAATATTTCGACAAATATACCGAGGAGGAATGGCAGCCGACGACGGAGAAGGTGCAGGCGCTATTCGACGATGCCGGCATCCCTGTTCCGACACAGGAAGATTGGGCAGCGCTGAAGACGGCTGTCATGGCCTCCGGTCTCTATAACCGGAATCTGCAGGCGGTGCCGCCGACCGGGTCGATCTCCTATATCAACCACTCGACCTCCTCGATCCATCCGATCGTCTCGAAGATCGAAATCCGCAAGGAAGGCAAGATCGGCCGTGTCTATTATCCGGCGCCGTTCATGACCAACGACAATCTCGATTATTACCAGGATGCCTACGAGATTGGCGCGGAGAAGATTATCGACACCTATGCGGCGGCGACCCAGCATGTCGACCAGGGCCTGTCGCTAACCTTGTTCTTCCGCGATACCGCGACGACGCGCGACATCAACAAGGCGCAGATCCACGCCTGGAAGAAGGGCATCAAGACGATCTACTACATCCGCCTTCGCCAGATGGCGCTGTCCGGCACCGAGGTGCAGGGCTGCGTGTCTTGTACGCTGTGATTTGAATTCGGCTTTGGACCAGCAAGATGCCCCTCACCCTAACCCTCTCCCCGTAAAAACGGGGAGAGGGGACGTGCCCTGCGAGAGGTTGCGAGGGAACGGAGAGCTTGCGGCTTGCCCCCTTCGCCCCGTTTACGGGGAGAAGGTGCCGGCAGGCGGATGAGGGGCAGATTCGGACATTCCTCAAAAGGACCACCCAATGAACATGCAATTGAAAACCGTCTCCCGCGTGCGCGCCATCAACTGGAACCGCATTGAGGACGACAAGGATCTCGAAGTCTGGAACCGGCTGACCGGCAATTTCTGGCTGCCGGAGAAAGTGCCGCTGTCCAACGACATTCCCTCCTGGGCGACGCTGACGGCGGCCGAGCAGCAGCTGACGATCCGGGTCTTCACCGGGCTGACGCTGCTCGACACGATCCAGAACGGTGTGGGCGCCGTCGGGCTGATGGAGGATGCGGTCACCCCGCATGAGGAGGCAGTGCTTTCCAACGTCTCCTTCATGGAGGCGGTGCACGCGCGCTCCTACTCCTCGATCTTTTCGACGCTCTGCTCGACGCCCGACGTCGACGATGCCTATCGCTGGTCCGAGGAGAACGAATTCCTGCAGCGCAAATCGACGCTGATCATGGAGCAGTATCGCTGCGGCGATCCCTTGAAGAAGAAGGTCGCCAGCGTCTTCCTCGAAAGCTTCCTGTTCTATTCCGGCTTCTACCTGCCGATGTACTGGTCGAGCCGCGCCAAGCTCACCAACACGGCAGACATGATCCGGCTGATCATCCGCGACGAGGCGGTGCACGGCTATTATATCGGCTACAAATTCCAGCGCGGACTGGAGCGGCTTTCCGAGCAGAGAAAACAGGAGATCAAGGATTTCGCCTTCGACCTCTTGCTCGAACTCTACGACAATGAGGCGAGATATACCGAAGCGCTTTATGACGGCGTCGGGCTCACCGAGGACGTCAAGAAATTCCTGCATTACAATGCCAACAAGGCGCTGATGAACCTCGGCTACGAGGCGCTTTTCCCGGCCGAAGCCTGCAAGGTCAATCCGGCGATCCTGTCGGCGCTTTCGCCGAATGCCGACGAGAACCACGATTTCTTCTCGGGCTCCGGTTCCTCTTATGTGATCGGCAAGGCTGTCGCGACAGAAGACGAGGACTGGGATTTCTGAGGCTTTATCGCAGTCGGCCCTTATCATTTGCATCCCCATCGCCCACATTCAGCGGAAATCAAGTCGATCCTCGCCGATTGTGGCGCAGCGGAGTTTTTAATGTTGTCTTATCCAAACAAGGCCGGAACTGCTTCCGAAGCAGACGAAGGCGTCTGGCCGATCCGCAGGAGACGGATCCTCGACTGGCTGGTGAACGAGACGCGCGGCGAGCGCTTCATCGACAATATCCTGGTGGAGATGTGCGGGAAGCTGCTGGCGGCAGGCGTGCCGGTGGCGCGGGCGACGCTGCATTTCAGGGTGAACCACCCACAATGGATTGGTGCCCGCCTTCTCTGGAAGGAGGGACTGCCGGAGGCGAAGATCGATACATTCGCCTATGGCGTCGAAAACACGCCGGATTTCCTGACCAGTCCCGTCAACGCGATCCATCAGGGTGCAGAGGAGGTGCGCAGGCAGCTGGAGGGTACAGCCGCAGGCGACTTGGATTCATTCTATCAGGAACTGCGTGACGACGGCCTGACCGAGTATATCGCCTGGCCGCTCGAGCATACTTTCGGCAAACGGCATGTGGCGACATTTTCCACCAGCCGGCCGGGCGGCTTCGAGCGCGAACATGTCGATTTCCTGCGCGATCTGCTGCCGGCCTTGACCCTCGTCAGCGAAATCAGGCTGAAGAACATCATGGCGCGTACGCTGCTGCAGACCTATGTCGGGCCGCATGCGAGCGAGCAGATCCTGTCGGGCGTGACGACGCGCGGCAGCGGCGCCACCGTCGGCGCGGCGATCATGATCTGCGACCTGCGCGACTTTACGGCAATCTCCGATCTCTGGCCGCGCGACGATGTCATCCATCTGCTCAACGATTATTTCGATGCGATATCGGATCCGATCGAACGGTTTGGCGGCGAGATCCTGAAGTTCATGGGCGACGGATTGCTGGCGATCTTCCCACTGAGCAAGGAAACGGCCTGCGCCGATCTGCTGCAGGCGATCCGCGAAGGGCAGGCGTCGATGGCCGAGCTGAACGAGGAGCATGTGCGCATGGGCCGCGATCCGCTGCGCTACGGCGTCGGGGTGCATGTCGGCGACGTCATGTACGGCAATATCGGCTCACGCCGGCGGCTTGATTTCACCGTCATCGGCCCGGCGGTCAATGTCGCCTCGCGGCTGGAAAGCCTGACCAAGGAGGTCAAGCGCCCGGTGCTCTTGTCGCGGGCCTTCGTCGAGATGGCGGACTGCGCCAAAGACATGGACAGTCTCGGCACCTTCCCGCTGCGCGGGCTCGGAGAGCCGGTCGATGTCTTCGCGTTTCCGGAGCGGTAGGCTAGCTAGGCAGAGTCAGACACCGCGTTTGTTGCCCCACAGCAGCACGTGCAGCTGCGGCAGCACCCGGGGAGCAAACCATCGGTCGGCCGTCACCTTCTCGACCAGCCAGTGCATCCGGTCCATTACGCCGTCGATATCGATGCGGGCATCGTCGTCATCGGGCGGCGGCGGTGTACGGTTGCCCGGCTGAAGGAACAGGGGAATAGCGGGATAGCGCTCGCCCGCCTCCCGGGCGAAGGCATAGTCGGCATCATCGAAGACGACGATTTTCAAGACGATGTCCGGCCCGCCGGCGGCGAGCCGGAGACAGTTGTCGACCTCATCCCAATCCGTCAGCATTCCGCTTGACGGCGGCTTGGGGCTCAAGACCAGCATGTCGAGATCGCGAAACCAGTCCCGGGCGACGCTCCCCTGCGTTTCCAGCGCGAAACGGTATCCTTGCGAATGCCCGAATTCGATCAATGGCCCGAGCGGCTGGATCGCGGGATTGCCTCCGGAAAGGGAAACCGTCAGAGGCCTGCCTCCGGAGAGCTTTGTGACCTCCTGCCAGACCGCCTCGACGGACATGGGAAGCCATTGATCCCGAAAGGCGCTGTCGACCGCATGCAGGCTGTCGCACCAGGAACAGCGATAGTCACAGCCGCCTGTCCTGACGAACACTGTCGGCAGCCCGATCAACGCGCCTTCGCCCTGTATGGTCGGGCCGAAGATCTCGCTGACGCGAATGGTCTCTCCGCTCACGGACGGTACTCCGCCCAGGTCTTCGGCGTCTCGCTGACGCGGACAGAGGACGTCTCCGGGAAACGCTCTTTGCACCAGTCGTAGAAATGCTTTGCCAGGAACTCGGAGGTGACTTTCGAATGGCCGAAGACCTCGTTCAGGTGGCGATGATCGAGAGCTTCGTCGATGTACCGCTTGAGCGGTGACAGGTCGTGATAGTCGCGAACGAAGCCGTCAGCGTTCAGGTTTTCGGCGGAGAGCTCAACGACCACGACGTAGTTGTGGCCGTGGAGCCTGGCGCATTGATGGTCGGCCGGCAGATGATCCAGCTGGTGCGAGGCGGAGAGATGGAACTCCTTGGTGATGCGGTACATCAACGCACCTCCGCGGCAGAGTATTGCGACACCGCCGCTTTCCAGAAATCCTGGTCTTCATATTCCGTCGGATCCGGAATACCGGCGAGATGGAAAGCCTCGCGACGTTCGACGCAGGTTCCGCAGCGCCCGCAATGGAGCCGGCCGCCTTTATAGCAGGACCATGTTTCCGCAAACGGCGTCGCATGTTTTTCGCCGTCTGTAACGATCGCCGCCTTGGATATATCGACATAGGGCGCAAGCAGTCTGACGTTGGCATAACCGTCCAGCGCCTCGTTCTGCATGCGCTGGAAGGCGTCGATGAAGCCCGGCCGGCAATCGGGGTAGATGAAGTGGTCGCCGCCATGCACGGCGACGGCAACGGCATCCGCTTTTTGCGCGGCCGCCAAGCCGAACGCGATGGCCAGCATGATGGCGTTGCGGTTCGGCACCACGGTGGCCTTCATGGTCTCCTCGGCATAATGGCCGTCCGGAACCTCGATGTCGTCGGTCAGGGCCGATCCGCTGAGATGGCCGCCGATGGCTGATATATCGATGATATGATGGGGAACGGCGAGGCGCGCGGCGCACCGGGCGGCGAAATCGAGTTCCTTGCGATGCCGCTGGCCGTAGTCGAAGGAGACGAGGCCAATAAGCTGTTGTTCCGCTGCTATCTTGTGGGCAAGCGAAACGGAGTCGAGTCCGCCGGAGCAGACGACGATAGTCTTCATATTTTGGATCCCTTGTTTTGACCGGGTGGGCTGCGACCGGATTACGGCGTGCTTCTAGGGCAAATCACGCCTGTTGGGAATAGCCTGGGCTTAACCGACCGGGAAATTGATCTGCGGCGGCAGCAGAAGATGCAGGCCTTCGGTGTCGGCATTGTTGATGCGCTGCAGCAGCATGCGGCCGAGATCCTCGCCCGCCGCCGTCAGGTCCTCGTGGATCGTGTCGACCTTCGGCTGCAATTGGGTGAGAAGGCGGGACGTTTCCTTGGCGACGATGTCGTAATCGACCGCGAGTGTCCGGCCGGCGTCGCTCATGCCGCTGATGACGGCGAGTGCGGAGACTTCGCCGGGACAGATGAAACCATCGGGCGCTTCCGGAGCGGCGGCGCGGCTGGAGATGAAATCGCGCAGCACATCCGCCGGCGTATCGAGATCGACCGTTTCGGGGATCTCATAGGCAATGCCCGCCTCCCGCACCGCCGTCATGAAGCCGTGCAGGATATGCTGGCAGAAGGTCAGCCGTTTCGGCGGCAGGACCACGGCCACCTTCTTGCGGTCCTTTGCGATCAGCCGGCGCGTCGCCTCATAGGCAAAGGTGAAATTGTCGTAGTCGACATAAGGGTGCGGCGTCGAAAATTCCGTGCGGCCGTGGCAGATGAAGGGAAAGCCGGTTTCGAGCAGCAGGCGGACGCGGGCATCGAGCGGTTCGGTTCGCGTGAAGATCAGCCCGTCGGCGAGGTGGTTGCGGACGATATATTCGGCGGCCTCGACATCGGTGGTCGACAGGAAGTTCGGGGCGACGACGAGATGGTAGGAAGTCTCCTTCAGCGCCTTGGCAATGCCGTACATGATCGAGGTGCTGAAACCGACGACTTCCTCGTGCGAATCAAGCAGGATGGCGATGACATTGGTGCGACCGGTCTTCAGGCGCTGCGCGGCCCGATCGGGGAGATAGCCGATCTCGCGGGCAATGCGGTGCACGCGCTGGCGGGTCTCCAGCGAAATCTGCGGTGCATCGGAGAGCGCCCGCGACACCGTCGTCACGGCAAGGCCGGCGATCGTGGCGATCGTTCGCAAGGTCGGCTTGCCGCGCTTATGCGTGATCTCGAGATTTTCGCCGCTTCGCGGCCGGGACGGTTCGGTCACTCTCGGCTTTCCATGCTGGAATTGGCGATACAATAACACGATGACTTGGACGCGCAATCGAGGAATGAAAACGTTTTAAATTTTAACGATCTGTTAGCCAAATCAAAAATATCTATAAAATTCAATCATATATAGGAATAACCATATTTTTCTCGGGAGTCGAGAAAGGGCTTGACGATCAGCGACTTATAACGTTTTAAATTAGCAACCGCGCAGAGGAGTGCGGCCGTATGTCGACCGTCGCAACGGCGGAAAACATCGGGCGGCAGGGAAGGCCCGCCGCCGATTTTCAAATGGGAGGAAATTCATGCGCAAGTTTATGAGCTCAGCGGCGGTTGCCGTCGTGATGATGGCTGGCCTCGGTGCGGCGCAGGCAGCCGACGTGAAGGAAGTTCAGATGCTGCATTGGTGGACGTCCGGCGGCGAGGCGGCGGCTTTGAACGTGCTGAAGCAGGATCTGTCGAAGGAAGGTTTTGCCTGGAAGGACGTTCCAGTGGCCGGCGGCGGCGGTGATGCGGCGATGACGGCACTGAAGGCGATGGTTGCGGCCGGCACCTATCCGACGGCCTCGCAGATGCTGGGCTATACCGTGCTCGATTATGCCCAGGCCGGCGTCATGGGCGACCTGACCGAGACGGCCAAGAAGGAAGGCTGGGACAAGTCGGTGCCGGCGGCGCTGCAGAAGTTCTCGGTCTATGACGGCAAGTGGGTCGCAGCCCCTGTTAACGTGCACTCGGTCAACTGGCTGTGGATCAACAAGGCGGTGATGGACAAGATCGGCGGCACCCAGCCGAAGACCTTCGACGATCTGATCGCGCTGCTCGACAAGGCCAAGGCCGCAGGTGTCATCCCCTTGGCGCTCGGCGGTCAGAACTGGCAGGAAGCGACGATGTTCGATTCCATCGTGCTGTCGACCGGCGGGCCGGAATTCTACAAGAAGGCCTTCAACGACCTCGATGAGGAGTCGCTGAAGTCGGACACGATGAAGAAGTCCTTCGACAATCTGGCGACGATCATCAAATATGTCGATCCGAACTTCTCCGGCCGCGACTGGAACCTGGCGACCGCCATGGTCATCAAGGGTGATGCGCTGGTGCAGGTGATGGGCGACTGGGCCAAGGGCGAATTCGTCGCCGCCAAGAAGACCCCGGACAAGGACTTCCTGTGCTACCGCTTCCCCGGCACCGAAGGCAGCGTCGTCTACAACTCCGACATGTTCGGCATGTTCAACGTTCCCGACGACCGCAAGGCCGCACAGGTAGCACTGGCAACGGCGACGCTGTCGAAGAGCTTCCAGTCGGCCTTCAACGTCGTCAAGGGTTCGGTGCCGGCCCGCACCGACGTTCCCGACACCGACTTCGACGCCTGCGGCAAGAAGGGCATCGCCGATCTGAAGGCGGCCAATGAAGGCGGCACGCTGTTCGGCTCGCTGGCGCAGGGCTACGGCGCCCCTCCGGCCATCGCCAATGCCTATAAGGACGTGGTCTCGAAGTTCGTCCACGGCCAGATCAAGAGCTCCGACGAAGCCGTCAAGCAGCTCGTCCAGGCAATCGACGACGCTCGCTGAGACCGTGGTTGATGCACATGCTTCCCCGCGCATGTCGCGGGGAGGCTTCAGGCTCCGCAGCGATAAATGCCGAGCGATCCTGCGGGAAGGGAGACAAGATACCATGAGCACAGTTGCGACCACCGATCCGGTTCTGACGCCGGCGCATTCGACGGCGATCTCGCTGCGCGGCCGGCTGCAGGATGCGCTGCCGAAGATCGTGCTGGCGCCGAGCTTCGTCATCACGCTGGTCTTCGTCTACGGCTTCATCATCTGGACGGCCTATCTCTCCTTTACCAATTCCAAGACCTTTCCGTCCTATGCGCTGACCGGCGCACGCGCCTATCAGCGGCTGTGGCGCTGGACCTTCGAGAGCGATCCGCCGTCCTCCTGGTATACCTCGATCACCAACATGGCGATCTTCGGCTTCCTCTATGTCGGCATCTGCCTGGCGCTCGGTCTGTTCCTGGCGATCCTGCTCGACCAGAAGATCCGCGGCGAGGGGTTATTGCGGCCGATCTTCCTCTATCCGATGGCGCTCTCCTTCATCGTCACCGGGGTTGCCTGGAAGTGGTTCCTCGATCCCGGCCTCGGGCTGGAGCAGACGCTGCATCACTTCGGCTGGACGAGCTTCCACTTCGACTGGATCAAGAACAAGGACTTCGTCATCTATACCGTCGTCATCGCCGGTGTCTGGCAGGCGTCCGGCTTCGTCATGGCGATGTTCCTGGCCGGGCTTCGCGGCATCGACGGCGAGATCATGAAGGCGGCGCAGATCGACGGCGCTTCCCCCTTGCAGCTCTATCGCCGCATCGTCATTCCGCTGCTGCGGCCGATCTTTCTCTCCGCCTTCATCGTGCTCGCCCATATGGCGATCAAGTCCTACGACCTGGTGGTGGCGCTGACCTCGGGCGGGCCTGGCGGCTCGGCCTGGCTGCCGTCCAACTTCATGTATGAATATACCTTCAAGCGCAACGAGATGGCCGTCGGCTCGGCCAGCGCCATCATCATGCTGATGACCATCTCGGCAATCATCGTGCCCTATCTCTATTCCGAACTGAAGGAGAAGGCCCGATGAGCAGCGTCACCGCCTCGACCGTACCTTCGACCGCACCGCTTTCGCAGAGCGGCGACAGCAGGAATAACAACACACGCTGGATCGGCCGCCTCGCCATCTACGGGCTGCTGACGATCTTCGCCATCCTCTATCTGATGCCGCTCTTCGTCATGCTCGTAACCTCGTTCAAGACCATGGACGAGATCCAGGGCGGCAACATGCTGGCGCTGCCGCAGGCGCCGACCTTCGATCCCTGGATCAAGGCCTGGGGCGAGACCTGCGTCGGCCTGACCTGCGCCGGCATCAAGGGCTACTTCTGGAACTCGATCAAGATGGTGGTGCCGGCGGTGGCAATCTCCACCATCTTAGGCGCGCTGAACGGCTATATCCTGACCAAATGGCGGTTCCCCGGCCATACGCTGGTGTTCGGGCTGATGCTGTTTGCCTGCTTCATCCCGTTCCAGTCGGTGCTCTTGCCGATGGCGACGATCCTCGGCTCGCTCGGCCGCTTCGGCGTCACCCTGCAGAACGCCACCGGCTTTAACTTCGGCTTCGGCAATTCGACCGTCAACCTGGTCTTCGTGCATGTCGTCTATGGCTTGGGCTTCACCACGCTGTTCTTCCGCAATTTCTACGAGGCCTTTCCGACCGAGCTGGTCCGCGCCGCCCAGGTCGACGGCGCCAGCTTCTTCCAGATCTTCCGCCGCATCATGCTGCCGAACTCGCTGCCGATCATCGTCGTCACGGTCATCTACCAGTTCACCAATATCTGGAACGACTTCCTGTTTGCCTCGGCCTATGCCGGCACCGGCGACTCCATGCCGATGACGGTGGCGCTCAACAATGTCGTCAACACCTCGACGGGTGTGGTCGAATACAATGTCAATATGGCTGCGGCGATGATCGCGGCCGTTCCCACACTGATCGTCTATATCCTCGCCGGCCGCTACTTCGTGCGCGGTCTGATGGCGGGGGCAGTCAAAGGGTAAGTCATGGCCTTCCTCGAAATCTCCGGTCTCAGAAAGCGTTTCGGCGCCGTCGACATTCTCAAGGGGATCGACCTCGAACTCGAAAAGGGCGGCTTTCTCGTGCTGGTCGGCCCGTCCGGCTGCGGCAAGTCGACCCTGCTTAACACCATTGCCGGGCTGGAGACGATCACCTCCGGCGATATCAGGATCGACGGGCGCGCCATCAACGGCCTGCACCCGTCCAAGCGCGACATCGCCATGGTCTTCCAATCCTATGCGCTCTATCCGAACATGACGGTGGCGGGCAATATCGCCTTCGGCATGGAGATCCGCGGCGTGCCGAAGGAAGAGCGCGCCAAGGCGATCAAGCAGGTCTCCGACATGCTGCAGATCGGCCATCTGCTCGACCGCAAGCCGTCGCAATTGTCCGGCGGCCAGCGCCAGCGCGTCGCCATGGGCCGGGCCTTGGTGCGCAATCCGCAGGTCTTCCTGTTCGACGAACCTTTGTCCAATCTCGACGCCAAGCTGCGCGTCGACATGCGCACCGAGATCAAGCGGCTGCATCAGCGCATGGGCACCACCTTCGTCTATGTCACCCACGACCAGATCGAGGCGATGACGCTGGCGACCAAGATCGCCGTGCTCAAAGACGGCGTGCTGCAGCAGTTCGGCACGCCGGCCGAGATCTATAACAGCCCCGCCAATCTCTTCGTCGCCGACTTCATGGGATCGCCGGCGATGAACCTGCTCAACGCCACCGTCGAGAATGGCGCCGGTGGACTGCAAGTCTCACTCGAGCGGCCGAATGGCGCCCCGCTCCGACTGCCGGTCGTCGCAGGCAACAACGGCCTGTCCTCCTATGCCGGCCGCCAAGTGATCTTCGGCATCCGCCCCGAAGCCTTGACCGACCCCGACGGCGCCGACCGCAAGGCGCGCTCGCTGACCGAGGACGATTGCCTGATCGAAGTCGTCGAACCGGCCGGCTCCGACACCTTCGCCGTCACCAAGCTCGGCGGCAAATCCGTCGTCGCCCGCCTGCGCGCCGATGCCGGCATCGCTCCCGGACAAAACACACGCCTCGCCTTCAATCTCGACAAGGCCGTGTTCTTCGATCCGCAGAGCCAGCTCAGGATTTCGTGACAGCCGTCAGGCGGCGGCCGTCACATTGAGGGTCACCGGGGGGAAGCGCGAGGAGACCGCTTCGACGGTGATCTCGCCGACCATCCCCGTCGCTTCCAGCCAGAAGCCCGCGGTGCCGCCCTGCAGCGGTACATTGGCCGGGCCGACGATCTTTGCGGGCCCATGCACCTTCAGCGAAATGCTGTCGTTCATGAAAGGCAGGCGCTGGCCGCACTGGTCGAGGGCGCGAATGATGACGCGGGTGCTGTCGCGTTCGCGCGCCCTCAGCGTGTGGCTGTCGGCGACGATTTCCAGCGTCGTCGGCAAGGGATCGGCGGCAAAGGTCAGGCTCGTCACCGGCTCGCCGCCGATATAGCCGGTCAAGGTGCCGTCGATCCATTCCAGACCCCAGGTGCCGAGTTCATCGGCGGTGAAGTGGCGATGATCGAGCACGACGGGCGGATGCGGCAGATGCGGATAGTTCTCGCGGTCCGGGCCGATGCGCTTGCTGAGCCCGCCATATTGCAGTTCCACCTCGTCGCAATTGGTCAGGATGATCAGCGGCAGCACGCCGCCGATATTGCGCTCGCCGCGAGCCCAGAAGGTCACCGGCTTCATGACGATCTCGTCGGACGGATCGCACTGGCTGATATAGGCATAGGCCGCGAATTTCGGCTCGCGGAACATGTCCATGACGCCGTGATAGCAGATGCGGTCGCCGGAGCCGAAATCCTTGTGGGTGTTGTAATCGAACATGCACCAGCCGATGGCGCCCGAGATATCGGGATCGCCATAGGCGGCATTCAGCACCTCCAGGTGACGGCGCACATGCTCGGCCTGGCGCTGTTCCTGGTCGTAGATTTTCGTCGGATGCATGTGGCCGTTGAACTCGGTGATGAGATACGGCACCTTCCGGGACAGACCGGTATTTTCCTCCTGGCCGCGCAACGCGGTGCGCGGGCGGTTGGCGCCCGGCAGTTCTTCGTTGCCGAGGATGAAGTCGTTCATCGTGTAGACGTCTTCGAGCAGTTCGCTCTCGGTGATATAACGCACGCCGCCGGTCTGGCGGGTGCTGTCGAGCTCACGGGCGAGGCGATTGGTCTCGACGTAGAAATCGTGACTATCCTGGGACTCGTTGATGCGCACGCCCCAGATGATGATCGAGGGATGGTTCCAGTCGCGCTCGATCATCCGGCGGACGTTTTCGATCGATTCCTTCTGCCAGTCGGCATCGCCGATATGCTGCCAGCCGGGGATTTCCTCGAAAACCAGCAGGCCGATGGCGTCGCAGCGGTCGAGGAACCATTTCGATTGCGGATAATGCGAGGTGCGAACGATATTGCACTTCAGCACCGTCTTCATGATGTCGGCGTCACGCTCCTGGGCGGAGCGGCCGGCGGCATAACCGACATAGGGGAAGGACTGGTGGCGGTTGAGGCCGCGCAGCTTCAGCGGCTTGCCGTTGAGAAGGAAACCTTCCGGAGTGAATTCAGCGGTGCGGAAGCCGAAGCGGGTGGAGATACGGTCGGAGCCGTGCTCGGTCCTGAGTTCGACGGTGACGTCGTAGAGGGTGGGATCGGTAATGTCCCAGAGCGTGATGCCGGTGAGGCCGCCGAAAGAAAGCCTGGTGCGGTCGCCGATCGTCTCGGTTGCTGCGGTGGCGATCACCGTACCGTCCGCCTGCTTCAGCGTGGCGGTGACGGTTGCCGAGAAGCTGCGGCCATCGGGGTTGGCGATATCGACACGGATGGTTGCCGATTTTTCCGGGGCAAGAACGTCTGCGGTTTCGATCTTGAGATTGCGGATCGAGACGGGGTCGGTGACCTTCAGCCAGACGTCGCGGTAGATGCCGGCATAAGTCAGATAATCGATGCGGCCGCCGAAGGGCGGGATCTCAGGGTTTTCGCTGCCGTCGATCTTGACCGTCACCAGGTTCTCGCCCTTGACGAGCTTGCCGGTGAGGCGAGCCTCGAAGGGGGTGTAGCCGTCCTTATGGGCGATGATCTCTTCGCCGTTGAGGTAGACGACGCTGTCGGCCATGGCGGCGTCGAAGACGAGCGACACCTCGCGGCCCTCGAATTCAGGCAGCCAGCGCAGCACTTTCTGATAGGTGAAGGCGCGCTGATAG
Source organism: Rhizobium acidisoli (assembly GCF_002531755.2). Classification (NCBI taxonomy): domain Bacteria; kingdom Pseudomonadati; phylum Pseudomonadota; class Alphaproteobacteria; order Hyphomicrobiales; family Rhizobiaceae; genus Rhizobium; species Rhizobium acidisoli. The sequence continues at coordinate 3,669,467 of NZ_CP034998.1, read as the reverse complement.
CTCTTTTCGTCGAAATAGTTGAAAGGCAGTTCGACGGCGGTATGGGGCAGGCTGACCGACTTGGCGGCGTCGAAGCTTTCGAGCAGACGCTGTCCGAAGCCCTCATGGAAACTCCAGCCTTCGTTGAAGGAAACGACGGAACGCATCTCAGGCTCTCCCGATCACGGCATCAGGAGCGGTGCGGCGCTTTTCGGTGCGTGAAAATCGGGTCATGGTATTCCTCCTTGATGCAATTGATAGGTGAGCCTTAGAACATGCTGCCGAAAAGGCCAAGCCGGCCAGATCCTAGGCGGTAGAGCCCCAGCGGGCGGTGCAGGTGAGGGTGATGCTGTGCGGGCCTTCGATCTCGGCGTCATGGCGTTCGATCAGTTCGACGACGGCATCGATAAAGGCGACGTGGTCGAGGCTCAGCGTGGTGAGGTCGTTGCAATCCCAGGCGGCCATGGCGATGCCATCCTGGCCGACGATGGCGATATCGTCGGGCGTGTTTTTGCCGAGCACGCGGCGGGCCGCATCGCGTGCACCGATCGCCATGACGTCGTTGCCGCAGATGATGGCGTCGACCTTTTCGCGATGCAGCAGCAGTACGGCTTCCTTGAAGCCGGAATCATAGGAATAATCGCCAAAGGCCTGGGCTGCGAAGGACAGGCCGCGCTTGGCCAGCGGATCGGCAAACCATTTGCGCCTGAGCTTGTCGATCCAGCTGGAATTGGTGCCGGAGAGATAGGCAAAGCGCTTCTTGCCCTCGCGGACGATCTTGTCGATGATCTCGTCGGCGGCTGCGGATCCATCGATGCGGATCGAGGAGACGTTTTCGTTTTCGAGCGGCTCGAAGGAGACGATGATCGGCTTCGTCGTGTGGAAAATATCGACGGCATCCTGCATCGAGACCATGTCGGAAAAGACGACGACGTGATCGACCTGGTAGGTGGAGGCAAGCCGCATCAGCTGCAGCCGGTCGGAATGATCGGCGCAGCAGAGGATGATCGGCAGCAATTGCCGCGCCTGCAGGCGGTGGACGAGAAGCTGCTGCTCTTCGGCCTCGCACGGATTGCCGATCGCATTGACGACGAGGGCGACCAGCCGCGAACGCTGGTTGTTCAGCGAACGGGCGATGGCATTCGGCTGGTAGCCATGTTCACGCGCGACGGCGAGGATGCGGTCGCGCGTCGCGCTGCCGATGCGCGAATCCGGCGAGAAGGCGCGGGAAATGGTGGCGGAGGAGACGCCGGCGAGTTTCGCCAGTTCCTTCGAGGTGATCCGCCGTCTGTTCATTCCGCTCATCTGCGCCTATTGGGCGACGATCCTGACGGAGGCGCCGCCGGCCGCTGCCGATTCCTTGATTGCGTCCCATAGCCTAGCGAATCTGAGGCCCATTTCAACGGAGCCGGAGTTTTCCATTTTTCCCGCGCGAATGGCGAGGAAATTTTTCATCGGATTGCCGAGAATCTCGGCTTCCTCGCGCGGCTCGGCGTTGCGGCCGACGCTGACCTCGCGCCAGCCGCCCCACGCATCGATGCGCACGATCGCCTTTGAATAGAAGAAGGTGATGTGCGAGGCGCAGCCGGGAGGGCCTTCGCCGGCGGCCGTCAGCGTTGCCAGCGCGCCGTTCTTCAGCCGGGCGGAGACGGCGGTTGCTATATCCACCTTTTTGCCGTGATTGGCCATGTAGGCCGAAACGCTGTCGAAATCGGAATTGGCGAGCAGGCAGACGGTGTTCATCATATGGGCGCCGGTATCGAACATGAAGCCGCCGCCGGAGATCTCGGGCTGCTGCTTCCAATGGCCGTCGTAATTGGACGACCAGCTTTCCCAGATCATGCCCGATATGGCGATCAGCTCACCGAATTCGCCGGAAAGCGCCCGCCGGCGCGTGTCGAGCACCAGCGGCGACAGACCGCCCTGGAAGGCGGTGACGATGGTAACGCCGCTCTTCTTCTGCGCCGCGATCAGCCGCTCGGCCTCGGCGACCGTCGTCACCATCGGTTTTTCCAGGAAGAGGTCGAGACCGGCTTCGGCGACGGCAGTCGCCTACTCGGCATGGAAGGCATGCGGGGTGGAGATGTAGACGATGTCGAGTTCGTCCCGGCATTGGACGAGCATTTCGCGATAGTCCTCGAAGCTTCTCGGCTCGGCTGCGCCGGCGGCGAGGCAGACGTCGATCAGGCGCCGGCGCGAGGCCGCCGTGGTGTCCGCAAGCGCAGCGAATTCGATCTCCGGCATCCCAGCCCAGCTCTCGGCATATTCCGCCGCCTTCAGCCCGGCGCCGATGACGCCGAGGCGCAATTTCTCAGCCATGAAAATTTCCTCCCTGAATGTTTGTGTACACGATTACACAGGCAACATGCGAATGGCAATATTTGGATATCCCAGTAATATCAGTAAATTGAAGTCGATGTTCGAATCTTTTCAAAACCCGACTTGCCAGTTACGGGAATGCGTGTACATTTTCGCAGCCGGTGCTGGAGGGCACCGTGTCTGCAAAAAAAGGGAGGACTTCCGTTGAAGAAGACAGTTCTTGGTGGCCTGTGCGCCATTCTGCTGAGCGCGGTTTCGACGCTGGCGCAGGCTGAAACAATTCGAATTGCCAATCACGGCCAGGCCGGCATCGATGCGATGAAGTCGACGGTCGAGCGGATCGAAAAGAAATACGGCGTGACCGTCGAGGTCATCGAATATCCGGCGCCCGACAAGGATTACCTGACCAAACTGCTGACGGAACTCGGAGCCGGCAACGCGCCCGATCTGTTCTCCATCCCGACGACGGCTGCCGTCGCCGACATGGTGGAAGCCGGCTACCTCACGCCTATCACCAAGGAGTTCAAGGCCTGGGAGGGTTATGCCAACCTCTATAACGTCGCCAAGGAGCTTGCCGTCAGTCCGGATGGCGAGACCTATGTGATGCCGTTCATGCTCGGCATTCAGGAAATCTATTATCGCAAGGACGTACTCGAAAAGGGCGGCATCTCCACCGAGCAGCCGAAGACCTGGCAGGAGCTTCTCGACCGTGCGGCCGAGATCAAGCAGAAGACCGGCGCCTACGGCCTGCTCTTCCCGGCCGGCGTCTCCTGGGGAAGCGGTGCCTTCGACGAGGGCTTCCAGCACCTGCTCGTCGGCTCCAAGACGCCGCAGCTGGTCGATGCCGACGGCAAGCTCGATCTCAACGGCGAGGGCATCAAGGATGTCTTCAACGTCTACAAGGAGCTGATCGACAAGGATCTGATGCCGACGCAGCCGCTGCTCGGGCCGGAGCCCTGGGTCGTGCCGAAATACCAGATGTTCCCGGAAGGCAAGCTCGCCGCGACCAGCTGCGGCTCCTGGTGCTATATTTTCGACTGGGGCCGCGAGAGCAAGAACCCGATCCCCGAAGTGACAAAGGTTGTGGGAACCTGGACAGTTCCGGGCCAGAGCACCGGTCAGTATGTGCTCGCCAACCTTGCCGCGCCGTGGGCCGTCAATTCCAAATCGCCCAATACCGAACTCGCGATCAAGGCGCTGATGGAGATCGGCTCGATCGAGACGCAGGTTTCCTACGCCGCCCGCATCGGCAACATCCCCGCCAGCAAGGATGCGGCCGACAATGCCGACTTCCAGAAACTGACGGAGCCGGTTCCGATCCATGCGGCGGCCGGAAACGGCGTGTTCCTCAAGCAGGCCTCCGGTTTCGGCACGGTTTCGGAAGGCGTGGCGCGGGCGACGGAAGCGCTGCTGCGCAAGGAAACCGATGCCGCCGGCGCCCAGAAGATCCTGGTCGACTACGTCAAGGAAACGCTCGGCGACGACATGGTGAAGTAAGCCTCGGCTTGCTTTCCCCGCGAACGGGGACGCGGCGCCAAGGCCCCGCGTCTTCCCGTCCTTGTTTGATGAGCCGGTTCATTCGTCAGGTTGCGAGCTTCCATGGCCAGAAACTCTCATGAAAAGCGCGCCGAGCGGCAATGGCTGCTGATCCTGCTGCCCTCGCTCGTGCTGCTTCTGGCCTTCGTCATCTATCCGGCCATCTATTCCATCTATCTGAGCTTCACCAACGAGGCGCTGACCGGGGCGGCGGCCCTCCGGCCGCGTTTCGTCGGTTTCCGGAATTATGCCAGGCTGTTCAACGACGCGAAGTTCTGGAATTCGCTGTTCGTCACCTTCGTCTTCGTCATCGGTTCCGCGGTGATCGGCCAGTTCGTGCTCGGCCTGATCTCGGCAATCGCGCTGCGCCGGCCGATCCGTTTCCGGCGTGTGTTCTCATCGATCATCCTGCTGCCCAATGCCGCGCCCGAGGTCGTCGCCGGCTTCATGTGGATCTCGATGCTGGCGGGCGGCGACAATGCCACGCTCAGCCGCATCGTCAGCTTCTTCGGCGTCACACCGGCCGACTGGCTGCAGGTCTTCGCGCTGTCGATGATCATCATCGTCAACACCTGGCGCGGCATCGCCACGGCGATGATCCTGCTGACGGCGGGTCTCAGCACCATACCGGCTGAGATTTACGAGGCGGCGCGCATGGACGGCGCCACGCCATCGCAGATGTTTCGCCGCATCACCCTGCCGCTGATGATGCCGACGATCCTGCTTTACATGTTGATCTCGGCCGTCTCGACCATCGCCGTCTTCGGTCTCGTCTATGCGCTGACACGCGGCGGGCCGGGCGGCGCGACCGAGGTCGTCAGCATTTATATCTACAATCAGTCCTTCACGGCGTTCCAGCTCGGCTACGGCGCCGCGGTCGCAGTCGTCGCGCTCGTCATCTCGCTGATATTGGGCATCGGCTATGTCCGAGCCATGAAGGTGGAGGTCTGACATGGCCGTCGTTTCCCCGAGCGAGACCGCCAACAAGAGCCGTTCCGACCTGATCGCCTATGCGACGCTGTCGCTAATGTCGATTTTCTGCGCCGTACCCTTCTTCTGGGTGCTGCTTGCCTCTTTCGACGGCAATGCCCAGCTCTTCCTGCATTGGCCGCAGCAATGGACCTTCGCCAATTATGTCAGAGTCTTCACCAAGGAAGACGGGGCGAAGTGGCTGTTCAACTCGCTCTTCGTCGTCGGCAGCGCCACGCTGCTCGTCATGGTGCTGGCGGGGCTCGGCGGTTACGCCTTGTCGCGCACCCGCGCCTGGTGGAAGCTGCCCTTCCTCTATGCGATCCTGCTCATCCGCGTGCTGCCGCCGACGGCGCTCGTCGTGCCGCTCTACAAATTCCTGCTGACGCTGAACAATGCCGAAGCGGCGATGCTCAGGCCGATCTTCGGCAGCTATGCCCGCGGCATCATGCGCTGGACTGGCTTCATCGACGGTTATCTCGGGCTGATCCTGGTGCTGGCGACGATGCAATTGCCGCTGGCGCTCTGGATCATGAAGACCTTCTTCGACGGGCTGCCGAGAGACTATGAAGAGGCGGCGCTGATGGACGGGGCGACGCTGATTCAGCGCATCCGCCGGGTGCTGATCCCGCTGGCGCTGCCGGGGCTTGCTGCCGCCGGGCTGTTCGCTTTCATGTCGGCCTGGGGCGATTTCCTGCTGCCGCTGATCTTCCTGTCGTCGCCGGAGCTGCAGACGCTGCCGCTCGGCCTCTTCCGCGCTTTTCTCCGCATCAACGAGATCGACTACGGCCTGCTGACTGCGCTGGCCTTCATCTATCTGCTGCCGGCCGTCGTCGCCTTCGGCTTTGCGCGGCGCTTCCTCGTCCAGACATTTTCGGGCGGCGTCAAGGGCTGAGATCAAGAGGAGAAACGGATGATCAATCTCAGAAACGTTCGCAAGTTCTACGGCGCGCTCGAGGTCATCAAGGGCGTCGATATCACCGTTGAGGACGGGGAATTCGCCGTCTTCGTCGGTCCGTCCGGCTGCGGCAAGTCGACGCTGCTGCGCATGATCGCCGGCCTCGAAGGCATCGACGAAGGCGATCTCGTCCTCGACGGCAAGCGCATCAACGACGTGCCGCCCGACAAGCGCGGCATCGCCATGGTGTTCCAGTCCTATGCGCTCTATCCGCATATGACCGTTGCCGAAAACATCGGCTTTTCCCTCAGCCTGAAAAAGGTGCCGGAGGCGGAAATTCGCCGGCAGGTGGAAGGCGTCGCCGAGATCCTGCAGCTCACCGACTATCTTGACCGCCGCCCGGCCGCCCTTTCCGGCGGCCAGCGCCAGCGGGTGGCGATCGGCCGCGCCATCATCAAGAAGCCGTCGCTGATCCTGTTCGACGAGCCACTCTCGAACCTCGATTCGGCGCTGCGCGTGCAAATGCGCGCCGAGCTGCAGCGCCTGCACCGCGAGCTGAAGGCGACCGTCGTCTACGTCACCCACGATCAGGTGGAGGCGATGACGATGGCCGACCGCATCGTCGTGCTGAACAAGGGCCTGGTGGCACAGGAGGGCGCGCCGATGTCGCTCTACCATCAGCCGCAGAATGAATTCGTCGCGACCTTCATCGGCTCGCCGAAGATGAACGTCATCCCGGTCACCGCGACGCGGGCCTCTGTGGGTGCGCTGCATCTCGACAGTCCGATCGGGCTGTCGCTCGATCTTGCCGATGCCAATGGCTCGGTGCCGCAGGGCGAGGCCAAACTCGGCATCCGGCCGGAGCATCTGAAGATCGCGCCGGAAGGGAAGGGCCATTTCACGGCAGAAGTCGTCATCGTCGAGCGGCTCGGCGTCGAGACCTACATGACCGTCGGCTCCGGGCAGCAGCCGATCGTCGTGCGTGCCGAGGGCGATATCGCTGTGCGGCCGGGCGACCGCGTGTCGCTGACCGCCGATCCCGCCGCCTGCCATCTATTCGATTCCGCCGGCCGGGTGATCCGTCCGGCAACCGCCTGACCGCAAACATCGAGGAATGCCATGACAATCAAGGTCACCATCTGGAACGAGGGACGCCACGAGCAGCTCCATAAGGAGGTCCAGGAGATCTATCCCGATCGCATCGACGGCGCGATCGCTGCCGGCATCGCCAATCCGGATTTCGAAATCCGCCGCGGCACGCTCGACGATCCCGATGAAGGCCTGCCGGACAGCGTGCTCGATGATACCGACGTGCTGCTCTGGTGGGGGCACATGGCGCATGAGGAGGTCAGCGACGGGCTGATCGAGCGCGTGCAGCAGCGCGTGCTGAAGGGCATGGGCCTGCTGGTGCTGCATTCCGGCCATCATTCCAAACTCTTCCGCAGGCTGATGGGGACCAATGCCAATCTTTCCTGGCGCGAGACGCCGGATGGAGACCTGGAGCGGGTCTGGGTGGTCAATCCCTCACATCCGATCGCCGAGGGACTGCCGCCCTATTTCGAGGTCAATGCCTCGGAAATGTATGGCGAGCCTTTCGACATCCCCCAGCCGGACGAGCTGGTGTTCATCTCCTGGTATTCCGGTGGCGAAGTGTTCCGCAGCGGCTGCACCTTCCAGCGCGGACGGGGGCGGATATTCTTCTTCAGCCCCGGCCACGAGACCTATCCGATCTATCACGACAAGACCGTGCACAAAGTGATCTCGAACGGCATCCGCTGGGCGCGGCAGAAACACACCGATGGCCGCATCCTGGAAAACTGGCACCGCGCCGAGCCGCTGCATGGCAGGCCGGACGGGGTGAAGGCCTGATCTTATGCCACGGGCCGGCGCCGGCAGAGCGCCGGTACCTACGGATATTGGGCGCCGTTGGTCTTCGTATAGATCGAATAGACCGAGCGCGTCGCGGTGATGAACAGCCGGTTCTTCTTGGGGCCGCCGAAGGTGAGGTTGGACACCGTCTGCGGCACCCTGATCTTGCCGAGCAGGGTGCCGTCCGGCGAAAAGCAGTGCACGCCGTCGGACGCACTTGTCCAGAGGTTGCCGCTGACATCGAAGCGGAAACCGTCAGGATTGCCGACGTCGAGGCTGCAGAAATAGCGGCTGTTTGCGAGCTTCCTGCCGTCGACGACGTCGAAAACTCTTATATGGCGCGGCACTTCATGTTTTGCCGAGCCGGAATCGGCAATGTAGAGCTTCGTCTCGTCGGGCGAAAAGGCAAGGCCGTTCGGCTGGATAAAATCGTCGATGACGGCCTCGATCGCGCCGCTTGCGGGATCGATTCGGTAGACGTTGCGGGTCGGCTGCTCGGGCTCGGCCCTGTGGCCTTCGTAATCCGACAGGATGCCGTAGGTCGGATCGGTGAACCAGATCCCGCCGTCGGAATGCACGACGACATCGTTCGGCGAGTTCAGCCGCTTGCCCCTGTAGCTGTGGGCGAGAACGGTGATGGTGCCGTCCGGCTCTGTGCGGGTGACGCGGCGGCCGCCATGTTCGCAGGAGACCAGCCGGCCCTGCCGGTCGCGGGTATTGCCGTTGACGTAGTTGGAGGGCGAGCGAAAGACGGAGACCGTACCATCCGGCGTCCAGCGCATAATGCGTTCGTTCGGAATATCGCTCCAGAGAAGGCAGTTCAGGTCGGAAAACCAGACCGGGCCTTCCGTCCAGCGGCAGCCGGAATAGAGTTCTTCGAGCGCGGCGCTGCCGATGACCAGAGCGCTAAAACGTTCATCGCGGATGTCATAAAGCGGATTGTCGGCCACGCCAGTTTCTCCCTGAATGCTGCCGCATCTTCCTAGCGGCAAATCCTGGGAGGTGCCAGAGCCCGGCATGGAAATGCCGGGCTCCCGACCTATCAGAGTGCCGCCACCGGATGCGGCGAGCCGTCATAGGCACCCCAGATTGACTGGTCGAAGCAGATGACTGAGCCGGTCATCAGGCCGGATTCGGCCGACGACAGGTAGGCGCAGGCGCGCGCCACCTCATGCGGATCGACGAGGCGGCCGAAGGGCTGGCCTGCCGCCGCCTTCTCCAGCCAGTCGGCGGGGGCGTCGTGATATTCGCGCTGGATGCGATCCTCGCCTTCGGAGGCCATCCAGCCGATGTTGAGGCCGTTGACGCGGATGCGGTTGCGCAGCAGCGCGTAAGCTGTGTTCTTCGTCAGCGTTTCCAACGCCCCCTTGGAGGCGCAATAGGCGGCGATGAACGGCTGGCCTGCCTTGGCCGACATCGAGCCGATGTTGACGATGGTGCCCTCGGTCTTTTCGCGGCGCATGACCTTCACCGCCTCCTGCATCAGGAAGAACGGTGCGCGCACGTTGACGGCGAACATGGCGTCGAAGAGTTCAGGGCTGGTGTCGAGGATGGTGCCGCGATCGGTGATGGCAGCGGCATTGACCAGCGCGTCGACCCGGCCGAAGGCCTCGTCGCAGGCGTGGACGACATTTCTGGCGTCCTCGACCTTGCCGAGGTCGGCCCTGACGTAGACGACCTTCACGCCGGTCGCGGCCGAAATCTCATTGGCCTTCGCCTGGCCCTTGGCTTCGTTGCGGCCGCAAATGACGATACCTTCGGCACCGCGTTCGGCGAAGAGACGGGCGATGGTGGCGCCCAACCCCTGCGTGCCGCCGGTGACGATGGCGATCTTGCCGTCGAGGCGGCCGTGATCCGTGCTCATGTGGTTCCTCCTTGGTGGTGATATGCGAATGGCCTCCCGCGGGTGCGGGAGGCGCGGTTATGTCAGTGCGAGCGGCCCCCTCATCCGCCTGCCGGCACCTTCTCCCCGATGGGTAGAAGGGATATGCCGCGCCGTCTCTATTCCCCCCTTCTACCCATCGGGGAGAAGGTGCCCGTAGGGCGGATGAGGGGGCTTCAATCTCCAAGCTCAGCTCAGCTTCTTCTCAGCCTGCTCGGCAAGCGCTGCCGCAAAGGCTTCGTCGCTCCAGCCTTCCTTCAATGCCTCGTGCATCAGCTGCGCCTGCGTCTTCGGCGCCAGGCCACCGAGCGGCGGGTCGCGGTCGAGATTGGTCGGGAAGGAATAGCCTTCGGCGCAGGCGGCGACGGCGTTGGCGATCGCATCGGGCGACAGCCTGTCCTGCAAGGTCTTCAGGGCGGGAAAGAGTCTGGCGCTCATCCTCTCGCGATTGATGGTTTCCATCGCCCGGCCGAAGGCGGAGGAGACCTGCAACAGGTTGGCGACGCGCTTGATATCGGCCGAGCGGTTGGTGCCGGCGGCGTGGAAGAGGGCGGGATTGAAGAAGACGACGTCGCCTTTTTCGAGCGGCAGCTGGACGTGGTTGGCCTCGAAATAATCCCGGAATTCCTGGCGCTTGAGCGCGAGATAGCCCGGCACATAGGTCTGGCTGTGCGGCAGGAAGAGCGTCGGGCCGCTTTCGAGCGGCATGTCGCAATGGGCGACCGCACCCTGCAGCGTCAGCACCGGCGAAAGCCGGTGCACATGCACCGGAAACTGCTCGATCACCGCAGACGATTGGAAGCCGAGATGATAGTCGCGATGGGCCGACTGCGCCGCGCCGCCCGGATTGACGCGGTTGACCTGGGCGGTCATCTGGTAGCTCGGGCCGAGCCAGGCTTGGCTTGCCAGTGCGACGATGGCATTGCCGTAATATTCAACGAAGTTCGCAGGATCGGCGAGGCAATGTTTCTCCAGCGAATTCCAGATGCGGTCGTTGGCGCCGGGCTTGGCGAAGTGATCGCCGCCGCCGCTTGAGGTTCGGTGCTGCTCCTCGATGATCTGATCGAAGACCTCGCTGGCGCGGTCGATGATGCCTGTATGCTCGTACGCATGCTTGAAGACGGCGACGCCGGGACCGTCGCCGAAGGCCTCTGAGATTTCGGCCAGCACGGCGCGCCGGCCCTCCGGCGTTGCGGCCGCCGCCGTCACCTTGCGGCTGTCATAGATCAGCACGTTTTTTTCGACGGCAGAGGCCGTGGGGTAATCGGCAAGCGCGGTGGTCTTTTCCGCCAGGCGGCGAAAATCCTCGAGATCGCAGCTGTCTTCGCTGAGCCAGACACGGTCGGCGCGCAATTTCTGCTGATTGTCGGTTTTCATGATGGCTCCTCCTCTTTCGATGAAGGCACTATACGCCGCGCTGCCGGGTGATATAGATCAGGAATCCATCAAAAAACCATCAAACGGAATCCATGGCCCATCTCTTCCTCGTCAAGGACATCGCCTTCCAGGCTGGATTGAGCACCGCAACCGTCGACCGCGTGCTGAACGGACGGCCGGGTGTGCGCCAGCAGACGGAGATGCGGGTGAAGGCGGCGATCGCGGAGCTCGAAAAGCAGCAGGCCGGGGCGGTGGCGAGCGGGCGCATGCTGGCGATCGACATCGTCATGGAGACACCCCAGCGTTTCAGCGATGCGGTGCGCGCCGCCTTCGAGGCGGAGATGGCGGCCTTCCTGCCCGGCATCTTCCGATGCCGGTTCCATTTCGCCGAGGTGATGAAGCCGGCCGAGATGGTGCAGCTTCTCGACCGCATCCGGCTGCGCGGCACACACGGCATCGTGCTGAAGGCGCCTGACGTTGCCGAGGTGGCCGCTGCCGTTGCGCGGGCGGATGCGGCCGGCATTCCGGTGGTGACACTGGTGACTGACCTGCCGAATTCGGCGCGCATCGCCTATGCCGGCGCCGACAACCGGGCGGCGGGCGAGACCGCCGCCTATCTCATCGGCGAAGTCCTTGCGAGCGGTGGCGGCGGCAAGGTGCTGGTTACGCTGTCGAGCGGGCGGTTTCGTGGCGAGGAGGAGCGCGAGATCGGCTTTCGCCGCATCATCCGCGCCGATTATCCCGGGATCGGCATCACCGAAATCAGCGAGGGCCACGGCACCGATACGGCGACGGGAACGCTTGCGGCGGCTGCCCTTGCCGCCGATCCCACCGTCAATGCCGTCTATTCGATCGGTGGCGGCAACCGGGCTGTGCTGGCAGCCTTCGATGCGGCCAGACGCCCGGTCCACGCCTTCGTCGCCCATGATCTCGACGTCGACAACCGCGCCCTGCTTGCCGCCCGCCGGATCGGCTTCGTGCTGCACCATGATCTCAGGACCGATGCGCGTTCGGCCTTCAGGGCGATCATGGGCCGAGCGACGTCACCGGGTCGGGCGGTTCCGGCCTCGCTCTCATCGGTCGAAATCGTCACGCCTTACAACATGCCCGTCGGCGATTGAGCCAATTGGCTTCCTTCGATGCCGAATTCGGACTACAGCTTGGGCGAGAGTGAAGGTGAGCGGCATGGATTATAGCGACGTCAGCACAATTGCAGCCTGGATCACGGAGCAGGGACTGAAGGGCGCCTCGGAAGCCGAGCTCATGACCGGTTTCTGTGCGGCCTGTCGCAATGCCGGGCTGCCGCTCGACCGCGGCTTGGCGCTGATGGATACGCTGCACCCGGTGCATGAGGGCCGCGCCTTCCGCTGGGACAGCGAGGAGGAGATCGAGACCGAGTTCGAATATGGCTCGACGAGCTCCGGGGAAGCCGCGGCGAACTGGCAGCGCTCGGCCTTTTATTATCTTTGGGCCAATAATGAACGGGAGATACGCCGACGTCTCGGCTTTGGTGATCCGATCGATTTCAGCCTGCTCGATACGATTGCTGAAGCCGGCCACACGGATTTCGTGGCGATGGTCCATCGTTTCAGCGAGGCTGGAACGATCGGCGAAATGGATTGTTTCTTCTCGCATTTCGCGACCAAACATCCCGAGGGTTTTTCCGATCACGACCTCGCCATCCTGCGCAAGCTGGTGCCGGTGCTGGGACTGGCGATCAAGTGCATCGGGCTCGGGCGCATCGCCCGCACCATCGCCGAAGTCTATCTCGGCGAGGACGCGGCGCGTCAGGTCATGGAGGGCAAGATCAGCCGCGGCAAATCGGAGCGGATTTCCGCCGCACTCTGGTTTTCGGATCTGTTGAACTACACCAAGATCTCCGACAGCGTACCGCCGGAAGAAATCATCCCCTTGCTCAACGACTATAGCGAGGCGGTGATCACGGCGATCCACGAATCCGGCGGCAATGTGCTGAAGCTGATCGGCGACGGCGTGCTGGCGATCTTCAAGGGCGAGGTGCCGGCGGAGACCTGTCGTGCGGCGCTCCACGCCGAAGCGCTTCTGCGGGAAAAGCTCGCCAAGCTGAACGCCGAACGCAACGCCGACGACCGGCCAACGACGGATGTCTATATCGGCTTGCATATCGGCGACGTCTTTTACGGCAATATCGGCAGTCAGGACCGGCTGGACTTCACGGTCATCGGCCCTGCCGTCAACGAGGTCAGCCGCATCGCTTCGATGTGCCGATCAGTGGATCTCAATCTTTTGATCTCCTCCGATTTCGCCACAGCGATACCGGAGGCACAGCGCGCCGCACTTGCCTGTGTCGGACGTTATGCGTTGCGCGGCGTGCAGCGCGCGCAGGAACTCTATACGCTCGATAACGCCCGGCTGAACGCCTGATTGTCGCAGGACGCAGGCCTATCGCAGCAGTCCCTGGCCGCCGTCGATCCAGATCGGCGTGCCGGTGATATGTCGAGCCCGGTCTGAGGCGAGGAAGAGAATGGTTTCGGCGACATCCTCGCTCTTGCCCGCCTTGCCGCCGGCGATCGGGATATCTCCCTGCGGCCAGATGACCGGCACCTCGGTCTCCTCGCGATGGCGGCTATTGGTGTTGGCGCCGATATTGGTCTCGATCTCGCCGGGGCAGACGGCATTGACGCGGATGCCGTGCCGGCCGAGTTCCAGCGCCAGCTGCTGAACCATGGCGACCTGGCCTGCCTTGGTTGCGGTATAGGCGGTGGCGCCCGGCGTCGTGAATGTCCGGGTGCCGTTGATCGAGGAGACGACGACGATCGAGCCGCCATTCCTCTTCAGATGCGGGACCGTCAGATGCAAGGTCAGATAGGTGCCGCGCAGATTGACGGCGATGGTCTTGTCCCATTCATCCGGCTTCAGATCGTCGATCGGCGCCCAGACGCCGTTGATGCCGGCATTGGCGACAACGATGTCGATGCCGTGGAACGCATCGGTCAGCTGCTCCACGGCTCTGCGCATCTGCGCCTCGTCGCTGGTGTCGGCGATCAGCGCGATCGATTCGCCGCCCGCCGCCTTGATCTCGGTGCACGTCTTTTCCACCTCGTCGGCGGTGCGGCTCAGCACGGCGACCCTCGCGCCTTCCGCGGCGAGCCTGAAAGCAGCCGCTTTGCCGATGCCGGACCCGGCGCCGGTCACCAATGCGATCTTTCCCTTCAGCTCCATGGGCGCCCTCCTTGCCATTGTAAGCCAATGTTCCGCTCGGCTCTTGGTTCCGGAAGGAAAGGCCGGTGGCGCTATCTGAGAAGATTATACCGAAGCGCCCATTTCTCCGGCCCGTGGACGGCGGCAAAGAGCAGGCCGGCGAGGAAGGTGAAGTGATCCACGAAGAAGCCGAATTCGGCCTGGTTCTGCTGCCAATGGGATGGCCCGTGGAAGGCAAAGGCAAGGAAGATCACGTAGATGCCCGCCAGCAGGCTGGCCTCGGTGAAGAAGGCCCCGGTTATGAAAGCGAGCGCCAGGGCGATCTCGAAGAAGGCCGCGACCCAGGCAAGGAATGTCGCCATCGGAAAACCGGCAGCGGCGATGTAACCCGCCGTCGCGCCGATATCGGCGAATTTGAAGCCGGCGGCCATGAAGAAGATGAAGCTGAAAATGATGCGGGCGACGATGATTGCGATTGCTCTGGCCATCGTAAGATCTCCTGTTTGCGTTTCCACCATGACGGACGAGATGACCGATTTGCTACACGGCGAATGAAAAAAGGGCCGCTTGCGCGACCCTTTCTTCTTACCATTCGGCGAAACTGCCGTCGGCGTGGCGCCAGATCGGGTTGCGCCAGCGGTGGCCTTCCCTCGCGCGCTCGATGACATAGGCCTCGTCGACTTCGATGCCGAGACCGGGCCCCTGGGGGATCGAGACGAAACCATCGGCATATTGGAACACCTCCTTGTTGGAGATGTAGTCGAGGATGTCGTTGCCCTTGTTGTAATGGATGCCGAGGCTCTGTTCCTGGATGAAGGCATTATAGCTGACGGCATCGACCTGCAGGCAGGCGGCGAGTGCGATCGGGCCTAGCGGGCAATGCGGCGCCAGCGCCACATCATAGGCTTCGGCCATCGCCGCGATCTTGCGGCACTCGGTGATGCCGCCGGCATGCGACAGATCCGGCTGGATGATGTCGACATAACCGTCCGACAGAACCTGCTTGAAGTCCCAGCGCGAAAAGAGCCGTTCGCCAAGCGCGATCGGCGTCGAGGTATGGTTGACGATGTCGCGCAGCGCCTCCTTGTTTTCCGAAAGAACCGGCTCCTCGATGAACATCAGCTTGTAGGGTTCGAGTTCTTTGGCGAGAACCTTGGCCATCGGCTTGTGCACGCGGCCGTGGAAATCGACGCCGATGCCGATATGCGGGCCGATCGCCTCGCGGATGACGGCGATGGTTTCGACCGCCTTTTCCACCTTCTCGTTGGTGTCGACGATCTGCATTTCCTCGCAGCCGTTGAGCTTGATCGCCTTGAAGCCGCGGGCGACCACCTCTCTGGCATTGTTGGCGACATCCGCCGGACGATCGCCGCCGATCCAGGAATAGACCTTGATGCGGTCGCGCAGCTGGCCGCCCAGCAGGGAATGGATCGGCTGGCCGAGGGCCTTGCCCTTGATGTCCCACAGCGCCTGGTCGATGCCGGAGATGGCGCTCATGTGTACAGCGCCGCCGCGATAGAAGCCGCCGCGATACATGACCGTCCAGTGGTCCTCGATCAGGAAGGGATCCTTGCCGATCAGATAGTCTTCCAGTTCGTGGACGGCGGCTTGGACGGTCAGCGCGCGGCCTTCGACGACCGGTTCGCCCCAGCCGATGATGCCCTCGTCGGTCTCGATCTTCAAAAACAGCCAGCGCGGCGGAACGATATAGGTGGTGAGTTTGGTGATCTTCATCGCTGCTCTTCAGTCTCTCTTCAGATTTTTGACCGGCGGCCCAGCCACGGATTGCTTATTTCGTTCTGCCGATCGCCTTTTCGGCGGCGGCAAGGTCGCGCACCGCAAGATCGAGCATGCGGTTGGCGCAGTCGCGGGCGCCTGTCTTGTCGCGCATGCGCAGGGCCTCGACCAATTGACCGTGAACGAGCACCGCATCCTCGCGATTCTCGACGCCGATGTTGGAGGCATGCAGCGCATATTTCAGCGCCGCATGAATGGCGCTCGACAGGCGGCGGAAGACCTGGTTGTGGCTGGCGGTCAGCAGCACCGTATGAAACATGACGTCGGCATCGGTGAAGCTTTCCGGATCGCCGGCACTGTCGCGCATCTGCCGCCAAGCCTTGTCGAGATCGGCGATCTCCTGGGCGCTGGCGCGCTCGGCGGCATATTCCGCCGCTGCCGGCTCGATGGTGCGGCGAGCTTCGAGAATGCAGCCGAGCAGGTCGAAATCCTTGATATAAGGACCAATCCAATCGAGCACGTCGGCATCCAGGATATTCCAGTCGACCCGATCGCAGACGGTGGTGCCGATCCGCGGCTTTCCGCGGACAAGGCCCTTGGATTCCAGCACTTTCAGCGATTCGCGGATGACGGTGCGGCTGACGCCGTAGAGTTGGCAGAGATCGTTTTCGCGGGGCAACGGCGAGCCTGAGGGATACCGCTCCGCGCAGATATCCTGTGCGATCGCCGCGGTGACGTTGCGGCGTACACGTGGACGGCGCTCGATGCCGGGGCTTTCGGCCCCGTCCTGTCGCTCGTTTGTTTCCAACTCACCTCTCCGCTCTATCTCTGGCGCCAGGCAATCGAACCTCATTATCCGAATTCGATCCGCTTTGCGACGCTTCCTCCAGCACCTCGTCAATATCGTATTATTGCAATCATCATACATTGGCAATTGACTGGTATGATGATTTATCTTAATTCATAGGCGCTGCCTGGGAGGCGGCTGCATGATTTTTAGAATTTCGGGAGAGAGACATGCGCTTGTTCAAAGCAGCCATCCTGGCTGGCACCTTCGCCATTCTGGCAGCCGGCTCGGCATTTTCCGCAGACGTGAAAATCGGGTTCATCGTCAAGCAGCCTGAGGAGCCGTGGTTCCAGGACGAATGGAAATTCGCCGACCAGGCCGCCAAGGAAAAAGGCTTCACCGTCGTCAAGATCGGCGCCGAAGACGGCGAGAAGGTTCAGTCGGCGATCGACAATCTCGGCGCTCAAGGTGCGCAGGGCTTCATCATCTGCACGCCCGACGTCAAGCTCGGCCCCGGCATCGTCGCCAAGGCGGAAGCCAACCAGCTGAAACTGATGACTGTCGACGATCGCCTCGTCAGCGCCGACGGCAAGCCGCTGGAAGAGGTGCCGCACATGGGCATTTCGGCCACCAAGATCGGCGAGACTGTCGGCCAGGCCATCGTCGACGAAATCAAGAAACGCGGCTGGGACATGAAGAATGTCGGTGCGATCCGTGTCTCCTACGATCAGCTGCCGACGGCCGTCGACCGCGTCGAGGGCGCCATCTCGGTGCTGAAGTCCGCCGGCTTTCCGGCCGAGAACATCTATGACGCGCCGCAGGCGAAGACCGATACCGAAGCGGCGCTGAATGCAGCGACCACCGTTCTCAACAAACATGCCGACGTCAAATACTGGGTCGCCTTCGGTCTCAATGACGAAGCCGTCCTCGGCGCCGTCCGCGCTTCGGAATCTGTGGGTATCCCCGCGGCCAATGTCATCGGCGTCGGCATCGGCGGCGCGGAATCGGCGATCAACGAATTCAAGAAGCCGGCAGCGACGGGCTTCTTCGGCACGGTCATCATCTCGCCGAAGCGTCATGGTTACGAGACGGCGCTCAACATGTACGACTGGATCGCCAACGACAAGGCGCCGGAAAAGCTGACGCTGACCTCCGGTTCGCTGGCGCTGCGCAGCGATTACGACAAGGTCCGCAAGGATCTCGGCATCGAGTAAACCTTCCACGATGATATAGACGGCGGCCGCTCAGCGTGCCGCCGGATCCTCTCGGCGGAGCGGTGATGGCTTTCCTCGAATTCAACAATATCTCCAAGGGTTATCCCGGCGTGCAGGCGCTGGCGGATGTTTCATTCTCAGTCGAGAAGGGCGCCGTGCACGGCCTGATGGGCGAGAACGGCGCGGGCAAATCGACGCTGATCCGCGTGCTATCAGGTGATCAGGCCGCCGATACCGGCAGCATCCTGATCGGGGCGGAGGAGCAGAAATACGGATCCGTGCGTGACGCCTTTCATGCTGGTATCGTCGTCATCCATCAGGAATTGCAGCTCGTTCCGGAGCTGACGGTGGCCGAAAATCTCTGGCTCGGGCGTTTTCCGGCCAAGGGCGGCATGATCCATTCGAGCAGGCTGATCGAAACGGTGCGGGGAAAGCTCGAAGAGATCGGCATCGACGTCGATCCGGCGGCCAAGGTCGCCACGCTTTCGATCGGCGCGCGGCAGATGGTCGAGATCGCCAAGGCCGTCATGCTCGACGCACGGGTGATCGCGCTCGATGAGCCGACCTCCTCGCTTTCATCGCGCGAGAGCGAGATCCTGTTTTCCCTGATCGAGAGGCTGAAGGCGAAGGGAACGGTCATTCTCTACGTCTCGCATCGTCTCGACGAGATTTTTCGGCTTTGCGACAGCCTAAGCGTGTTGCGCGACGGCAAGCTTGCCGCCCACCATCCCGACATCGCCGAGACGACACGCGAGCAGATCATCTCGGAAATGGTCGGGCGCGAGATCAGTAATGTCTGGGGATGGCGCGAACGTCCGCTCGGCGACATCAGGCTGGAGGTCAAGGGCCTGTCGGGGCCGAGGCTGCGCAATCCCATCGGTTTCTCCGTCCGCCAGGGCGAGATCCTCGGCTTCTTCGGCCTGATCGGCGCCGGCCGCAGCGAGATGGCGCGGCTGCTCTACGGCGCCGATGTCAGGCATCAGGGTCAGGTCGCGATCGATAGCGTTGTCGTCTTGCCGAACAGTCCGAAGGCGGCGATCAAGGCCGGCATGGTGCTCTGCCCGGAGGACCGCAAATTCGACGGCATCGTCCAGGGCCGGTCGATCGAAGAGAATATCGCGATTTCGTCGCGCCGGCATTTCTCGCCCTTCGGCATTCTGAGCCCGAAAAAAGAGGCGGCGCTGGCCGATCGGTTCATCGCCCGGCTTCGGGTGCGAACCCCGTCGCGCAAGCAGGACATCATCAATCTCTCCGGCGGCAACCAGCAGAAGGTCATTCTCGGCCGCTGGCTTTCCGAGCAGGGCATCAAGGTCCTCGTCATAGACGAACCGACGCGCGGCATCGACGTCGGGGCGAAATCGGAAATCTACGAGATCCTTTACGAACTTGCGGCCGGCGGCATGGCGATCGTGGTCATATCAAGCGAATTGCCCGAGGTCATGGGCATCTGCGATCGCATCATGGTGATGTGTCAGGGCAAGGTGGCGGCCAATGTCGCCCGCCAGGATTTCGACGAGCGCGCCATCCTCACCGCTGCGCTCCCCGATAAGAATGCCGCAGGCAGCATTTAGCACCAGGAATACGGATAATGAATTCGTTGAAAAAAATCCTTCTCGGCGAACAGGGGTTGGTGGTGATCTTCGCCGCTGCCTTCGTGATCGTCTCGCTCTTCGTGCCGAATTTCCTGACCGAGCGAAACATGCTGGGGCTGCTGCAGTCGGTGGTCACCATCGGTATCGTCGCCTGCACGATGATGTTCTGCCTGGCGTCGCGCGATTTCGATCTTTCGGTCGGGTCGATCGTCGCCTTCTCCGGCATGATCGCCGTGATGGTCTCGAACGCCACGGGCTCCATCCCTCTCGGTTTGCTCGCCGCCCTGCTGTGCGGCGCCGTCGTCGGCTTCGTCAACGGCATCGTCATCGCCCGGTTCCGCATCAACGCGCTGATCACGACGCTTGCGACCATGCAGATCGTGCGCGGGCTGGCGCTGATCGCCTCGGATGGCCGTGCCGTCGGCATCAACGATCCGGCCTTTTATCAGCTGGCCCTGTCGCGCTTTCTGACAGTGCCGACGCCGATCTGGATCATGCTGATGCTCTTCGTCCTTTTCGGTTTCGTGCTCAACCGCACCGTCTTCGGCAAGAACACGCTGGCGATCGGCGGCAATCCCGAAGCCTCGCGGCTTGCCGGCGTCAATGTCGTCAACATGCGCATCTGGATCTTTGCACTGCAGGGGCTCGTCTGCGGCATTGCCGGCATCCTGCTTGCCTCGCGCATCACCTCCGGCCAGCCGAATGCGGCGACGGGACTTGAGCTGTCGGTGATTTCGGCCTGCGTTCTCGGCGGCGTTTCGCTGGCCGGCGGCAGGGCGGCGATGAGCGGCGTCATCGTCGGCGTGCTGATCATGGGCATTGCCGAAAACGTTATGAATCTCTTGAATATCCAGGCATTCTATCAGTATGTCGTGCGCGGGCTGATCCTGCTGATTGCCGTGCTGCTCGACAATTTGCGATCTTCGGCTGCGGGACGACGGGGATGAGTGAAGGACAGACCGGACGCGATATCGAACTGAGGCAAGGCGATCTCGCCGTCCGGGTCAGCCCTCGGGGCGCCGCGGTTACCGCCGCGACGTTTCGAGGCATGCCCTTTCTCGTTGCGGCCGGCGGGCCTGACGGAACAATGGCGAATTTTGCGATGGTGCCGTTCGGCAATCGCGTCGAAGGCAACAGCATGTCCTTTGCCGGACGCGATTACGCCTTCCAGCCGAATACCTCAGATCCGCTCTATCGGCACGGCGACGGCTGGCTCGGCCTGTGGCAGCTGGAAGACTCCAGTTCAGAACATGCGCGCTTTACCTTTTCCCGGACCGCCGACAGGGTTTCACCCTATGCCTATCTCACCCGGCAGGAGATCCGGGTCGCCGGCGATGCGCTGATCCTGACGCTCTCCGTCGAAAACCGCGGCGAGGCGGTGCTTCCCTTCGGGCTCGGTCAACACCCTTTCTTCGTACGGACGCCGAAGACGCGTCTGACGATTGCCGCCGATTGTTATTGGAGCGAGCGGCCGGACCATCTCCCTGATCTGCCCGGCCCAGTGCCCGGCTATTTCGATTTCAGATCAGAAAAACTGTTGCCGCAGAGATGGATGAACAATGCCTTCGAGGGCTGGAACGGGCGGGCCGCCATCGCCTGGCCGGAACTTGGCCTTCAGGCGGCACTGGAAGCCGACGGCGCGCTCGATCGCTTCATGCTCTATATGCCGGTCGACCGGAGCGACTTCTTCTGCCTCGAGCCGATGAGCCACCTGCCGAACGGCCACCATTTGCCTGATTTCGGCGGACTCGCGCCGCTTGCGCCCGGCGAAATTCTTGCCGGCACGGTGACGATTCTGATGTCGGCGCTGCCGGTTCAATCGGAGGGGAGATGATGGGCGGCCGGCTGCAGGGCAAGCACATCCTGGTAACCGGTGCCGCGCAGGGCATCGGTCTTGCGATTGCGAAGGCCTTTATGACTGAGGATGCGGCTGTCTTTCTCGTCGACCGCGACGCCGCACTGCTCGCCAAGTCAACGAAAGAGCTGCAAAGCATCGGTGGACGGCTCGGTTATCTGCCGGCCGATATTACCGATGCCGGAACGATCACGACGTTGGTCGCGCAGGCGAATGAGGAGATCGGGCAGCTGAACGCGCTCGTCAACAATGCCGGCGTCAATGTCTTCGCCGAACCGCTCGAGACGACCGACGAGATGTGGAACCGCTGTTTCGACATCAATCTCAAGGGTGCGTGGAACTGCTGCAAGGCGGTGCTGCCTGGCCTGATCGAACAGGGCGGCGGCGTCATCCTCAACATCGCTTCGACGCACGCTTTCACCATCATCCCGCACACATTTCCCTATCCGCTGGCAAAACATGCGCTGCTGGGGATGACGAAATCCCTGGGGCTCGAATATGCGGCCCGCAACATCCGGGTGAACGCGCTGGCGCCGGGCTATGTTTCGACGCAGAAGGTGATCGACTACTGGAACGGCTTTCCCGATCCGGAGGCTGCCAAAGCCGAGACGATGAGGCTGCATCCCGGCGGGCGCATCGCGACGCCTGAGGAGATCGCCATGGCGGCCGTGTTCATGATCTCCGACGAGTGCCCGTTCATGAACGCCACCTGCCTGACGATCGACGGCGGTCTCAGCGTGCTGCAGCATCCGGCCTGAAAACGCTTCCACTCCTGCTGATTTTTACAGGCCTGTCGTCTTCTCAAGATAGAGCATTATATTGTCCATCGGGAAGGCTCTCAGAACTCCCGAAGGCATGGAGCGGCGCCCTGCCGCTTGCTCGAAAGCACAATCGAAACAGGAGGACGGCATGCAGATCAATCGTACGGCTTCGGCCCATTGGACCGGTGGCCTCAAAGACGGCAAAGGCCTGATCTCGACGCAGAGCGGCGCTCTCAAGGATTATCCCTACGGCTTTGCCAGCCGCTTCGAAGGCATTGCCGGCACCAACCCGGAAGAGCTGATCGGTGCCGCCCATGCCGGTTGCTTCACCATGGCGCTGTCGTTGATCCTCGGGGAAGCCGGTTTTACCGCCGAGCATATGGAAACCTCCGCCAAGGTAACGCTCGAAAGCGTCGAGGGCGGCTTTGCCATCACCGCCATCCATCTTTCGCTCACCGGCCGGATTCCCGGCGCCGATGAGGCGACCTTCACCGAACTTGCCAACAAGGCAAAGGCCGGCTGCCCGATTTCCAAGGCGCTCGCCGCCGTTCCGATCACGCTCGACGTCAAGCTGGCCTGATTTCCTGCTGTCGCCGACGATGTGCCGCGCGCTTCCGCGCGGCACTTTCAATTTTACCGGGTGTTCATCATCTCCCTCTAAACCCTGACTACACCATCGGTGCGATCGGTTGACGACGCCTGTCTGCTCCGCCCACTATTGACAAATGACGCTTGATATTTTACGACTGACGAAATTCAAAAATCGTCAGTCGTAATTCGGGCATCGAAACCATGGACGACATCACGGAAAATACGCTGGACGTCACCCGGCAGGAGAATGTCACCCGCATTCTCGATGCGGCTGAGCGGCTGTTCCGCCATTATGGCTACAGCAAAACGACGGTGGCCGACATTGCCCGTGATCTCGGCATGTCGCCGGCCAATATTTATCGTTTCTTCGCCTCCAAGGTGGAGATCCACCAGGCGCTCTGCGGGCGCATGCTCGCCACCGCCTATCAGATCGCCTACGACATCCGCCATCAGCCGATCAGCGCCAGCGAGCGGCTGCGCCGCTATGTCGAGACACAGCATCAGTTGACGCTCGATCTGATGCTCGACGAGATGAAGGTGCATGAGATGATCATCGTCGCGATCGAGCGCGACTGGCATGTCATCGAAAAACATATCGACCGCGTCCACGATCTTATTGCTGAAATCATCGCCGAAGGCATTGCAGCCGGAGAATTCGCCGAGCAGGACCCGGTCGTTGCCTCGCGCTGCTTCGGCGCGGCGACGATCAATCTCTGCCATCCGCAGATGGTGGCGCAATGTCTTGCCAAAACCAACCGCGCGAGCGTCGACGAACTGATCGACTACGTGATCAGGGCGCTGAAGAAATAATGGACGGCAGCCGCCGTCAAGACCCCCGAAACGATCCAGGAGTGCGGAAGATGTTTTCGCTCAAGACCTTTAGCCGTCGCATGCCGTCCGTCGCCCGCCTCGTGTTTGTCGGCGCCATCGGTATCGGCGTTTCCGCCTGCTCGGAAGAGAAGGCGGAGGTCAAGCAAGTCATCCGGCCGGTAAAGGTCGTCGAGATCGCCAAGGCCGGCGATACCCGCAAGCTCGACTATTCCGGCTCGGTCAAGGCGCGCACGGAGATGAACCTCGGATTTCGCGTTGCCGGCAAGATCACCGAACGCCTCGTCGATATCGGCGACCGGGTGATGCCGGGTGACGTTCTCGCCCGTGTCGACGCCACCGATTACCAGCTGGCGGTCAAGACGGCGGAAGCCAATCTCGCGGCGGCCGAAAGAAGCGTCGAAACCGCCGATCTTGCCAACAAGCGCGCCGAGCAGCTTTTCGACAAGAGCGTCGCTCCGAAATCGCAGCTCGAACAGGCCGCCCTCAGTCACGATCAGGCGATTTCGCAGCGCGATGCCGCGCTCTCCGCGCTCGATCAGGCGAAGAACCAGGTGAGCTACACCGAGCTCAAGGCCGGCCAGAACGGCATCGTCACATCGATCAATGCCGATACCGGTCAGGTCGTCGGTTCCGGTACCGCCGTCGTCACCGTTGCCGTCGACGGCGAGAAGGAAGTGCAGATCGCCATTCCGGAAAATGACATTGCCGAATTCAAGCCGGGGAAGACCGTCAAGACAAGCTTCTGGGCCGACAAAAAGCTGCTGCTTGACGGCAAGGTGCGCGAGGTTTCCGGCAGCGCCGACCAGCAGTCGCGCACTTTCGCGGTGCGCGTCAGCCTGCCGAACGATCCGCGCGTGCTGCTCGGCATGACGGCGACGATCGAGGCCGATGTCAGCACCGGCAACAGCTATGTCTCGATCCCGCTCAGCGCACTGGCTGAGAAAGACGGCAAGCAGATGGTCTGGACGGTCGACCGCGATACGGCGACCGTGCATGGCCGCGACATCAAGGTCGCCGATTTCACCGGCGACGGCGTGCATGTGACCGAAGGCCTCGATACCGGCGATCTCGTCGTCGCGGCCGGCACGCAGTTCATGAGCGAAAATCTGAAGGTGAAGGTGCCGGACCAGCAGTCGGCGCTCGCCGATACGGAACAGACGGTCCGCTGATCGCGTCGCAAAAGGGAATAGAACCATGGACGCCAACACCACCGAAAAGCGGCCCTTCAATCTGTCGCGCTGGGCGATCGGCCATCCGAGCATCGCCCGCTTCCTCTTCGGGCTGATCATCATCACCGGTGTGCTCGGCCTGATGCGCATGGGCCAGCGCGAGGATCCTGAATTCACCTTCCGCGTCATGGTCGTTCAGGCGATCTGGCCGGGCGCCTCCATCCAGGAAATGGAAGACCAGGTCGTCAACAAGATCGAGCGCAAGCTGCAGGAAACGCCGCATATCGACTGGGTCAAGTCCTATACCCGGGCCGGCAGTGCGATCATCACCCTGCAGGTCAAGGGCGACACGAATTCGAAGGATGTGGCGGATGCCTTCTACCAGGTGCGCAAAAAGGTCGGCGATATCTCTAACGAGCTGCCGCAGGGCCTGCTCGGCCCCTATTTCAACGACGAGTTCGGCGATACGTTCATCACGCTGCATTCGATCAGCGGTGAGGGCTATTCCTATCCGGAACTGAAAAAATTCGCGATC
Source organism: Rhizobium acidisoli (assembly GCF_002531755.2). Classification (NCBI taxonomy): domain Bacteria; kingdom Pseudomonadati; phylum Pseudomonadota; class Alphaproteobacteria; order Hyphomicrobiales; family Rhizobiaceae; genus Rhizobium; species Rhizobium acidisoli. Next base: position 3,644,386 of record NZ_CP034998.1, on the reverse strand, counting down.
CAGGCGCGCGATATGCTGCTGACGACACCGGGTGTCGAGAAGGCCGTGATCATCGGCGACCAGCCTGAAAAGATCTATATCGACGTCTCGTCCAAGGCGCTCGCCGAGCGCGGCCTGACCATCCCAGATCTGCAGAACGCCATCAAGGGCCAGAACAACGTCGATCCGGCCGGCTCCGTCGATACCGGCCTGCGCTCGGTGCGTATCTCCGTCGAAGGCGACGTGAAAAAGGCGGAGGATATCCGCGAGCTGCGCCTTCGCGCCGGCGGCCAGGTCACGCGTCTCGGCGATATCGCCACCGTCAGTTCCGGGCTCGAAGATCCCTATCAGCGCAAGTATCGTTTCAACGGCCATGACAGCGTCCAGGTCGGCGTCGTGATGGCCAAGGGCTTCAACGTGACCGACGTCGGCAAGGGCGTCGAGGCGACCTATCAGCGCTTCGAGGAGGCGCTGCCTTACGGGGTTGCCGTCGATCAGATCGCCAATCAGCCCGACGTGGTGACGGATGCGGTCAGCGAATTCATGCATGCGCTCGGCGAAGCCCTCGTCATCGTGCTGGTGGTCTCGTTCCTGTCGATCGGCTGGCGCTCGGGCCTGGTCATCGCCATCGCCATTCCACTGGTGCTCGCCGCCACCTTCGCGCTGATGTACGAACTCGGCATCGACCTGCAGCGCATTTCGCTCGGGGCGCTGATCATCGCGCTCGGCCTGCTCGTCGACGATGCGATGATCGTCGTCGAGATGATGGAGCGAAAGCTGGAGGAGGGGCTGGTCAAGATCGAAGCGGCAAGCTTCGCTTATTCCTCGACCGCCTTCCCGATGCTGACGGGCACGCTGATTACCACGGCCGGCTTTATTCCGGTCGGCTTCGCCGCATCGACGGCCGGTGAATATGTGCGTTCGCTGTTTTATGTCGTCGGCATCGCGCTCGTCACCTCGTGGTTCGTCGCAGTCTATTTCACGCCATGGCTCGGCTATATGATCCTCAAGCAGCGCCATCACGCCGGCGAGCATCACGACGCCTTCGACACGCGCTTCTATCGGCGTCTGCGCGGCACGGTCGGCTGGGCGGTGCGCCACCGGGTCATCGTGCTGCTCCTGACGCTCGGCACCTTTGCCACCAGCCTCTGGGCCTTCCAGTTCATTCCGCAGAATTTCTTCCCGCAATCCTCGCGGCCGGAAATCCTCGTCGATCTCTGGCTGCCCGAGGGCACCAGCATCAAGGAAGTCGAGGTCCAGGCCAAGGCGCTGGAAGCGAAGATGATGGATGATCCAGATAAGCGGTTCATCGCCACCTATATTGGCGAAGGCGCGCCGCGCTTCTTCCTGCCGCTCGACCAGCAGCTGCGCAATCCGAACTTCGCTCAGCTCCTCGTCATGGCCAACGACGAACCGGCGCGCGAACGGCTAATCGTCAAGCTGCGCACGATTCTTGCGGAAGATTTCCCCGAGATCCGCGGCAAGGTCGACCGGCTCTTCCTCGGCCCGCCCACAGGCTGGCCGGTGCAGATGCGGGTCATGGGACCTGACCGCCAGGAGGTGCGAGCGATCGCCGACCAGGTGAAGGCGCGCTTTCAGGCTAACCCGATGCTCGGCGCCATCCACGACGACTGGCTGGAACAGGTGCCGGCAATGAAGCTGGTGATCGACCAGGACCGTGCCCGGGCGCTGGGTGTTACCTCGCAGCGCGTGCGCCAGATGCTGCAGACCGCCATGTCGGGTGCCGCCCTCGACGATTTCCGTGACGGCGAGGAGACGGTCTCGATCGTCGCCCGTGAGCCGGATGCCAGCCGCTCGCTGCTGTCGGCGGTCAATTCGGTCTATGTGCCGACGGATTTCGGCGGCTTCGTGCCGGTCTCGCAGCTTGCCAAGGTCGTGCCTGTGATGGAGCAGGGCATCGAATGGCGGCGCGATCGCCTGCCGACCATCACCGTGCGAGCGACGCTGCCGGATGGTGTGCAGCCGAACGACGTGGTGATGAAAATGTATGCCGACATGAAGGACCTGCGCGACCGCCTGCCGGCCGGCTACAACGTCGAGATCCAGGGCGGCGCCGAGGATGCGGCGGAAAGCCAGATGTCGATCGCCGCCAAGGCGCCGATCATGCTCGCCGTCATCATCGTGCTGCTGATGGTGCAGCTGCAGCATTTCGGCAAGGCGATGCTGGTGCTCGCCACCGGGCCGCTCGGCATCATCGGTGCGGCCGCCGCCCTGCTGATCAGCGGCGCGCCCTTCGGCTTCGTCGCGATCCTCGGCGTCATCGCGCTGCTCGGCATCATCATGCGCAACTCGATCATCCTGGTCGATCAGATCGACCAGGATATCAAGGCCGGCATGCACCGGCAGGAGGCGATCGTCGGTGCTGCCGTGCGGCGTTTCCGGCCGATCATGCTGACGGCGCTGACCGCCGTCTTGGCGCTGATCCCGATCTCGCGCGGCGTCTTCTGGGGTCCGCTCGCCTATGCAATGATGGGCGGCATCCTGGTTGCAACCGTGCTCACCATTCTGGTTCTGCCCGCCGGTTACGCCCTGTTCTTCGGCCGGGAGCCGAAGGCAAAGGACGAGCCAGGCCGGGATGCCGACGCCATCCAGGAAGAGGCGGATGACAGACATCCGCCGGCGTTGGCAGCAGAGTGAGGACGGCGCGGCGAAAGCCGCGCCGTTTTCCCTCCTGGCCCCGGGTCTTCGTCAAAAGTCCGCGTCGCCTGAGTTCGCGCCGATTCCATTGAAGTCCCGAACAGGCTAAGCTGCGAAGGAATGCCGGAAGACCAGCCGTGATCCCGGCCGTTCGTTGACGGGGAGGGCGCGACATGGCCGATTATAGTCTGGAGACAAGCTGGCGCCCGGTCGAAGGCAGTTTCGGGCGCTTGACTTTCACGCTCCACAATCTTTCGGCCGAGCAGCTGTCCGGCTTCTCGCTCTGCTATACGTCGGAGACGCGGGTTGCCGACAAACATGTCTGCGACGGCGCCAGCCTCAAGCGACAGGTCGCGCATTTCCATGAGTTCCTGCCGTCCGAGGAGTTGACGGTACCGCCGGGTGGGCGCTGGCGGTTCACTGTGGAGGGGCTGAGCCGAGAGCCGAAACATCTCACGGCTGGCGTTAAATCGGCCTATCTGACCCTTGCCGACGGTCGTCACCTTCCCGTCGATTTCGGCGATCTGATGCTCGAAGGCCGGGATGGTGGTGTGTCGCCGCCGCTCTTGCCGCCGGGTAAAGCCGATGAACCCTACGCGCTGCTCCCCTGGCCGCTGTCGCTCGGGTTGAAGGCGGGTGACTTGCCCGCCACCCTCTATCCGGCCGAGAGGACGCGGCCTGATGCGATCGAGGCCCTCTCCCAGGTTCTTTCTCTCTACCAGCGCCTCTACCCAGTCGAAGACGCGCCGTTTTCGCTGAGGGCCGTCGAAGGCGGACGACGCGTTCGTTTCGTCGCCGAATCGTCGATCGCCGCCTTTGCCTACGAGCTGCGTTTCACCGCGCATGAGATCGTGCTTTCGAGCGCCGATGAAGCGGGGCGGTGCTACGGGCTGATCAGCCTGGCGCAGTTGCTGCATGGCGCCCGTGCCGATGGCGAACGATTCAAATTCCCCAATTTCGGCACGATCGCCGACCAGCCGCGTTATGACTGGCGCGGCTGCCATCTCGATGTGTCCCGGCAGTTCTATCCGGTCGACGATGTCCTGCGGCTGATCGATATTCTCGCCTGGAACAAGCTCAATATCTTTCATTGGCACCTGACCGACGACGAAGCCTGGCGACTGGAGATCAAGGCCTATCCAGCGCTGACGGAGATCGGCGCGCGGCGCGGGCCGGACGAGGTCCTCGTGCCACAGCTCGGCGACGGAGCGGAAACACGCGCCGGCCATTACACGCAGGATGATATCAGGCGGATCGTTGCGCATGCCGCCTCGCTCGGTGTGGAGGTGGTGCCGGAAATCGACATTCCCGGCCACAGCACCGCGACCTTGTTCTCGCTGCCCGAGCTCGTCGACGGGCAGGAAGCGCCGGACAGCTATCGCGCGGTGCAGGGTTATCCCAACAATGCGCTCAATCCTGCGGTCGAATTCACCTATGAATTTCTCGGCAAGGTGTTCGACGAGATCGTGGCGCTGTTTCCGAGCGAGTATCTCCATATCGGCGGCGACGAGGTGGCAGAGGGCGCCTGGCTTTCCTCCCCTCTCTGCCAGGCGCTGATGAAGCGGGAGAAGCTTGCCGGCACCGCCGAACTGCAGTCCTATTTCCTGAAACGCATCAAGGCGATGCTGTCGGAGCGCGGCAGGAAGCTCGCCGGCTGGAACGAGGTCTCGCATGGCGGCGGCGTCGACCCCGACGGCACGCTGCTGATGGCCTGGGAAAAGCCCGCCGTCGGCATCGAGCTGGCGCAGCAAGGCTACGACGTGGTGATGACGCCTGGACAGGCCTATTACCTCGATATGGCGCAGGCCGAAGCCTGGGCGGAGCCCGGCGCCGCATGGGCGGGCTATTCGCCGCCGGAACATAGCTATGCTTACGAGGCCGAGGGTGAGCTGCCGGAGGCGCTGCAGGAGAAGATGCGCGGCATCCAGGCCTGCATCTGGACTGAAAACTTCATCTCACGCGCCTATTTCAACCGGCTGGTCTTTCCGCGTCTTCCGGCTGTTGCCGAGGCCGCATGGACGCCGTCGGACCGGAAGGATTGGGACCGGTTCGCAGCGATCGTGCGGATGTGGCCTATGCTTTAGAAAGCAATGCTTCGGCTTTCAGCCCGAGCAGCGCTGCGCCGATCAGGCCTGGTTCGATGCGGCATTGGCTGCGCACCACCAGCGGCCGGTCGAATTTGCGCAGGATGCGGGCGCGCACGGCGTGGTCGAGTTCGGCAAGCAATGGCTCGACATTGGACAGGCCGCCGCCGACCGGCACGATGGTCGCGCCGGTGATGTTGATCGTCAGCGCCAGCGGCGAGGCGACGAGATCGACATAGACGTCGATCGTCCGTGTAGCCTTTTCCTCGTCCTGTTGCCATTGCGCGATAATCTCTTCGCTCGAAAGGTCGAGATCATGCAGCGTCTTGTGCAGCCGTTCCAGGCCACGGGCGCCGCCGACGGTGTCGACGCAGCCTTTCTGGCCGCAGCCGCAGGCATAGGCGGGAATGGCGGCAGGCGGATTGCCGGCTACCGAGGCGATGATCGGCCCGTGACCCCATTCGCCGGCAAAACCACCGGCCTCGTTGACGAGACGGCCATCGGCAATCAGGCCGCCGCCGACGCCGGTGCCGAGGATGGCGCCGAAAACGATGCGGTGGCCGCGACCGGCGCCGAGGCCGGCTTCGGCCATGGCGAAACAGTCGGCGTCGTTGGCGATCAGTGCCGGCAGACGGAGTTCGGCTTCGAGATCGGCGGCCAGCGTGCGGCCATGGATGCAAGGAATGTTGGCGCAGATCAGCCGCTGCGTATCGGGATCGACCACGCCTGCGATGGACAGCGCGATACGGCTCGGTTCTTCACCGGTTTCGGCGATGATGGCACGCAGGGTGTCGACGAAGGCGGCAAAATCATCCCTAGGCGTCGGGCGCCGGCCGAGGGGGACGATAACCGTCTCGGAGCGGGCAATGCCACCCTTGATGGCGGAGCCGCCGATATCGAATGAGATGATCATTGCCACCCTGCCATTTCTCTGGTCTGTGCTGTCTGCTCGCACTGTTGGCGGGGAATTACAAGCCTTCATTCCGCCACCCGACGCACGCTTGCGGCGCAAAGCGGAATGATCGAACCAAATCGTCTTTGACAGTTATTCCCGTTCCGCAAGTCATTCAATTGGCATATTGCGCGGCCAAAATCCGAGCCTGCACGTCCATCACTCACTGGTATCATGACCATCGAAAACGCCGATTCCCACAGACGCAGAAGACCCCGTCCACCCCGCCCCAAAGGCCGTCGCCTTTCATCCATCCTGCGGCAGCTGGCCGCCGACCGGAGCCGGGAGCGGATTTCGATCGGCGACCTGTTCCAGACGATGGGCGACAGGGCGATCAGCGCGCTGATGCTGATCTTCGCGCTGCCGAATGCTTTTCCGACGCCGCCAGGGACTTCGGCAGTGCTCGGCGCGCCGTTGGTCTTTCTGGCGGCACAGTTGACCTTCGGGCTGAAGCCCTGGCTGCCGAGGGTGATTGCCGACCGTTCGATGAGGCGGGAGGATTTCGAAACCATTGTCGGCCGCATCCACCGCTGGCTCGCCTGGGCGGAGCGGATGCTGAAACCGAGGCTGGCGATCTTCGCCGAGCCGCCCGCCGAATATATCGCCGGGGCCGCATGCCTGCTGCTGTCGATCGTACTGCTGCTGCCGGTGCCGCTCGGCAACATGCTGCCGGCGATCACGATCTCGGTCTTCGCTTTCGGCATATTGGGCCGCGACGGGCTTTTTGCGCTGATCGGCTTCATCATGACGGCCGTGTCGCTGGTCGTTGCCGGCGGCGTGATTTACGGCCTGGTGAAGGCGGCGATCTATCTCGTCATGCAATGGTTTGCCTGAGTAAGCGCCGGTTATTTGGCGGAGCTCTTTTCAACAGGCTCGACATTTGCCGGATTTTTGTTTTGATCTGGCGCGATACAGTTTCAAATCATGTTCGGCGGCGGCACGCCGGCTCACTTTGCGTGGTAGGCATTCAATGGCAAAAAGATCCGAGACCGCGGCACGCCTCGACGATGCGGCACGTGCCGGCTGGCTCTATTACGTCGCCGGGCGCACGCAGGATGAAATCGCCGCCACGATGGGCATCTCGCGGCAATCGGCGCAGCGGCTGGTATCGCTGGCGGTTGCCGAGCGTCTGATCAAGGTGCGGCTCGATCATCCGATCGCCGCCTGCCTGGAACTCGCCAGCCAGCTGCGGCGGAAATTCGGGCTGAAACATGTGGAAGTAGTGCCGAGCGATTCCGGATCGTCGGCGACCGTCGGCATTGCCGAGGCGGCCGCGGCCGAGATCGAACGATGGCTAAAACGGGCCGAGCCGATCGTGCTTGCCGTCGGTACCGGCCGTACGCTGAAGGCGGCCGTCGACCAGCTTCCGGCGATCGAATGTCCCAATCACCGAATCGTCTCGCTGACCGGCAATATCGCCCCGGACGGATCGGCCGCCTATTACAACGTCATTTTCAGCATGGCCGATGCGGTGAAGGCGCGGCACTATCCGATGCCGCTGCCGGTGCTCGTCACCTCGGCGGAAGAGCGGGAGCTGCTGCATGGCCAGCAGCTGGTGCGCTCGACGCTCGATATGAGCGCGCAGGCCGACGTCACCTTCGTCGGCATCGGCGAGCTCGGCATCGACGGGCCGCTCTGCGTCGACGGTTTCCTCGAGAAGGACGAGATGATGGAGCTGATGCGCGGGGGTGCGGTCGGCGAGATCTGCGGCTGGATTTTCGACGTCGACGGCAGGTTGCTCGACAACCCGATCAACGAGCGCGTCGCGTCGGCGCCGATCCCGTCCCGGGACGCATCGATGGTCATCGGTCTGGCCAAGGGCAAGCGCAAGTTCAAGGCGATCCGGGCCGCCGTTGTCGGGCAGCAAATCAATGGGCTGATTACCGACGAAGAGACGGCTGAGTTTTTGCTCAGGAATTGAGCAAAAAATAATTATTTTAAATCAATTGGATAGCTAGTTCCTTCGGCACCGCAGCAACGATTGCCGATTGACATTCTTTATCGTTTATTGAGTAATTGCCCATGAGCGAAGCGAATGCTCACACCCCATCTTCTGGGAGGAAGATATGACATTGAGAACTTTTCTGCTGGGCGCCTGCTCAGCACTGGCGTTTGCCGGCATGGCTTCGGCTGAGACGCTGACAATCGCAACCGTCAACAACGGCGACATGATCCGGATGCAAAAGCTGACGGATGATTTCAAGGCGAAGAATCCCGGCATCGACCTTGAATGGGTCACCCTCGAAGAGAACGTGCTGCGCCAGAAGGTCACGACCGACATCGCGACCAAGGGCGGCCAGTACGACGTTTTGACGATCGGCACTTACGAAGTTCCGATCTGGGCAAAGCAGGGTTGGCTGCTGCCGCTCGACAATCTCGGCGCCAATTATGACGTCGACGACCTGCTGCCGGCGATCCGCAGTGGCCTGACCGTGGACGGCAAGCTCTATGCTGCGCCGTTCTACGGCGAAAGCTCGATGGTCATGTATCGCAAGGACCTGTTTGACGCCGCCGGCCTGAAGATGCCCGACGCGCCGACCTGGGATTTCGTTGCCGACGCTGCCCGCAAGATCACGAACAAGGACAAGGAAATCTACGGCATCTGCCTGCGTGGGAAGGCCGGCTGGGGCGAGAACATGGCCTTCCTGACGGCCATGTCCAACTCCTTTGGCGCGCGCTGGTTCGATGAAAAGTGGAAGCCGCAGTTCGATCAGCCGGAGTGGAAGGACACGCTCGACTTCTACGTCAAGCTGATGAAGGATGCCGGCCCTCCGGGCGCTTCCTCCAACGGCTTCAACGAGAACCTGGCGCTGTTCCAGACCGGCAAGTGCGGCATGTGGATCGACGCAACGGTTGCCGCTTCCTTCGTCGCCGATCCGAAGCAGTCGCAGGTCGCCGACAAGGTCGGCTTTGCGCTCGCCCCGGACAAGGGCCTCGGCAAGCGCGGCAACTGGCTCTGGGCCTGGAGCCTCGCCGTCCCGGCAGGTACGCAGAAGGCGGAAGCTGCCGAGAAGTTCGTCGCCTGGGCGACGAGCAAGGAATACAGCAATCTCGTCGCTGAGAAGGAAGGCTGGCTGAACGCACCTCCGGGCACCCGCAAGTCGCTCTATGCGAATGCGGACTACCAGAAGGCGGCGTCGTTTGCCAAGATGACGCTCGACTCGATCGAGGCGGCCGATCCGACCAAGCCGACCGTCAAGCCGGTTCCTTATGTCGGCGTCCAGTTCGTGGCGATCCCGGAATTCCAGGGTATCGGTACGGCGGTGGGTCAGCAGTTCTCGGCAGCCCTTGCCGGCCAGATTTCGGTCGACCAGGCGTTGAAGAGCGCACAGCAGCTGGCGACGCGCGAAATGACCAAAGCCGGCTACATTAAGTAAAACCTCCTGAGCAAGAGGCGGATTCTTGACGATCCGCCCCTCTGGGCCGCCGATTGCCCGAACTGCATCGGCGGCCGCTTTTTCAGACAAAGCTTTCCTGCGGCCGCTCCCCGCTTCAGATCAGATCGGTGATTGCCATGGCAACCTTGCATACCCGCTCCGCAGCGCGCCTGATGATTGCGCCCTCCGTGCTGCTCCTCTTTGCATGGATGATCGTCCCACTTGCGATGACGATCTATTTTTCGCTGCTGAACTACAATCTGCTCAGCCCGGGCATGGAGAGCTTCGTCGGCTTTCTGAACTACGAATATTTCCTGTCCGATCCTGCCTTCTTCGCGGCGCTGGTCAATACGCTGGTGCTCGTCGCCGGCGTTCTGTTGATCACCGTGATCGGCGGCATCGCCTTTGCGCTGCTGCTCGACCAGCCGATGTACGGCCAGGGTATCGTGCGCATCCTGGTGATTGCGCCGTTCTTCGTCATGCCGACGGTGGCCGCGCTGGTGTGGAAGAACATGTTCATGAACCCGGTCAACGGCCTGTTTGCGCATCTTGCCAAGGCGCTCGGCCTGCAGCCGATCGACTGGCTGGCGAATGCGCCGCTGTTCTCAGTCATTCTCATCGTCGCCTGGCAATGGCTGCCCTTTGCCACCCTCATCATGCTGACGGCGCTGCAGTCGCTCGACGAGGAGCAGAAGGAAGCCTCCGAAATGGACGGCGCCGGGCCGATCTCGAAATTCATCTACATCATCCTGCCGCATATGGCCCGCGCCATCACCGTGGTGATCCTGATCCAGACGATCTTCCTGCTCTCGGTCTTTGCTGAAATTCTCGTCACCACCAATGGCGGGCCGGGCACCGACAGCACCAACCTCACCTACCTCGTCTATGCCCAGGCGCTGCTGCAGTTCGATATCGGCGGCGCTTCGGCGGGCGGTATCGTCGCCGTCGTGCTTGCCAATATCGTCGCGATCTTCCTCGTCCGCCTCGTCGGCAAGAATCTGGAGGCTTGAGATGGCCAGAAAAGTCACAGCCCGGCGCAAGGTCATCGTCACCGCGATCGCCTGGACGCTCGGCATCCTAATCTTCTTCCCGATCCTCTGGACCTTCCTGACCAGCTTCAAATCGGAAGCCGACGCCATCGCCTCGCCGCCGCAGTTCCTGTTCTTCCACTGGACGACAGAGAACTATGCGGAGGTGCAGAGCCGGTCGAACTATCTCAGCCACTTCATGAACTCGGTGATCATTTCCTTCGGCTCGACGCTGATCGGCCTGATCATCGCGATCCCGGCCGCCTGGGCGATGGCGTTTTCGCCGACCAAGCGGACCAAGGACGTGCTGATGTGGATGCTGTCGACCAAGATGATGCCGCCGGTGGGCGCATTGATCCCGATCTATCTCTTGTTCCGCAATTCCGGCCTGCTCGACACGCGCACCGGCCTGGTGATCGTGCTGACGCTGATCAACCTGCCGATCATCGTCTGGATGCTCTACACCTACTTCAAGGAAATTCCCGGCGAGATCCTCGAAGCGGCTCGCATGGACGGCGCATCGCTGATGAAGGAGATCGTCTACGTGCTGACGCCGATGGCGGTGCCCGGCATCGCCTCGACGCTGCTTCTGAACATCATCCTTGCCTGGAACGAGGCGTTCTGGACCCTCAACCTCACCGCCTCCAAGGCGGCGCCGCTGACGGCCTTCATCGCTTCCTATTCCAGTCCGGAAGGCCTGTTCTATGCCAAACTCTCGGCGGCATCGACGATGGCGATCGCGCCGATCCTGATCCTTGGCTGGTTCAGCCAGAAACAACTTGTCCGCGGCCTGACCTTCGGCGCTGTGAAATAAGATAAAGGGAGACAAACATGGGCAGCATTACCCTTCAGAAGGTTTCCAAGGTCTTCGGCGAAGCCAAGGTCATCCCTTCGATTGATCTCGACATCAAGGACGGCGAGTTCGTCGTCTTCGTCGGCCCGTCGGGCTGCGGTAAGTCCACGCTGCTGCGATTGATCGCCGGCCTCGAGGATGTCTCCGGCGGCAAGATCGTCATCGACGGCCGCGACGCCACCGAAAAGGCGCCGTCGGAGCGCGGCCTTGCCATGGTGTTCCAGTCCTATGCGCTTTATCCGCATATGAGCGTGCGCAACAACATTGCCTTCCCGCTGAAGATGGCGGGGGTCGACAAGGCTGAGATCGACCGCAAGGTCTCGGATGCCGCCCGGGTGCTTAATCTCACCGACTATCTGGAGCGCAAGCCGCGCCAGCTTTCCGGCGGCCAGCGGCAGCGCGTTGCGATCGGCCGCGCCATCGTGCGCCAGCCTTCGGCCTTCCTGTTCGACGAACCGCTGTCGAACCTCGATGCGGCGCTGCGCGTCAACATGCGCCTCGAAATCAGCGAGCTGCACCAGCAGCTGAAGACGACGATGGTCTACGTCACCCACGACCAGGTCGAGGCGATGACCATGGCCGACAAGATCGTTGTCTTGAACAGGGGCAATATCGAGCAGGTCGGCTCGCCGCTGGAACTCTACAGCCGCCCGCGCAACCTTTTCGTCGCCGGTTTCATCGGCTCGCCGAAGATGAATTTCATCAAAGGCCAGAACGCCGCACAGCTCGGCGCCCATACGATCGGCATCCGCCCAGAACATATGCTGTTGTCGATGGAGAGCGGCGACTGGAAGGGCAGGGTCGTGGTCGCCGAGCATCTCGGCTCCGACACTTTCCTGCACATTGATGCCGACGGCATCGGCATGGTGACCGCGCGCGGCAGCGGCGATTTTGCCGCCAAGGCGGGCGATACGGTCTATCTGACGCCGGACCGTTCGCGTATTCACAAATTCAACGAGGGTGGTCTTGCCATCTGAGGCAGCTGCGGGCTGGGGGCAGGCATGCGAGCCGGGCGATGGCGCCCGGCCGTTTCGGCAAGACCTTCAAGAGGACTGAAACATGACGTGCAAACTATCGCTGGCAACGCTTTCCCTAGCGGCACGCACCGCCGCCGTCCCTGGATATGACAGGGCGTCGCTGAAAGCCGGCATCGTGCACTTCGGCGTCGGCAATTTCCACCGGGCCCATCAGGCGGTCTATCTCGACGACCTCTTCAACGCAGGCGCAGATCACGACTGGGCGATCGTCGGCGCCGGTGTGCTGCCCTCGGATGCCGCCATGCGCGAAAAGCTTGCGGCCCAGGATTTTCTGACGACGGTGGTCGAGCAGGACAACAACAAGACGGCGGCGCGCGTCACCGCGCCGATGATCGATATCCTGCCGGTCGGCGATCCTGCCGCGATCATTGCCAGACTCGCCGATCCCGAAATCCGCATCGTTTCGATGACGATCACCGAGGGCGGTTATTTCATTGATGCATCGGGCACGTTCAATCCGGCCCATCCGGCAATTGCCGCCGACGGAAACAGCCCCGATGCGCCGAAGACGGTGTTCGGCCTGATCGTCGCCGGCCTGAAGGCGCGCAAGGCGAGGGGTATCGCTCCTTTCACCGTCATGTCCTGCGACAACATTCCCCATAACGGCATCGTCACCGCCAATGCCGTGGTCGGCACGGCGGCACTGTCGGATCCCGGCTTTGCCGAGTGGATCCGGGAAAACGTCGCCTTCCCGAATGCGATGGTCGACCGCATCACGCCGGCGACCGGCCAGCGGGAGATCGATTTCCTCAAGGATAATTTCGAGATCGAGGACAATTGGCCGGTCTATTGCGAGGAATTCAAGCAGTGGGTGCTCGAGGACAAGTTCACCGCCGGCCGGCCGGCGCTGGAAAAGGTTGGCGTGACCTTTGTTCCCGATGTCACGCCCTATGAGCACATGAAGATCCGCATCCTTAACGGCGGACATGCGGCGATCGCCTATCCGGCAGCACTGATGGACATTCATTTCGTTCATGATTCGATGGAAGATCCGTTGATTCGCGCCTTCCTCGCCAAGCTCGAGAAAGACGAGATCATCCCGATCGTGCCGCCGGTGCCGAACACGTCGCTGTCGGATTATTTCGCGCTGATCGAACATCGGCTGCTCAATCCGAAGATTGCCGACACCATTCCGCGGCTGGCCCAGGACGGCTCCAACCGCCAGCCGAAGTTCATCCTGCCGTCGACGCTCGACAATCTCAGCCAGGGCCGGGATGTCGTCGGCCTGGCGCTGGTTTCGGCGCTCTGGTGCCGCTATTTCGCCGGCAAGACCGACAGCGGCAAGGATATCGTCTTCAACGACGCCAGCGCCGAGCGCCTGCACGCGGCAGCGCTGAAGGCCAAGGACGATCCGTCGGCCTTTCTCGCCTTCGACGATATTTTCGGCGAGGTGGCGAAATCCGAACTTTTCCGCAAGCGTTTCGCCCATGCTCTCAAAACTCTGTGGGAAAAGGGCACGCGGGAGACGCTGCAGCTCTATCTCGACGGCAAGCTCGCAGTGTAGTGAATCCGGATGGCGGCATTCATTGCCGCCGTCCATCCGGCCTTGCGAGGAAGCGGGACGGTCGTGCGTCCGAAATTGAACTCAGGTTGGGTCCTCCATGGCTGATGCTGAACCGCAGCTGATCATCTTCGATTGCGACGGCGTGCTCGTCGACAGCGAGCCGATCTCGATCAGCGTGCTGGTCGCCGCGATGAACGATCTCGGCGTCTCGATCACCGAGGACCAAGCCTATGAGCGCTTTCTCGGCCGCAGCCTGTCGACGATGGTCGACACGCTGGACACCGAATTCAACGTCCATGCCGGCGAGGAATTTCTCGAGCGCATCCGCACCGATCTCTACGCCCGCTTTCGCACCGAATTGAAGCCGATCGACGGTATCGCCGCAGCGATCGATGGGCTCGGCGTTCGCTGCTGCGTCGCCTCCTCAAGCCAGATGGAGCGGATCCGGCTGTCGCTGTCCGTCACCGGGCTGCTCGGCAGGCTGCCCGACATCTTCAGTGCGACGATGGTCAAGCGCGGCAAACCGGCGCCCGATCTTTTCCTGCATGCAGCGCGTGAAATGCAGGTAGAGCCTGCGCACTGCATTGTCGTCGAGGACAGCCCGGCCGGCATTGCCGCCGCCAAGGCGGCGGGTATGACGGTGTTTGCCTTCACCGGCGGATCGCATGCCAACTTCGCCGGTTATCGCGCTGAACTCGACCGGCTTTCGCCGGAAGTGGTGTTTGACGCCATGCCTGAATTGATACACCTTGTCCGCAACCATAAGCTGGACGGGATCAAGATTTGATGCGGGATCATGTGGTTGCGGTGGATGTCGGCACCGGCAGTGCGCGCGCCGGCGTCTTCGATGCCCGTGGCCGCCTGCTCGCCAAGGCCGAACATCCGATCGTGATGAACCGACCGCGCGAAAACCATGCCGAGCACGATTCCGAGGACATCTGGTCTGCCGCCTGCACGGCGGTGCGCAGCGCCATGGCGCAATCCGGTATCGCTGCAGCCTCGGTTGGCGCGATCGGCTTCGACGCCACCTGTTCGCTTGTCGTCCGCGATGCCGAGGGCCGGCAGCTCAGCGTTTCCATCGGCGGCGAGAGGCGGTTCGACACGATCGTCTGGCTCGATCACCGGGCGCTGAAGGAAGCGGATTTCTGCACTGCGACGGAGCACGCTGTGCTTGAACATTCCGGGCATGTCATGTCGCCCGAAATGGAGATGCCGAAGCTGATGTGGCTGAAGAAGAAGCTACCCTCCACGTGGGAAAAGGCCGGCTACTTCTTCGATCTCGCCGATTTCATGACGTGGAAATCGACCGGATCGGCTGCCCGATCGCGCTGCACGCTGACGGCGAAATGGAACTATCTCGCTCATCTCGAAAAGGGCTGGCAGCAGGATTTCCTAAGGCGGATCGGTCTCGAGGACCTTCAGGCGCGCGGCCAGCTGCCGGATGAGACCGTGCCCGTCGGCGGCAGCGTCGGCCGGCTGACGCCTGGTGCGGCAGAGGCGCTGGGGCTGACCACGGATTGCCATGTCTCCGCCGGGATGATCGACGCCTATGCCGGTGCGCTCGGTGCACTCGGCCAATATGCCGCCGATCCTGCAAAGCGCGAGCACCAGCTGGCGCTAATTGCCGGCACGTCGAGCTGTATTGTCACCTTCTCCAGGGAACGCAAGCCGAGCCATGGCATGTGGGGCCCCTATTACGAGGCGGTCTTTCCACAATCCTGGCTGGTGGAGGCCGGGCAATCGGCGACCGGTGCGCTGCTCGACCACATCGTGCGCATGCATGCCGCCGGCGGCGAGCCGACGGCGGCGCTGCATCAGAAGATCGTCGCACGCATTGCCGAATTGCGGGCAGAGGAGGGCGATGCCTTCGGGGCGCGCATTTTCGTGCTGCCGGATTTCCACGGCAATCGCTCGCCGCTCGCCGATCCGCACGCCGTCGGTGTCGTCAGCGGGCTGAGCCTCGATACATCCTTCGATGGCCTCTGCACGCTTTACTGGCGCACTGCGGTGGCGATTGCGCTCGGCATCCGCCATATCCTGGAAATGATGAAGGAATACGGTTATGTGCCCGATACGCTGCATATTGCCGGCGGGCATGTGAAGAACCCGGTGCTGATGGAGCTCTACAGCGATGCCACCGGCTGCAAGGTCGTGGTGCCGAAGATGAACGAGGCGGTGCTGCTCGGCACGGCGATTGCCGCATCCGTCGCCTGCGGCTTGCACGGGGATTTGGCGGCGGCTGGCGAAGCGATGTATCCGGGCGGCGACGTACGGTTTCCCGACAAGGCGAAGCAGGCGCTCTACGACCGCGACTACCGCCGCCTTCTTGCCATGCACCGGCATCGCGCCGAGCTGGAAACGATGCAATAACGGTTCAGTGGTTGGCCGTCTCGCCAAGGACGGTGGCAAATTCCAGCATGCGGCGGCGGCGAAGGGCTGCCTCTTCCCCGACTTCGAGGACCACGGATTCCGACAGGCAATCGAGCAGCGCGATCAGCGGCGGCAGATTGTCGAGATCGGGCGCGCGGGCGGGCGGCAAAGGCAGCATGACGTTCGACTGATCCGCCATCCAGTCCGCCTGCTGCGGTGAAATGAGCACGACCTTATAGCCGTAGCGCCGCGCCGTCCTGGCAAGCAGCCGCGCCTTGGCGAAGCGGCGACAGTCGATGATGACGAGCAGCGCGTCGTCGACCGCCAGCCGGGCGAAGAGCTCGGCAAAACGGTTGTCGGCGCCGTCGAGCGTGCGCACGCCGTCACGGGCTTGCGTCAGCCGCTGGCAGAAATGATGGGCGAGGCTTGCAAGCCGGGCATGCGTGGCGATCGACACTTCGCGGGCAGTGCTGATCAGGCTGACGGCTTCGGACCAATGCGGCTGCGCCGTCAGATGGTAGATATGGTGGAGCGCCTGGATCTGTTCGGCAACCAGCACGGCGAGCGGTTTGCCCTCGGCGGCGTCCTGATGCAGCTCGCTCATGGCGCTTTGCAGTTGCGCCGGCGATGTCGTCACGGTTTCGCGAATCTCGACTTTGACACTGTCCAATCCCTGATAGCCGAGCGCGCGCAGGAAGCGCCCGACGGTCATCGGCGAGAGATCCAGCCTGTCGGCGACCGACGCAGCCGTCTCGAAAGGCAGGTCGTTCAGATGTTCGGTGAAATATTTCGCAATGCGGCGTTCGGCCGGAGTGCCGTTTTTTGCGTATTGCCTGAGTTTTTGCACAAAGTCTTCCACATCAGCCTCCCCCGTTTTTCCTTAGAGGCGTTCCGCGGATGCGCTGTTGCGACCCCTTGTCTTTGCAACTATTTCGGAAGCTGCTTCTCAGGCCCATGCATATTCAGATACGTGACAATACTATATTAGCATTTAATTTTCGACAAGTTTTCTATTAGCGCCTGCAATTTTATTCTCTCTTGTGGGTGGCATCAATCTTTCCTACATCTTCGGCGCAACCGGAGACAGCTGAGACATGATCCTTGACGCCGCTCGACAATCGCTGACCAATTTGTTCGCGCCGGAAACACGTTCGGTCTTCTGGAAAGTGCTCGGGCTGACGATTCTCGTGCTGGTCGGCCTCTGGTTCGCGCTGCGCGGGGCCTTCATGGCTTTCCTCTTTCCCTGGCTCACCAGCTTCTTTCCCGATGTGCCGGATTGGGCCGGGTGGCTCGCCCTGATTTTCGCAATCCTTGCCGGTATCGGCCTTGCGCTGATGCTGGCATTGCTGCTGTCGCCGGTCACGGCGCTGATCGCCGGCCTGTTCCTCGACGATGTCGCCGACGTCATCGAAAAACGCGATTATCCCAACGACGCGGCGGGGACCGCCATGCCGCTCGGCCCGGCGATGGCAAGCTCGATCAAATTCCTCGGCGTGGTGATCCTCGGCAATATCGTGGCGCTGCTGCTGCTGTTCATCCCCGGCGTCAATCTGGTCGCCTTCTTTCTGGTGAACGGCTATCTGCTCGGACGGGAATTTTTTGAATTCGCCGCCATGCGCTTCCGTTCGCCCGAGGAGGCACGGCTCTTCCGCGCCAAGCACGCCTCTACTGTCTTTCTTGGCGGGCTGGTGATCGCGCTTTTTCTGGCGATCCCCTTCGTCAATCTTCTGACCCCGCTCTTTGCCGCCGGCATGATGGTGCATCTGCACAAGATGGTTTCCGCCCGCGACGCCGGTTTTCGGGTGTGAGGTCAGCCGGGCAGGGTCAAGGCGACCTGCTACTCGACGGCCTCGCCGATCACCTGCGGCGGTAGTTCGACGAGCGGCGCCGGCACATCCCAACTCTTTTCCGGCGACTTGCAGAGATCGGCGATGACGCAGCGCTCGCATTCGGGGCGGCGCGCCTTGCAGGTGTAGCGGCCGTGCAGGATCAGCCAGTGATGGGCATGATAGAGGTAATGTTGCGGGATCACCTTCATCAGCCGCGCCTCGACCTCGTCGGGCGTCTTGCCGGGGGCAAGCTTGATGCGATTGGCGATGCGGAAGATATGCGTGTCGACGGCCATCGTCGCTTGGCCGAAGGCCATGGAGAGCACGACATTGGCGGTCTTGCGGCCGACGCCCGGCAGTTTCACCAGTTCGTCGCGCGTCTCCGGCACCTTGCCGGCGAAATCATCGACCAGCATCTGCGAGAGGGCGATGACGTTTTTCGCCTTGTTGCGATAGAGGCCGATCGTCCTGATGTAGTCGCGCAGCCGCTCCTCGCCGAGATCGAGCATCTTTTCCGGCGTATCGGCAACCTTGAAGAGGGCGCGGGTCGCCTTGTTGACGCCGACATCGGTCGCCTGCGCCGACAGCGCCACCGCGACGACGAGGGTGAAGGGATTGCTATGCTCGAGTTCGCCCCTCGGCTCCGGCCGCTGCACCGAGAAGCGGCGGAAGATCTCCTCGCGCTCGGCGAGCGAATAGGCGGTCTTCACCGCCGCCGTCGCCGGTTTGCGACGAGCGATCACATTCGAGTTTTGCGACGGTCTGGTCACGGATTTGAGTTTCGGATTCGCCATGGTGAATCTATACTCAGCAGCCATGATGGAAAGCAACGCCGACAGCCTCAACGAGCAGCCTGTTTTCGCTGCCGAGCTTTTCCCCCACCGATCGCTCGGCCGCCGGGGCTTCAGGGTGCTGCTGATCCTGTCCGGCGCCGTCTGCTTCCTCTATGGGATGTTCTTCATCGCCACCGGCGCCTGGCCGATCGGCTTTTTCTTCGGGCTGGATTTCGCACTGCTTTACGGCGCCTTCTGGCTGAACTACCGCTCCGGACGAGCGCGCGAGGAGATCACGGTGTCGCGCACCGACGTGTCGGTACGAAAGTTTGCGCCATCGGGGCGGATGGTGGAGCACCATTTCAATCCGTTCTGGACGCGCTTCCTCGTTCGCCGGCATCAGGAGATCGGCATTCTCTCGATGCAGATCTTCGGCGAGGGCCGGCGCACCGATATCGGCTCCTTTCTCAACCCCGACGATCGTGAAAGCTTTGCCAAAGCCTTCAAGGGAGCGCTCGCCACGGTCAAGCAGCGTATCTGAACTTACCTCGCGGTGCGCAAGAAACGGGTGGTTTGCGAGCAGCCTATTGATTATCTCCTTATGACAAGGAGAAAGACGATGAATATGATTGCGAACCTGCAGACAGACATCACGCCTGACGGCCCTGATTATGACATTGTCCGCCGGGTGATCGAACTCATCACCGAGGATTACCGCGACCAGCCTTCGCTGGAGGTGATCGCGGCGCGGCTGAACCAGTCGCCGACCCAGCTGCAGAAAACCTTCACCCGATGGGCCGGCCTGTCGCCCAAGGGTTTCCTGCAGGCGGTGACGCTCGACCACGCCAAGCGGCTGTTGCGCCAGGAAGATATGCCGTTGCTGGAGACCTCGATCGAGGTCGGCCTCTCCGGGCCGAGCCGGCTGCATGATCTCTTCGTCACCCATGAGGCGATGTCACCCGGCGAGTGGAAGGCCAAGGGTGGTGGTCTCACCATCCGCTACGGCTTCCACATCTGCCCCTTCGGCATCGCGCTGATCATGGTGACCGACCGCGGCCTTGCCGGCCTTGCCTTCAGCGATTCCGGCGACGAGCGGGCCTGCCTCGAGGACATGACCTGCCGCTGGCCGAATGCCCAATATGTCGAGGACCTGCAGGCGACCGTTCCCTACGCCGCCCGCATCTTCGAGCCCGGCAAATGGTCATCGGAACAGCCGTTGCGCGTCGTGCTGATCGGCACGGACTTCCAGGTGCGCGTCTGGCAGAGCCTCCTGAAGATCCCGTTCGGCAAGGCCGTCACCTATTCCGATATCGCCAACGATATCGGCCGGCCGACGGCGCAACGCGCGGTGGGGGCTGCGGTCGGGGCCAACCCGATCTCCTTCGTGGTGCCCTGCCATCGCGCGGTCGGTAAGAACGGCGCGCTGACGGGTTACCATTGGGGCCTGACCCGCAAGCGGGCGATGCTCGGCTGGGAATCGGCGCACGCCTGAGCGGCGTTTTTCGTCAGGAGCGGCGGGTCGTTCGTCGCTTATCGCTCCGACCGTTCGCTCCTCGCGTCGCTCACCCCCTCATCGCCTCGCTAGCGCTTCGGCACTTCTCCCCGCTGGGGAGAAGAGGGACGGGAGATGTCACTCTGCCAGTTCCAACAGTGCCCGTGCCGCACTTTCATCGGTGATCAGCGTATTGCAGCCGATGCGCTTGATCGTGGCGCGGATGGCGACGGCGCGGTGGGCGCCGCCGGAGGAGAGCACGATATGCTTGGCCTCCTTCAGCGTGTCGAGATCGACGGACATGACGCGCCGATTGATCGAGTGGTCGACCGAATTGCCGTCCTTGTCGAGGAAGTTGAACATGGTGTCGCAGACGCAGCCGGCAGCGATCAGCTCCCGCAGCTCGGCCTTCGAGATCCAGCCCTCCGACAGCGAGGTCGAATGCGGGCCGATATCGCCGCAGCTGACGATCGCCAGATCAAGGCTCTCGGCCAGACGATAAATCGTGTCCAGCCCGCATTTCTCGATCAGATTGCGCTTGGTCTCGACGGAATCGACGAGGAGCGGCGCCAGGAACATATAACATTCGGCACCGAGCTGATTGGCCAGCCGCCATGTGTAATCGATGGGGTTCGTCTGGTGCACGGCGACGATGCCGCCGAGCAGCGAGACGACCTTGCAATTGGCGCGGCGCGGCGGCCGGAAGCTCGACAGCGAGGCGGTCATGGTGCGGCCCCAGCCGACGCCGATCGTATAGTCGTCGGGGATGGCTTCGGAGAGGAACTGGCCAAGCGCCAGGCCGACATTCTTTGCCAGAGAATTGACGTCGCTGCCGATGGGTGACGGCACGACGATCGCCTCGTCGAGGCCGTAGGCGCGCTCCAGCTTTACCGCAAGTTCGACGCAATCACCGATCGAATCGTTGATCCAGATCTGGACTTCGCTGCGCTTCATCGCCTCGTCGAGCAGACGGATCACCGTGGTACGGCTGATGCCGAGCTGTTCGGCGACGTCCTTCTGGGTCAGCCCCTCATTGTAGTAGAGCCACGCAGCCCTCAACCGCAGCGAGGATGCTTCCGAAAAGGCCGTGTGCGTGCCGCGTTTAAGCTTGACCACATCTCCTCCGCACAATTCCTGCCCTGAATCCCTGATGAGATGAAAGGTCGCAGCGATACGCTTGTGGCTGGATAATGACCGGTGTGACACTTATGTCAATTGAAATGCACAAATGTCCTTGACTTTTCCCTGACCGAATGGCGATAGTCCTGACGATAAAAGTCGTTCTGTCTGTCCGAGGAGGACATAGTGCGGGCATGCCGAAAGTCACGACCGGCCTTCCAGCCGCAGGCGATATCGCTTGCGTACGGCGTGCGGTTTGCCCGCGGGAACAGGGCTACTGTGCTACACGTTTATGAATCATCCGTGACGGATGCGCGCATTCTCGCCTGCAGCATGCAGACAATCTGTCGGTAGATCACACTTGCCGGGCGGAACTCGCGCCGGTCGCAGCCCAAGTTCAACAAGGATTATTGACCATGACATCCAAGCTTGACCAACTCCGCGAGATTACCACCGTTGTCGCCGATACCGGCGATATCGAAGCCGTCGCCCGCCTGAAGCCTGTGGATTGCACGACGAACCCGAGCATCGTGCTGAAGGCCCTCGGCACGCCGATGTTTGCCGACGCCATCAAGGAAGCCGTTGCCTGGGGCAAGAAGCAGGGCGGCAATCCTGACGCCGTTTCTTCCGCCGTCGCCGATCGCCTCGCCATCTCCGTCGGCGCAGCTCTGGTGAAGCTCGTCCCCGGCCGCGTCTCGACCGAGGTCGACGCCGACCTTTCCTTCGACACCGAGGCTTCGCTTGCCAAGGCGCGGTCGATCATCGCCGCCTATAAGGATCGCGGTATCGGTCAGGATCGCATCCTCATCAAGCTCGCTTCCACCTGGGAAGGCATCCGCGCTGCGGAAGTGCTGCAGAAGGAAGGCATCGACTGCAATCTGACGCTGCTCTTCAGCAAGGCCCAGGCAATCGCCTGCGCGGACGCCAAGGTGTTCCTGATCTCGCCCTTCGTCGGCCGCATCCTCGACTGGTACAAGAAATCGACCGGCAAGGACTACACCGCCGAGGAAGATCCGGGCGTCATCTCCGTCCGTGAAATCTACAACTACTACAAGGCGAACGATATCAAGACGATCGTCATGGGCGCCTCCTTCCGCAGCGCCGGCGAAATCGAAGCGCTTGCCGGTTGCGACCGCCTGACCATCAGCCCGAACCTGCTCGACGAACTCGCCAAGGATGAAGGCAAGCTGGAGCGCAAGCTTTCGCCGGAGGCCCGCAAGCCGGATCCGAAGGTCTCTGTCGACGAGAAGACCTTCCGCTGGATGATGAACGAGGATGCGATGGCGACGGAAAAACTCGCCGAAGGCATTCGCGCTTTCGCCAAGGATTTGGGAACGTTGCGCACCATGGTGCAGAAGGAACTGCAGCTCGCCGCCGCCTGATAGGACGCGGCATGCAATCGAAGGCGCGGCTGCCGGCTGGCAGGCGCGCCTTTTTCGTGCTGTTATCAAAGACATATGCTGTCGGAGACTGGTATGGCGGGTGAGGGACGGGCAAATTCGCTTGCAGCATTTGCCTACAAGCATGCGAGCTTCATCATATCAATCCTTGCCGGACTGGTGGTCTTCTTGGCTGTGACCTCGCGCGATGTCAGCGCCGGCAACATCCTGTTCGGCTGGAATGTCAGCGCCGGCGTTTTTGTCGCGCTCAGCTGGCGCAAGATGCTGCGGGCAACGGTCGAAAGCATCCGGAAAAAGGCCGAGGATCTCGATTTTTCCGATACGGTTCTTTTGGCTCTTTCGATCGGCGCAGCGCTTGCCAGCATCGCCGGCATCGGCATCGAGCTGCATTCCATCAAGGAAGCGGCGCCTGACGCGGCGCTGGCGCGGGCAGGTGCTGCGGTGCTGACGATCCTGATCTCGTGGATGTTTCTGCACACGCTCTTCACCATCCACTACGCCCATTATTTCTATGGCGGGACGGACGGGGAGGGCGGCCTGAAATTTCCCGACGGGATCGAAGAGCCCGGCTACTGGGATTTTCTCTATTTCTCCTTCACCATCGGCGTTGCCGCGCAGACGGCGGACGTCGCGGTCAGCTCGACCAGCATGCGTAAACTGACGCTGCTGCATGCCGTTCTGTCGTTCCTGTTCAATACGACGATCCTGGCGCTGGCGATCAATGTCGGTGCGAGCCTGCTTTAGCTTTTTGTTTTGATGCATGTTGTTATCCCGGAACCGCTGCACACGTCCGGGCGACATGCATCAACCTTTTGCCGCTGCCCTGAAGAGGGTCTCGAACTCGGCCAGGTCGCCTGCGGCGACATCCGAAATCGCCCAGAACACCAGCCCTCCGTCCGACCATTGCTTCATGTTATAGCCGTCATCCACCGTCGTCGTCTCAGCGGCCGAGGCCGCCGGCCAGATGAACAGGTTGATGACATGGCCGTGGCGCCGGTAGACGAGAGCCGCAACGGCGCGATCACCGATATAGTCGACACGGCCGCCGATCAGCGGAAAACCGCCCTTGGCGAGATCGCTGACCGGTGGTGAAAAATCGATCTTGCCGTTGAACCACGGTTTTACCGTGTGCTGATCCGAGGTCAGCACGTCGGTCAGATGATCGGCCATCATCGACCTGACATGGCTCGCCATGATCTGCTCCTGCAAAAGCAAGGCCGGCGACGGTGCGTTGATGAACAGGAAGGCGCCTGCTCCCAGCGCCGCGAGCGAAGGCACGAAGCTCCATTGCCGGATGACATCCAGGGCACGGCGCCAGACCGGCGCTTGGCGCGGGAGCGGCAGGCCGGATACAGCCGCCTGCTCGAAAGACAGCATCGACAGCACTTGCGCGCGCAGCGCCTCCGGCGGCTTCCATTTGATGCCATCCTGATCGATGATCTTTCTCACGGCACGAACCCTTTCCATCTCCGCCCTGCAATTTGGGCAGATGGCAAGATGATCCTCGAATTGCGCTGTGTGGACGGAATCGAGTTCGTTATCGACAAAGCCGTGCAGCATGATGCGCCATTCCGGGCAACTTTTCTGTTGGGCTTCACTCATCCTGCCGTCTCTCTTTTGCTGCATGCGTCCCAGGCTTCGCCAAATTCACGCCGCGCCCTGGCAAGCCGCGACATGACGGTGCCGATCGGCGCATCGATGATCTCGGCGATCTGCCGGTAGGAAAGATCTTCAAGCTCGCGCAAGACAAGGATTTCCCGCATCGCCTCCGGAAGCCGGCTGATGACAGCGCGTACGCGCTGCTGTTCGCTTCGTCGGATCGTCGCCGTCTCCGGCGAATCCTCCTCCGAGGCGATCTGGTATTCGCCGCCTTCGTCGAGGTCAGCATAGCCGTCATTGCCCAAAGACTGCTCGAACCGCGCTTTGCGGCGATCCTGCTGGCGCCAGACATGACAGCAGTTCCTGACAATGGCAAAGAGCCAGGCGCGCGGGTCGCCGCCACGATAGGTTTCGAAATTGCGATAGGCGCGCAGAAACGCTTCCTGGACAATATCCTGCGCGGCATCGGCGTCGCGGCTGAGGAAGCGGGCAAAACTATAAGCCGCGTCAAGATGGGGAACGATCAGGTCCTGAAAGGGCTGCATCAATTCATGCTGCACGCTCGTCCCGGCTGCCGAAGCGACCCGATCGCTGCGCGCTTTTCCCGAGACCATGAGATTGAACAGCCACGCCGCACCGCCGCGAAATACGGCCAGCGGTGATGGTGGAATACGGGCTTCCGACGCATGCCGGACGAGCAGCATGCAATCGGTCGACCCGAAGGGATAGGTGATCTGGACGTTTGTCATCATTCTCCCTGCCTCAACAGCAGCCGAATTTGGGCGTCGGACCCGCAGGCATGCAATGCGGCCCCTTGCGATCTAGACCGATCGGCAAGCGGTTTTATTCCATGTCGACGCCAGTTTTTTGCAAGCAGCGAGGCGTCCGTCGTGCGCGATAGAAATAGAACAACATTTTCAACAGCTTGAAGAAATAACTCCCGAGATTGGGAATAAGTGCGCCGTGCCGGCGATCTAGTTCGGCAGTGAGGACATCTGAGCAAATCCAGTCTTCGCCACCAGAAATGCCATCAACGAGAGGAGGCATAATCATGTTTACCATGTCACGTCGCGCCGTCCTGGGATCGGCTGCCGCGGCGGCTGCATTCGGTCTGTCGTCGAAGCTCGAATTCGTCATGCCGGCGCTCGCCGCAACGCCGCTGGAGCCGATGGTCGGCTTCTACAAATACACGATCGGGGATGTCGAAGTCACGGCGATCTATGACGGCATCTGGAAAAAGCCGCATGACCCGACCTTCATCAAGAATGCTTCGATCGAGGACACCAAGGAGGCGCTTTCCAAGGCCGGGCTCACGACGGAATTCATGCCGATTCCGCTGACAGTGGTCGTCCTGAAACTCGGCGACCGACTGATCATGATGGACGCGGGCTCGGGCGTCGGTCAATGGCAGGCGAATGCCACGCATCTGCCGGCGAACATGGCGGCCGCCGGCATCGACTACAAGAAGATCGACACGATCATGATCTCGCATTTCCACCCCGATCATGTCTGGGGACTGATGGAAAAGGGAACGAACGATCCTGTCTTCCCGAACGCCGAACTCATCGTCAACGCCGTCGAATACAATTGGTGGACGGAGCCCGGCCGGGTCGAGAAGCTTGCGGAAGGCCGCAGGCCGGCCGGCAAGCGCATTGCCGAGGTTTTCCCGAAATGGAAGAACTGGAAGCAGGTTGACGATGGGGCCGAGGTTGCACCGGGAGTGCGTCTTCTTGCTGCGCCCGGCCACACTCCGGGTCATTCGGCCTATCTTGTCACCTCCGGCAACAGGCAACTGCTTGTCTCGGCCGACATCATGTATGTGCCGGCCCTGCTCGCGCCGCATCCCGAATGGCAAGGCAGCTACGACCAGGACGGGCCGATGGCCGTCGGCACGCGCCGGCGTCTGATCGACCGCATCATCGCCGACAATATCGCGATCTGCGGCTCGCATTTCCCTTTCCCCGGCTCGGGCACCTTCGTCAAGGACGGCAATGCCTATGGCTTTACACCGACAGTCCAGGCCTGAAAGGCCGAAAGGAGACCATCATGAAATATGCAATTCTCGGATTCATCTGGCTTTGTGCCATATGCGCGGGCTTTTCGGCGGTGACGGCGCTTCCCGCCTTTGCTGTCGACAATATGGAATCGACGGACGCTCCCGACCTGACGTCGGTGCGCGCCAAGATCGATGCCAAGGATTACGACGGCGCCCTGGCGGAGCTTCGCGGCCTTACCGAGGACAACCAGCAGGCGGATGTCTATAATCTGATGGGATATACGCTGCGCAAGACGGGCGACTACAAAACGTCGCTGACCTACTACACCAAGGCACTGGAGCTTCAGCCCGATCACAAGGCAGCGCGTGAATATCTCGGCGAACTCTATATCGAAACAGGCGAGATGGCGAAGGCCGAGGAGCAGGTGTCAACACTGAAGCAACTTTGCCCGAGCGGCTGCGAAGAACTCGAAGACCTGCAAAAGGCCATTGCGGCCAAGGGCGGCAATTGACGAGCATAGGAACGCAAGAGCAGGCGGCAGAACCGCCTGTTCTTCTCAAACCGGAGGATATGATGGAAAGCGTCTCAAGCCGGCCCGGATTGGCCGATCTCATTCTTCTCCTCGGCAGGCTTCTGCTGTCGCTGATCTTTCTGCATGAAGGTTGGTCGCTGGCGACGGATATCACCGCGACCGTCGATACTTTCGCAAAACTCGGGCTCTCGGCGCCGGTTGCCTTTGCCACCATCGCCCTTCAGATTGGTGCCGGCCTGTCCATTGCGACAGGCTTTCTCTGCCGGTTTGGCGCCTTGGCGCTGGCCTTCTTCTGCCTGGCGACCGCCTTGCTCTTCCACACCAATCTTGCGAGCCAGAACGAGCTCTTGCATTTCGAGAAGGACCTGGCGATTGCCGGCGGCATGTTCGTCCTGGCGGCTTCGGGCGCGGGATCGATATCGATCGACAATTGGCTGCGAAAGCGCACAAACGGACTGCATCCCTGGTTGCGGGCGGTGCTCTAGTCGAGGTCGGCGAGCATCCTGCGGCGCAATAAAATCGAACAAAACCGAACAAACGGCGGCGTCGATGCGGGCTACACTTATGGCGACAGGTCAGGAGTGTGCCAGTGATGTCTTCCGCGCAAAACAATCAGCAAAAGCCAATTCTCGTCTTTCTCGGAAAAGGCGCTGCCAACGATATCGTCTCGAAATTGAATGAGAACGGATATGCCGCGGCTTCTGTATCCTCGGTGCCGGAACTCTTCGACGCCTTGCGGTCGGACCGATATTTGCTGGCGGTAACAACGCGGCCGGATATCGATATGGTCCGAAACATCAAGCCGATACCGGTCATCAATCTCGAAGTGTTTTTCCATGCTGCCCAGCCGACGGCAAAGTCCGCTCATCCCTCGAAGGAATTCGACGGCGACGCCTTTCTAAGAAGGATCGCGGCACTCACGGAGTCAAAAACAGCCAGGATTGCTGCGGTCCAAAAGGCACCTGCTGCAAACGGGACGTCGATTGCAGGCACCGTCAAGGCGTCTCGGTGGCGTGCCGCCACGTCTCTTCTTTTAAGCCGTCGTGCCACATCCAACGCAGAGCGGGCTGATTAGGCGTGGGCGAATTCCAACCGGTAACGAACCGGACGCTGCGCTTCATTCCTTCTGCGTGGCCTGGCCGGCTTGAAAGCGTCATTCCGAAATCGGAGCTTTTCACCTGGTGCGGGTGTCTTCTCATGTTTCAGTTGTTAGGGGCAGCCGCAGCAAGCGGCTACATCATCACGGCATTGTTCCTGCTCGTGGCGATCGGTCGTCTCGCCAGACGTCTTCTCCATAAGCTCACGGCACGGCTCCCGAAGCGCTCGGCGTTGAAGCATTATGCGACGGCGATCGTCTCGCTGGTGTTCTTTTGCCTGCTGGTCGTTCGGATGTGTTTCATCGCCACCGTCATCATCGATTGCGCAATCCAAGGCGACAAGGTGGAAATCAGCGGCGATCCCCAAAGCCAGTTTTGACGCCGGATTGCCTCTCGGAAATCCGCAACATATCTCAACATTATCGAACATATCATCGCACGGCACCTGATATGCTGAAGGCGGAGCCCGGCGCGCCGGCTGGAATCGTGTGGTATCCCTCAGAGATCTTTGACCCGGCCATGGTGAAACCTGGTAATTTCGCGCCGCAGCTTCCGGCAAGAGAACGAATGACGATGGCATATGAAACGGCAGTTCCCAATCACGCTCGTATCCTCATCGTCGAGGACGATCCCGCGATCGCGGATATGCTGGTGGACTTTCTTCGAAGCAGCGGCTTTGGGGCCTCGTCGGTGGAGAACGGCGCGGCTATGGATCGACTGATGGCGCGCGAGCAATTCGACCTCATCGTCCTCGACGCGATGCTGCCGGGCGAGGACGGTTTCAGCATCTGCAGGCGGCTTCGTGCTTCGTGCCAGGTGCCGATCCTGATGCTGACGGCGCTCCAGGAGGATATCGACCGGATTCTGGGCCTGGAGCTCGGTGCCGACGACTATGTCACGAAACCATTCAACTCCCGCGAACTGCTGGCCAGGATCAAGAGTATTCTCCGCAGAGCGTCATATGCGCATCATCAGGAGGAAGCGCTTGGCCCCATGACGTTCTCGGGATGGCGCATCGATCCGAAAAGCCGTCAGCTCCTCGATGCCGATGGCGCCCAAGTTTCGATGACGACTGCGGAGTTCGATATCCTCCTGGCATTCTGCTGCAATCCGAACCAGGTTTTGACGCGCGAACAGCTGCTATCAATGACGCATGCCGGATCGGCGGGGCCGGTGGAGCGCAGCATCGACGCCCATATCAGCCGGGTCAGGCAAAAGATCGAGCCCAATCTGAAAGATCCGACATTCATAAAGACGGTGCGGCTGGGCGGCTATCTTTTCGCATCCAAGGTAGAGCGCCTCTCTTGAGAAATTTTCGACGCGCTTCGATCCAAAACCAGATTCTCATCTTAGCGACGCTGCTGGTCGTGCTGGTTTCCGTGGTGGCGACAGCCATGGAGCCATTCATCTACGGCCGTCATGATCGCGGTTTTCAGAACGGCCTCTTTGCCGCGAGAGCGGCGATGGTCGCGCAGCAATTTGATGAGGCAAGGTCGGCGCAGGATGAAGACGCCGTCCTGGAGAGGGCTGCGGCAATCGGCATTGCGGTCGAAAGGACGTCCCCGGACCAGTCACGCGGAGGGGAGCAACGGATATCGCCTGGCGAATTCGTCGCGCGCATCGACGCGATGCTCGCCGACAATGTCTTGACGGCATTTCACCGCTTCGTCATGGGCCAATCGCACCCTGACGTCCTGACCGTCGGAATTGACGACAAGCGGGCACTGATCTTTCAACTGCCGGTATTTCCCAGCTATTTGTGGTTCGTTCCTGCCGCTGTCAGCGGATTTCTGAAAATCGTCATCCCTTTGGTGCTGCTTGCCTATTTCAGCAGCCAACTGATCACCGAACCCTTAAGACGGTTTGCCGCCGCTGCAAAACGAGCAAGCACGGAAGGCAGTTTGGAAAAGCCTTTCGAAGCGGATGGTGCAGCCGAGATCCGCAGTCTGGCGGAATCGCTGAACGTCATGAGCGATCGAATCCAAAGCATGTCGGAGGATCGAACCAGAATGCTGAGTGGTGTGGGTCATGATCTCAGGACGCCCCTGACGAGATTGCGGATGCGGGCCGAGCGTTCCGCAGAACCGGAACTTCGCAGCCTGATGCTGGCCGATATCGCCACCTTGAATTTCATGATCGACGAGTGCCTGGCCTATTTCAAAGACCCATCCGTGATGGCGGTCGATCTAAAGGTCGATATCTCAAGCCTGCTGCAGACGATCGCGACCGATTTTTCCGATACTGGTGTCGATGTGCGGTTCACCGGCCCGCGGCGGCTGGCGTTTGTCTGCAAACCTCAGGCGCTGAGTCGCGCGATCACGAATCTGGTCGAGAATGCGTCCCGCTATGCGACGCAGGTCGAAATCGATCTGGAACGTCGCGACGATGGCGGGATCAAGATAAAGGTCAGCGACAATGGCCCCGGCTTGACCGATGAGCTCAAGGCGAAGGTTTTGGAGCCATTCTTCAAAGCGGATAAATCGCGGCAGTTCGGCGCGAAGAGCGGTTCCGGGCTTGGGCTAGGTCTTCCGATCGCTAACGGGATGATCACCAGAGGACACAACGGACAATTGACGTTGTTGGACAGGAAACCGAACGGCCTAGTCGTCGTCATCGATCTTCCGGTCGCTCAAGCGACCCAGACCGATGGCCTGCCGCCGATTTCTTCACCGCGCTAACTTCCAGCCGGTGCGTTGTCGTTGCTTCGTCTCGATGACGGTTCACGAACATTTCCACACATCATAGCAAACACAGCAACACTCGAATTCCATAAAACCGGTCCCAGCCGATCCCATGCCTTTCGGCATTCCCAAAAGCTGGAGCCAGATCCTTGATAAAAAAGCTGAAAATCGGTGCCGCGCTGCTCGCCTGCCTGAGCCTTGCCGCCTGCTCGACCCCTGACCCGACGGTTTATGCCGGACTTGCTTCGGCATCGCAGCTCCAGCCGAACATTGCGGATAAAACCGGCCGCATGCCGTATCGTTACCAGACGAACGTCAACTGGAGCCAATACAGCAGGATCATCGTAGATCCCGTGACCGTCTATAACGGTCCAGACAATCAGTTCGGCAAGGTCCCTGAAAAAGACAAGGCTTTGCTGGCCAATTACATGCAGCAGCAGTTTACGGAAAAATTGAATACGCGCTTTGCAATCGTCAACGTCGCTGCTCCTGCAACACTCAGATTGCATCTGACGCTGACGGGCGCAAAGGCGACGACGGCGGTCCTCGGAACGGTCTCGCACATCGACGTCGCAGGTGGATTGTACAACACCGTCCAGGCCGCTCGCGGCCGCGAAGGCTCGATGACCGGTTCGGTGAATTATGCCGTTGAGATCTATGATGCGACGAGCAATCGCCTCCTGTCTTCCTACGTCACCAAACAATATCCCAATGCGATGAATATCGGCGCCAGCTTCTCGGCGATGGATGCCTCGATGGTGGGCGTCCGCAAGGGCGCCGACGCTCTCCTTGCCGAGTTGAAATAGGCTGCAGGCTCGGAAAGCGGCTGCGCAAAACAGTCAAGGACTGTTCAAGATGGCCGGGTACAGGGCGAGAGGCGCTGTATTCGGCCAGAGGCGCGTCAGTGGGAATGGGGCGGCAAGCGCAAGCCATGCGGCCGCCCATTCATCTCCCTCTCCCCAAATCGTGTGTTGGGAAGAAACCAGAGCGTTTCTCCGTCAAAAGACCGCCTGGCCGGCCATCAGCGCGAGAACCAGGAAGATCAGGAAGATCACCAGCGCGATGCCGAAGAGAACGCGGGCGATCGTCGCGGTGGCTGCCGAGACGCCGGAGAAACCGAAAAAGCCGGCGATGATCGAAATTACGAAAAATATCAGAGCCCATTTCAGCATGACGTCATCCTTTGCGGTTGCCTGAGAAAGACGCTGCAACGGGCAAATTGTTCCGGATCGTTTGGAGTGGAATGACGTTCTCTTCCAAAGCGCGCCGCATCGAATATGATTCATGCGACGCGCTTTAGCTCTTGTTTTGATGCATGTCGTTATCCCGGAACCGCTGCACGCTTCCGGGCGACATGCATCAGGAATACGGGTCTTTTCAAAGCCTGTCCGATCTGTTTGAAGAGACTGTCGATTGCCCCGTCGATGAAAGCTCGATCACCATGCCAGCTTTTCTGGATCAGCATACGTTTTCCGCCTATTTCGAAGTGATCATGATCAATCTCCTGCTGTCGGGAGACAATGTCATCGTCATCGGCATGGCTGCCGCTGGCCTCGTCAGCGAGCTGCGCGGCAAGGCAATCGCCGTCGGTATTGCGGCGGCTGCCGTCATCCGCATCGTCTTCGCGGTCATCGCCGCCAAGCTTCTGGCGATCACCGGCATCACGCTCGCCGGCGGCCTGATGCTGCTCTGGATCTGCTGGACGATGGGCCGCGAGCTCATATCGGGGGGCGCGGACGAGGCTCACGCCGGCGAAGCCGTCGCGCATATCAAGCCGAAACTCTTCCGGCAGGCGATTGGCCAGATCATCTTCGCCGACGTCTCGATGTCGCTCGACAATGTGCTCGCCGTCGCCGGAGCGGCGAAGGACAATATGAGCGCACTGATCTTCGGGCTGATCCTCTCGGTGCTGTTGATGGGCGTCGCGTCGAATTTCGTCGCCAGGCTGCTCAACCGCTTTCGGTGGATCGGTTGGTTCGGCCTTGCGATCATCGTCTATGTCGCGATCGACATGATCTGGAGCGGTGGCAGTCAATTGCTGGCACTTTATAACCACACAGCCTGAGATCCCCCGGGGCGAACCAATGCCGAAAACCCGCCTCCGCCGGCAACGACGGATCGTGGCGTCTGGGTCTCCCTCCGAATCCTGTTCTCAATTAAAGAGTTAGCGCATGATGCCATGAGAAACATCATGCTCTAACGAAGGTCAGCTGTGATTGATCATCACATGGCGCACGGCGGTGTAATCCTCCAGCGCGTAGGTCGACATGTCCTTGCCGTAGCCCGATTGTTTCAGACCGCCATGCGGCATTTCGTTGACCAGCATGAAATGCGTGTTGATCCAGGTGCAGCCATATTGCAGCCGGGCGGCCGTCTTCATGCCGCGGCCGATATCCTTGGTCCAGACCGAGGAGGCGAGGCCGTAATCGCTGTCGTTTGCCCAGGCGACGGCATCGTCGGCATCGGAAAAGCGAGTGACCGAGACGACCGGGCCGAAGACCTCGCGTCGGACGATCTCGTCGTCCTGCAGCGCGCCAGCAATGACCGTCGGGGTGAAGAAGAAGCCCTTGTCACCGGAGACCTTGCCGCCGGTGGTGACCTCCATGTGCTTGTGCTCGGAAGCGCGGGCGACGAAGCTTTCGACGCGGTCGCGCTGGCGCCTGGAGATCAGCGGGCCGATCTCGTTTTCGGTATCGTCGGCCTGGTTGAAGCGGATGCTCGATACTGCCGAGGAAAGATCGGCGACGAAATTGTCGTAGACCTTGGCATCGGCATAGATGCGGCAGGCGGCTGTGCAGTCCTGGCCGGCATTGTAATAGCCGAAGGTGCGGATGCCTGACACGACGGCGTCGATGTCGGCATCGTCGAAGACGATGACCGGGGCCTTGCCGCCGAGTTCCAGATGGGTGCGCTTGACCGTCTTGGCGGCGGCCTGCAGCACCTTTTTGCCGGTGGCGACATCGCCTGTGATCGAGACCATGCCGATCTTGGCATGGTTGATGAGGGCGTTGCCGACGCTTTCGCCGCGGCCGAGGATGACGTTGACGACGCCTTCGGGCAGGATGTCGGAGAGCAGCTTGGCCATCTTCAGTGCCGTCAGCGGCGTCTGCTCGGAAGGCTTGAAGACGACGGTATTGCCGCCGGCGATCGCCGGCGCCAGCTTCCAGGCCATCATCATCAGCGGATAGTTCCACGGCGCGATCGAGCCGACGATGCCGATCGGATCGCGGCGGATCATCGAGGTGTGGCCGGGCAGGTATTCGCCGGCGGCCGGGGCGTGCAGGTTGCGCACGGCGCCGGCGAAGAAGCGATAACAATCGACGATTGCCGGGATTTCGTCGTTCAGCACCGCATTGATCGGCTTGCCGCAGTTCAGCGCCTCCAGTGTGGCGAAGCCGGCGGCATCCTTCTCGATGGCGTCGGCGATCTTCAGGAGGTAGCCGGAACGTTCGCCCGGTGTCATCTGCGACCAGCTCCTGAAGGCTTTTTCGGCGGCATCGACGGCGGCGTCGACCTGGGAGAGCGAGGCCTCGGGCAGGTCGGTCACCGTCTCGCCGGTCTTCGGGTTCAGGATGTGCTCTTCCGTCTCCGTGCCGTTTTCGAAGCGGGAACCGATCAGCATCTGCGTATCCATGATGTTCTCCCTGTTATTTGCCGGCGCCGGCAATCTGGTCGCCGTCGCGGGTGAGGTAATAGGCTGCCAGGATCGGCAGAAAGGTGACGAGCACCACGAGCATGGCGACCACATTGGTGACGGGCCGCTGGCGCGGGCGGATCAGTTCTTCAAGCATCCAGATCGGCAAGGTCGATTGTTGGCCGCCGGTGAAGGTGGTGACGATGACCTCGTCGAAGGACAATGCGAAAGCCAGCATGCCGCCGGCGAGGAGGGCGGTGCCGATATTCGGCAGGATGACATGGCGGAAGGTCTGGAAGCCGTCGGCGCCGAGATCCATCGACGCCTCGATCAGCGAGCCGGAGGTGCGGCGGAAGCGGGCGACCGCATTGTTGTAGACGACGACCACGCAGAAGGTGGCGTGGCCGAGCACGATGGTCCAGACCGAGAAGGGAATGTCGAACAGACTGAAGGCGGATCGCAGCGCAATGCCGGTGATGATGCCGGGAAGCGCGATCGGCAGGATGACGAGCAGCGAGATCGCCTCGCGGCCGAAGAATTTCGTCTGGCTGACGGCCGCCGCGCAGAGTGTGCCGAGGATGAGTGCGATCGCCGTGGCGATGACGGCGACCTGCACGGAAAGGCCAAGCGCCGACCAGACGTCCGGCCGGTTCCAGGCGACAGCGAACCACTGCAGCGTCAGGCCGGGCGGCGGCCATTGATAGCTCTTCTCCTCGGTGGTGAAGGCATAGACGAAGATCAGCAGGATCGGCAGGTGCAGGAAGAGCAGCCCGCCGGCGGCAGCGATCTTCAAGGGCAGCGGCGACGTTTTGAGATCAGAGCGCATCGAAGGCTCCCAGTTTTTTGGCGAGCGACAGGTAAAGCGCCATGATGACGATCGGCACGACGGAGAAGGCGGCGGCGAGCGGCACGTTGCCGGCCGTTCCCTGCTGGGCATAGACGGCCTGGCCGATGAAGAGCCTGGACGAGCCGATGATTTGCGGGATGATGTAATCGCCCAATGTCAGCGAGAAGGTGAAGATCGAACCGGCGACGATGCCGGGGAGCGCCAAGGGCAGCAGCACGGTGCGGAAGGTCTGGCGCGGGGTGGCGCCGAGATCGGCCGAGGCCTCGATCAGGTTGCCTGGCACGCGTTCGAGGGCCGCCTGCGTCGGCAGGATCATATAGGGAAGCCAGATGTAGACGAAGACGATGAAGGTGCCGAGGTAGCTCACCGAGAGCGAATTGCCGCCGACGACCGGCAGATTGAGGATGCCGTCGAGCAGCCAGGAGAGATGCAGCCTCTCGAAGATCCAGGTGAGGATGCCTTCCTTGGCGAGGATCAGTTTCCAGGCGTAGATCTTGACGAGATAGCTCGACCAGAGCGGCAGCATGACGCCGAGATAAAAGAGCACCTTCCATTTGCCTTGGGCATAACGCGCCGCGTAGTAGGCGATCGGGAAGGCGATCAATGCGGAAGCGATGGTGACCAGCGCCGCCATCACGACTGTGCGGATGATGATGTCGAAATTCGTCGGGCTCAGAAGCTGGGCATAGGTCGCAAGGGTGAATTCGTAATTCACCAGGCCGGAAAAATCGTCGATGGAGAAGAAGCTCTGCAGCAGCAGGGCGATCAGCGAACCGATATAGATGATGCCGAGCCAAAGCAGCGGCGGCGTCAGCATCAGGAAGAGTAAGAGCTTCGGGTGCCGCCAGAAGGCATCCGACATCCGGCCGAAGAAACCGCTGCGTCCGGGAAGGATCGATGTCTTGGCGTTGGAGATGGTGAGTGCCGTCATGCCGCGTCGTCCATGTAGTGGATATCGGCAGGCTGCCAGGCGAGGCGGATGCCGGCGCCGACATCAGGCACAGGCGCGCCTGCCGGCAGCATCACATGCAGCCGGCTGCCCCTGAGATCGACGCCGAGACGGGTGGCGGCGCCGAGGAAGCTTGCATTTTCGATCGTCGCCTCGACGCCGTCGTTTGCCAGGTGGATCGCCTCGGGGCGCAGGCTCGCCCAGCGTTTCTCGCCGCCGAGCGAGGCCATCAAATCTGGTGCGATCACGTTCGAGGAGCCGACGAAATCGGCGACGAAGCGGGTCTTCGGGCGGCGGTAGATATCCTGCGGCGTGCCTTCCTGGACGATATTGCCATTGTTGAAGACGGCGACACGATCGGCCATGGACAGCGCCTCGCCCTGATCGTGCGTCACGAAGACGAAGGTGATGCCGAGCGCGCGCTGCAGGCTCTTCAATTCCTCCTGCATCTGCTCGCGCAGCTTCAGGTCCAGCGCACCGAGCGGCTCGTCGAGCAACAGCACCTTCGGCTTGTTGACGAGGGCGCGGGCAAGCGCCACACGCTGCCGCTGGCCGCCGGATAGCTGACCGGGCCGGCGGGCGCCGTAGCCCGGCAGCTTGACGAGTTCGAGGGCATCGCCCGCCGCCTTCATCCGCTCCGCATTGCCGATCCCCTTGACCATCAGCCCGTAGGCGACATTGTCGAGGATATTGAGATGCGGGAAGAGGGCGTAATCCTGAAACACGGTGTTGACGTTGCGGCGATAGGGCGGAACGCCGTCTGCCGTCTCGCCGAAGATCTGGATATGACCGGCGCTCGGCTGCTCAAAGCCGGCGATCAATCTCAGGCATGTCGTCTTGCCGGAGCCGGACGGACCGAGCATGGCGAAGAATTCGCCGGGCGCGATCTCAAGATCGACGCCGTCGACGGCGCGAACCTGGCCGAAATGGCGCGATACCTGCTGGAAGCGGACGGCTGAGGTCATTGGGAACTCCGGATCACTATGTTCTGCAGTGTCGGCCCCTCATCCGCCCTGCCTCGTGGCGCTGCTTTCGTTCACAGGGCTTGTCGCAGGGCACGTCCCCTCTCCCCGCAAGCGGGGAGAGGGTTAGGGTGAGGGGCTTGACGCAATTACCGTCCGCCGATCACGCCGATATAATCCGACACCCAGCGATGATAGGGTACGCATTCGCTCTGCGTCGTGCACTTGGCGACCGGGGTTTTCCAGAACTTGATCTTGTCGAAGTGATCGAAGCCGTTGGTGGCGCAGCCGGCATCGCCCATCAGTTCGTTGCCCTTGCAGGCGGCGGGAACCGAGGGCACGGCGCCGAACCAGGCGGCGGCGTCGCCCTGGACCTTGGCCTGCAGCGAATGTTCCATCCACATATAGGCGCAGTTCGGATGTTCGCTGTCGACGTGCAGCATGGTGGTGTCGGCCCAGCCCGTGACGCCTTCATCCGGGAATGTGGAAGCGATCTTCTGCTTGTCGGCCTGCAGTAGGTTGACCTGGAAGGGCCAGGAGCCGGAGGCGACGACACCTTCGTTCTTGAAGTCGTCGATCTGAATCATTGCATCGTGCCAATAGCGGGAGACGAGCTTGCGCTGGCCGCGCAGCAGGTCGAGGGCCGCCTTGTACTGGTCTTCGGTCAGTTCGTAAGGGTCCTTGATGCCGAGATCCGGCTTGTGAGCCATAAGATACAGGGCGGCGTCGGCGATATAGATCGCGCCGTCATAGGCCTGGACGCGGCCTTTGTTCGACTTGCCGTCGGGCAGGGTCTGCTCCTCGAAGACGACATTCCAGCTGGTCGGCGCCTCGTCCTTGAAGGTATCGGTATTATACATCAGCACATTCGGCCCCCAGAGATAGGGCACGCCGTAGTGCACGTCGCCGACCGTATACCATGGGCCTTTCTGCAGGCGCTCGTCGACCGTCTTGAAACTCGGGATCAGATCGGTGTTGATCGGCTGGACACGCTTGCCGGCGATGAGGCGCAGCGACGCGTCGCCCGATGCGGTGACGAGGTCGAAGCCGCCCTCGTTCATCAGCGAAACCATTTCATCCGAGGTGGCGGCGGTCTTGACGGAGACCTTGCAGCCGGTCTCCTTTTCGAAATCGCTCACCCAGTCGTAGTTCTTATCGGTTTCGCCGCGTTCGATATAGCCGGCCCAGGCGACAATGCTGACCGCTCCTTCGCCCTTGCCGAGCGCCTTCAGCGGTTCGGCGGCAATCACCTGCGTCGCGAAGCTCAGGCAGGCGAGCGCTGCCGTGCAGGATTTCAAGCGATTGATCATCATCCGTCTCCCGGTCTGTGCCACTTTCCGTGGCGGTTTGTTCCCTAGGAAGAAGGTGACGCGAAAAGGCCGCTTTCGCAAATTCATTTATCAGAAAGGCGTTATCGGAAATTCCGATATCAGCGGATGCGGCCGGACCGCAGACTCTCGGCGATGCCGACGAAATCGCGTGCCGCCTGCGGCAGGCTGGAGCCCTTGCGCCAGACCATGCCGACCTGGACGACTGGCAGCGATCCGGAGACGTCGCGGCTTTCGATCCGGTCGCCTTCGAGCGACCATGGACGGTAGACAAGGTCGGGAAGCAGCGCCACGCCGGCGCCTGTCGCCACCAGGCTGCGCACCGCCTCCACCGAGCGGGTGCGGAAGGCGACGTGCGGACGGGCGCCGAGGGCCGAGAGCAGCTTGCCGGTATTCTCCTCGATTTCGTCGACGGTCAGCATGATCAGCGGTTCGCGGGCGATGTCGGCGACGGAGATGATGTCGGCCGATACCAGCGGATGGCCCATCGGCAGCCAGAGCCGATAGGGCGAGGTTTCGAGGATCTCGGCCTGCAGCGCCATGCGGTCGCGCAGGTTCGAGATCACCATGACGGCTACGTCGAGTTCGCCGCCGACGAGGAGATGTTCGAGGTAACCGCCATTGTCCTCGATGGCGCTGACCTCGATGCCCGGGCAGGCACGCCGGTATCGCGCCAGGAGGTCGGAGAGCACATAGCCGGCGACAAGCGAGGTGACGCCGATGTTCAGCGTGCCGGAAAGCGCGCTTTGCTGGCCGGAGAAGCTGGTGCGCGCATCGGAGACGGAGGCGAGAATCTTCGTCGCGTGACGCAGGAACTGGTGGCCGTTATGGGTGATCGTCAGGCCGCGCGGATGGCGCTCGAAGAGCGCAACGCCGAGGTCGGTTTCGAGTTCTTTCAGCGCCTCCGTCACCGAGGATTGCGAGATCGACAGGTTCTGTGCGGCGCGCGTTACCGAGCCCTGTTCGGCGACGGCGACAAAATATTGAACCTGGCGAAGCGTGAAGGCCATCAGCGTTTAGAGCATGGCGAAACAGGCCGTGGCAAGCGGCTGAAAAAAGCGGACCTTTTTTGGTCTTTTCTCAAAATGGCGCAGGCTTCGCACCCTCACTTAAACTTTCGGAAACGTCATTTCCTTAGCATTATCAGCACTTGTCCTGCGTTGGAGTTTCAGATGGCGGAGCAGTTGGCGTGAAGGCCTTACTGCGCATGTTCCGGCCTTCCCGGAAATTGGCAATCATCATCGGTGGAGTCGCTCTTCTGGCGGGCGTTTCCGGCGGCGCGGCCGTTTATGTCGGCAAGGACAGGCTGATCGGTGCCGCCGGTGGTGGCTACGGGCTCGAATGCAGCGACGTCAATCTGGTGACGATCCGGAAGCAGAACCACATCTGGGTGCGCAAATACATCAAGACCGAACCGACCGACGGGATGACCCGCGTCAGGACCGCGCTGCGTGTCGCGCAGGCCGTTTATGCCGCGCAGAAGCCGGATCTGGTCCAGGTGGTGGTGCTCGACGAGAATGGCCCGACATTGCGCGCCGACATCCGTGGCCGGGCAATTGGCGCCGATGTCGTCTATATC
This sequence comes from Rhizobium acidisoli, assembly GCF_002531755.2. Taxonomy (NCBI): domain Bacteria; kingdom Pseudomonadati; phylum Pseudomonadota; class Alphaproteobacteria; order Hyphomicrobiales; family Rhizobiaceae; genus Rhizobium; species Rhizobium acidisoli. The sequence goes on along the minus strand of NZ_CP034998.1, from coordinate 3,604,726 downwards.
CCGCATCCCGACAAGACCGTTCCCGGCCTCGACGACAAGTCCTATACCGCGCGCTACTATGACGGCAGGGCCAGCGAAAACGGGCTGTTCTTCGGTGAGCGGATCGATCTGCCGGTGGATGAGATCGCCATGATCAGCGCCGGTTTCAAGGATCCCGAGGATTGCGTCGACCCGGTCGCGGTCGGCTCGACCAAGAGTGAGGAAAAGGGCAAGAAGGCCTCAGGCGGCGCACATGGCGCAGCACCGGCGGCCGAAAGCGAAACGGCGCCTGCCGCCGAGGGCGCCGGCACCGACGTGGTGGCCGAGGCACCGGCCGAAGAACCGCCGGCAGAAGCGCCAAAGACCCACTGAACGAACGGCATAAAAATGCGGAGCGCCGGCCGGCACTCCGCTTATGTTGTTTTGACGTCTATTCCCGTCAGTCGGCCTTGTTGCGGCGGGCCGGGAAGAGGATGACGTCGCGGATCGACGGGGCGTTGGTCAAAAGCATGATCAGGCGGTCGACGCCGATGCCGAGGCCGCCGGCCGGCGGCATGCCCTGGTCGATCGCGTCGAGGAATTCCTCGTCCAGCTGCTTTTCCTTTTCGCCGCGGGCATGCGCCTGTTCGAGCTGCTCGACCATGCGGCGGCGCTGCTCTTCGGGATCGTTGAGTTCGGAGAAGGCGTTGCCGAGTTCCCAGGCGTTGCAATAAGTCTCGAAGCGCTCGACGAGCCGCGGTTCGCCCGGCACTTCCTTGGCGAAGGGTGAAATGTCCTTCGGGAAATGCGTAACGTGAGACGGCTGGATCAATGTCGATTCAACCTTTTCCTCGAAGATGAAGGCAAGGCACTCGCCCCAGGTCCAATCCTTCTCGACAGCGAAGCCGGCAGCCTTGGCGGCGGCACGGGCTTCCTCGTCGGTCTTGATCGCAAGGAAATCGATGCCGGTCACCTGCTTGACGGCGTCAGGCATCGGTACGCGCTTGAACGGACCCTTGAAGGACAGCTGCTTGTCGCCGAAATCGAATTCGGTGGTGCCATGGATGGAGAGCGCCAGGGTTTCGAACAGCCGCTCGACAAGGTCCATCATGTCCTCGTAATCGGCATAGGCCCAATAACACTCCATCATCGTGAATTCGGGATTGTGCCGGGTGGAGACGCCTTCGTTACGGAAGTTCCGGTTGATCTCGAAGACCTTGTCGGTAAGACCGGAGACCAGCGTGCGCTTCAGGAACAGTTCCGGCGCGATGCGCAGATACATGTCGAGCTTCAGCGTGTTGTGATGCGTCTTGAACGGCTCGGCGGTGGCGCCGCCATAGATCGATTGCAGCATCGGCGTCTCGACTTCCATGAAGCCGTCATTCTCCATGAAGCGGCGGATGCCGGAGACGATCTTCGAGCGCTGCTGAAAGCGAAGCTTCGAATCCTCGTTGGTCATAATGTCGAGATGGCGCTTGCGATACCGCAGCTCGATGTCGGAGAGGCCGTGCCACTTCTCGGGCATCGGCAGCAGCGACTTGGTCAGCATCTCGATCTTCTGGGCGTTGATCGTCAGCTCGCCGCGCTTGGTGCGGCGCACGATGCCGGTGACGCCGATGATATCGCCGATGTCGATCATCGGCAGCAAAGCGCGGGCCTCTTCCGGCGTCGTGTCCTTGTGGCTGAAGATCTGGATCTTGCCGGAGGCGTCATGGATATCCATGAACATGCCGGAGTTGCGCGAGGAATAGACGCGGCCGGCGACGGTGACGACATCCTGCGTCTCGACGTCGGGCTCCAGAGATTCGTACTTGGCGCCAAGCTCGGCATTGGTCAGCGTCCGGTGGAAATGCGCCGGATAGACGTCGCCGATCTGCTCGCGCAGCAGCTTCAGCTTCTGGGCGCGCACCTCCGTCACGTCGGAGGAAAGGGTGTTTTCGGTCTTGTCGTTCATGTCATTCGCCTCATCGATGCGGCACGAATTCTAAATCAATGGTTCCGCGGTTCGAAGCGCGGCGGCTGGCTCGGCCTGACCCTCCCCACAAAGGGGAGGGCTTCGGCTGTCATTTCGAGCCGACGAGGGCGGCGACGGCCTGGGCGGCGAGCTTCAGGCGCTGGCGCACGACGGAGCGGCCGAGGATCGCCATGGAATCGAAGAGCGGCAGCGAACGCGACGAGCCTGATACGGCGACGAAGAGCGGCGAGACCACGACCTTCAGCTTCTTGCCCATGCGGTCTGCGATGGCGCGCAGCTCCGCCTCGATCGTCTCGACATTCCATTCCAAAATCTTTTCCAGATCCGGCTGAACGGTGTTGAGGATCTCCAGGATCTCCTCCGGCGGAGACTTGATCTTGGCGAAGTCGGACGGCTGCAGGCCGAGATCGGACTTCAGCAGGAAGCCAGCGAGATCGGGCAGCTCGCCGAGCTTGGAAATGCGCGTCTGCGACAGGCGGAGACCCGCCTTCAGGCGGTCGTTTTCCATCGCCCAGCTGAGCACCCGCGCCTGGAATTCCTCTTCGGACAGTTTCTCGCGGATCCAGCGGCCGTTCAGCCAGTCGAGCTTCTGGATGTCGAAGATCGCGCCGGCCTTCGAAAGGTTTTCCGGGTCGAACTTTTCCGACAGCTCGTCCATCGTCAACAGCTCTTCGCCTTCGGCGATCTGGATGAAGAACAGGCCGAGAAAGTTCATCAGTGCCTCGGGGATATAACCGAGCGCGGAATAATAGGAGATCGAGGTCGGGTTCTTGCGCTTCGACAGCTTCGACTTGTCGGCATTGCGCATCAGCGACAGATGCATGAAGACCGGTTGGTCCCAGCCGAAATAGCGATAGAGCAGGATGTGCTTCGGCACCGAAGCCAGCCATTCCTCGCCGCGCGCCACATGGGTGATCTTCATCAGATGGTCGTCGATGACGTTGGCCATGTGATAGGTCGGCATGCCGTCGGCCTTGATCAGCACCTGCATGTCGACCGAATCCCAGGGGATGGAGACATCGCCGTAGACGCCGTCGGTGAAGTCGCAGGAGCCCTCAGTCGGGATCTTCATGCGAATGACGGTCGTCTCGCCGGCTGCCATGCGCGAGGTCACTTCCTCTGCCGTCAGGCTGAGGCAGAGGCCGTCATATTTCGGCGGCTTGCCGGCGGCGCGCTGCGCCTCGCGCATCTGTTCGAGACGCGCGGGCGTGCAGAAACAGCGGAAGGCGTGGCCCTTGTCCAGCAGTTCCTCCGCGTAAGGCTGGTACATCGGCTTGCGGTCGGACTGGCGGTAGGGGCCGTAGGGACCGCCGATATCAGGGCCTTCCTTCCATTCCAGCCCGCACCATTTCAGGGCGTCCAATACCTTGGTCTCGAATTCCGGGGTCGAGCGCGTCGCGTCGGTATCCTCGATGCGCAAGATGAACTCGCCGCCGTGCTTCTTGGCGAAAAGGTAGTTGAAGAGAGCGATGTAAGCGGTGCCGACATGCGGCTCGCCGGTCGGCGAGGGAGCGATGCGGACGCGGACGCCGGAAGTTGTCATTGGTATGGCCCGTCAATGAACGCCGGACGGCTTTCCGGGGAAAGCGACGTTCGGCCGAAGGATGCAGATATCTTCATCGGCAAACCGGCCGAAAAAGGGCATCCGCCCGCACTATCCGCCGATCGTCCGTTCGGCTGGCCTTAGGCCATATTCAACCGGGCGCGTCAAGAAAAACCACGTCTGCAAAGGCCCGAGGGCGGTGAGGGACGGCGCACCGGTTGCGGCGCGCCGTCCCGCTTCGGTCTCAGTGGGCGCCGTCGCGTTTCCGGTTGCGGGCGTTGCGCGCGATCATGTTGAGCACCTCGACCGCTGCCGAGAAGGCCATGGCGGCGTAGATGTAGCCCTTCGGCACATGGAAGCCCATGCCTTCGGCGATCAGCGTCGTGCCGATCATCAGCAGAAAGGCGAGTGCCAGCATGACAATCGTCGGGTTCCTCTCGATGAAGTTGGCAAGCGGGTTTGCGGCAACCAGCATGACGGTGACGGCGGCGATGACGGCGATCACCATGATCGGCAGATGCGGCGTCATGCCGACGGCGGTGATGATGCTGTCGACCGAGAAGACGAGGTCGAGCAGCAGGATCTGGCCGATCGCCGATGCAAAGCCGGTGGTGACGGATTTCGCGATGAAATCCTCCTGATGGTCGATCGGGTCGACGGTGTGGTGAATTTCCTTGGTGGCTTTCCAGACGAGGAACAGGCCGCCGGCGATCAGGATCAGATCCTTCCAGGAGAAGCCGTGTCCGAAAGCCGTAAACAGCGGTTCGGTCAACTGCACGATCCAGGCGACGGTGCCGAGAAGAGCCAGGCGCATGACCAGCGCAAGACCGATACCGATCTTGCGGGCCCTCTCCCGGTGCTCGGGCGGCAATTTGTTGGTGAGAATGGAAATGAAGATCAGGTTGTCGATCCCGAGAACGACTTCCATCACCACCAGCGTGATGAGCGCCACCCAGGCGGCCGGATCCTGAATGAGCGTCATGATTTCCTGCATCAGCGTATACCTCTTTGCGTCACATGATGAATGACGCGCGCAATGTAATGTCGACGGCCTGCCACGCAAGCGCCGCAAGGGGGTATACGCAATCGATGTGACTTTTATTCCCTAGAACAGGGTGTCATGAGAAAACCGCTCACACTTTTCGGCGTCATGCTTTGATCGGCAACCAGATTTCGGTGATGCCCATGCCGGTATAGGGGTCGAAGCGCTCGTCGTAGCGTTCGAACATGTCGGGCGTCTCGCCGTGCTCCAGGCCGGAGGTCGGCCACCATGTGCCGAAAATCCGGTGCATGGTCGCGGGAATGCCGGAGACATGGCCGCGATGAGTGAAGACGACGTAGCGCTGGCCTGGAAGCTTGAGGGTTGCAAAGTCCGCCGGCAGATCACCGGCATCGGAGATCTCGACCGCGGCCATATAGCGGAATTTCTCCGCTTCGCCGTCGATATGCATGCAGATGCCGTAGGCGACGTTGCCTTTCTGGCCCGATATATGGCCGAAATGGGCATTGAACTTCTGCCAGAGCGAGGGAATGGCGGCATTGCCGCCATAGGGGTAGATCTCCTGCAGGCCGGCAAAGAGCATCGGCTGAAGGCTTTCGAAGCGGGGCGGTTCGAGGTCGTTGAGGTGGGCGGGGTCCATTCTGATCGGCTCCAGCAAGACAAGGTTACGGGCGTGCCCCTGCCGGCGCACCGCATCCGGCGTCATGCCGAACTGGTCGCGGAAGGCACGGGTGAAAGCTTCGTGCGAGCCGTAGCCCGCGCAAAGCGCAACCTCGAGAATGGTGGATGAGCCGCTAACAAGCGCGGGCAAGGCGCGGCTGAGGCGCCGGCCTCTGATATAGCCGCTGATCGAGTGGCCGGTGACGAGCCCGAAGACGCGTGACAGATGGTAACGCGACAATCCGGCTGCTTCCGATATCTCTTCCAGCGATAGATCGCTTTCGAAATGGCTCTCTATGAACCATATCGCCCGTGCGATGGCGCTCATCCTTACTCCCCTGGTTACCGCTCCTTTTTAGAGAAATGCCGGCAGCCGGGTTTGATCGTTGTTGCGGAGTTTCGGCCGGTCGGGAGCGGCCGTCAAGGATGCGATCAGGCGCTCTCGTGCCGGCGCGCGCCGTAGGCGGCCATGAAGACCCGGATCGCGCCGCGAATGACGCGCTCGATTTCGTCGCGATGCGGCGGCTCTTCCATGCTTCCGAACAGACGGAGCTTGAAGAAACTGCCGCTGGCGAGGTCGAGAAACTGGCCGGCAGCCAGATCGATATCGTCGATCTCGAGCCTGCCTTCGGTGATCTGCCGTTCGAGGAAATCGCGCATGATGGTGCGCAGGTTTTCCGGGCCTTTGAAGAAGCGTTGACAGAGCACCGGCATGCGGTCGCGCACGCCGAGAACGGTGCGCATGGCGTTGATGACCTTTTCATCGGTCATATGGGTGACGAAGCTGATCCCGAATTCGTACAGGCCGGCTTCCGGATCGTCATGTTCGGCAAGGGCTGTCCGCACGGCCGCCACGAAGGCGGCGCGTTCGGCCTCGATCATCGCCGAAAACAGTTCTTCCTTGTTGGTGAAATAGACGTAGAGCGTGCCCTTGGAGACGCCGGCTTCGCGCGTCACGTCGTTCATGCTGGCGGCGTCGAAGCCCATCTTCATGAAGACACGCTTGGCGCCGGCGAGAATCTGCTGGCGCTTGGCCGGGTCTTCGCCCGCGGCAAACCTGCCTCCGCCAACGGGAGGGCTGAAGACGGCGGCGTGGTCGGGTTTCAACGTCATATCTCTATTAACCGTGTTCACGGTTTCGCATTTTCTTTAAAGAAATCGAACCGATTGGTTCTATACATCTTGATATGACGATAAAACAGGTTTAAGTCAACTGAACCGAACCGTTCAGTTCGATTATTTACTCCAAGATCGGTAAAGTGGTCATGTCGAGCAACCAGAAAAGCAACGTCGCGCGGATTGTCAGCGAAAACGCCGAAGCCGGAGAGGCAAAGGCCGAAGTCGCGACCGTTGCCGAAGCTCCGATGGCGGAAGCCCTGGAAAAGCCGTCTGCGCCTGCGCAGTCGGCGCCGGCTTCAGCTCCGGTCGCTGCACCTGCAGCTCCGAAGAAGCGCCGCAGCCCGGTACTTCCGATCGTCGCTCTCGCCATTCTGGCGGGTGGCGGCTGGTATGGTTACGAATGGTGGACGAACGGCCGCTTCATGGTGTCGACAGACGACGCCTATATCGAGGGCGATATTGCAACCATATCGCCGAAGGTCACGGGCTACGTCGCTAGGGTGAATGTGGTCGCCAACCAGGAAGTCAAAGCGGGCGACGTGCTTGCCACGCTTGATAACGGCGACTATCAGAACGCCCTCGATCAGGCGCAGGCCCAGATCGCCACCGAACAGCTTTCGCTGCAGCGCATCGACGCGCAGATCGAAGGCGCCAATGCCAGCCTCGTACAGGCGCGGGCGCAAAAGGTGGCACTCGAAGCGGCCGTTCGCGGTGCCGAGATCACCCAGAAGCGCCAGAGCGAGCTGCAGGCGAAGTCGGTCGGCACTGCCGCCGATCTCGACAATGCCAATATCGCGCTCGACCAGGCCAAGGCCAATCTTGCCGGCGGCGACGCCAATATCACCGCCGCTCAGGCCAACATCACCATCCTCCAGGCGCAGCGCAAGGAGGCCGAAGGTTCGGTCCGGTCGCTGGAAATTTCGCGCGACAAGGCCGCCCGCGACCTCTCCTTCACCGTGCTCAAGGCGCCTTATGACGGCATCGTCGGCAACCGCTCGGTCCAGGAAGGCGATCTCGTTTCGCCGGGCCAGCGCCTGATGGCGCTCGTTCCGGTGCGTGAGCTCTATATCGACGCCAACTTCAAGGAAACGCAGATCCAGCATCTGGTTGCGGGCTCGAAGGTCAACGTCCATGTCGATGCCTATAGCGACCATCCTGTTGTCGGCACCGTCGAGTCCATCTCGCCGGCGTCCGGTTCGGTGTTCTCGCTGCTGCCGCCGGAAAATGCGACAGGCAATTTCACCAAGGTGATCCAGCGCGTGCCGGTGCGCATAGCGCTGCCGCAGGACGCGCTCGACAGCGGGCGTCTGCGCGCGGGCCTCAGCGTCGTCGTCGACGTCGATACCCGCACGGCGCCGAGCAAGTAAGCCTTTAGACAAGGCGGAGGTTCTCCGATGGCCGGTAGCGCGACAGCAACAGCGGGGACGATTCCGGCAGCGCCTGCCCACGCTGACGAACACATGGATCCGAGGAAGCTCATTGCCTTCTTCGCGATGGTGCTCGGCATGTTCATGTCGATCCTCGACATCCAGATCGTCTCGGCCTCGCTCGCCGAAATCCAGGCCGGTCTTTCGGCCGGCAGCGACGAAGTCGGCTGGGTGCAGACGGCCTATCTGATCGCTGAGGTGATCATGATCCCGCTTTCGGGCACGCTGGCGCGGATCATTTCGACGCGTTATCTTTTCGCGATCTCGGCCGCCGGTTTCACCATGGCAAGCGCGCTTGCCGCGACGGCGACGAATATCGACCAGATGATCGTCTACCGCGCCATTCAAGGCTTCATCGGCGGCGGCATGATCCCGTCGGTGTTCGCGGCCGCCTTCACCATCTTCCCGGCGTCGAAGCGCAGCATCGTTTCGCCGATCATCGGCCTGATCGCGACACTGGCGCCGACCATCGGCCCGACGGTCGGCGGTTATCTCAGCCACGCCTTCTCCTGGCACTGGCTGTTCCTCGTCAATATCGTTCCCGGCATCATCGTTACGATCGTCACCTGGAACTTCATCGATTTCGACAAGCCGGAACTGTCGCTCTTCAAGAAGTTCGACTGGTGGGGACTGATCTCGATGGGCATCTTCCTCGGCACGATGGAATATGTGCTCGAAGAGGGCAATTCGAACGACTGGTTCAACGACAGTTCCATCGCGATTGCCGCCGTCGCCTCGGGCGTTGGAGCCATCGTCTTCTTCTATCGCGCCTTCACGGTGGAGTTCCCCGTCGTCGATCTCAAGGCCTTTGCGAACCGGAATTTCTCTTTCGGCTCGATCTTCTCTTTCGTCATGGGTATCGGCCTCTATGGTCTCACCTATATCTACCCGGTCTATCTCGGCCGCATCCGCGGCTATGATTCGCTGATGATCGGCCAGACGATGTTCGTCTCCGGGCTGGCGATGTTCTTCACTGCACCGATCGCCGGGCGGCTGTCGACGAAGATGGACCTGCGGCTGATGATGGTGATCGGTTTCATCAGCTTCGCCGCCGGCACCTACATCATGATCCATCTGACGGCGGATTGGGATTTCTACGAACTGTTCATTCCGCAGATCCTGCGCGGTTTCGGGCTGATGATGTGCATGGTGCCGATCAACAATATCGCGCTCGGCACGATGCCGCCCTCGCGCATCCGCGGCGCATCCGGCCTGTTCAACCTGACCAGAAACCTCGGCGGCGCCGTCGGTCTCGCGGTCATCAACACCGTGCTCACCAACCGCCAGGACGTGCATTACGAGCGGCTGCGGGAGAATATGGACTGGGGCAATCCGGCGGCGATCGACCAGATGAACAACATGACCGCCAATTTCAACACATACGGCATGGACGGCGCCTCGGTCGCGATCAAGCAGATGGTCGGCCTTGCCACCAAGCAGGCGGTGATCCTGTCCTTCAGCGACGTGTTCCTGATCCTGACCGCGCTTTTCGTTGCGATGATCTTCGGTGTCGCGATGATCAAGAAACCCGCGCCGCAAGGCGGGGGAGGCGGTGGCGGCCACTGACCTCCGGCCTGCCGCCCCATGGAAAGGTCCTCTCCGGAGGACCTTTTTATTTGCCGTTTTCCAGCCCTTATGTCATCAGCATGTAATCCTCGGTCGGCTTGGTCCGAAGCAGACGGCCGTCGGAAAAACAGTGCGCCAATCGGCTTGTTCGATTTTTTGATTTACGTACATCAAATTTGGCGCTAATGGTCTCGTCAGGAGGAATGATGAGGCCAACAGTTCACGATATCGCCGCCGCCGCCGGGGTCAGTCTTGCGACTGTCGACCGGGTTCTCAACCAGCGCCCGGGTGTGCGTCACGTCACACGGGAGAAGGTCGAGACCGCAATCCGCGAGCTCGGTTATATCAGAGATGTCGCCGCGGCCAACCTCGCCAAGGGGCGCACCTATCCGCTGGTCTTCATCCTGCCGGCCAGCGACAATTCCTTCATGCATGGGCTGAATGCGGAGATCCGGCAGGCCGTTCTCCGCTCGCCGGCCGAGCGCACCGATATCCGCATTGTCGAAGTCCCGGCCTTCGATCCGGCCGCCCTCGTTTCAGTGCTCGAAGGGCTTTCCCGGGAGAAGCCTTGCGGCATCGCGATGGTCGCGACCGATGCGCCTGAGGTGCGCGCCGTCGTCGACAGACTGGTGCGCGAGCGCTTTCCCATCGTCACCCTGGTTTCCGATCTCACTGGATCGCTTCGCCATCACTATGCCGGCGTCGACAATATCGCGGCCGGCCGGACGGCGGCCCGTCTGCTCGGCCGTTTTCTCGGGCCGCGAAAGGGTGAGATCGCCGTGCTCGCCGGCTCCATGCTGGTGCGCGACCATCGCGAGCGGCTGGAAGGTTTTGCCGCTGTTATGGCGGAAGAATTTCCCGATCTTGCGATCCTGCCGGTTCTCGAAGGCCGCGACGACCCCGAGGTCGCCCATAGGCTGGTTGCCGATGCACTCGGGAATGCCGGCATCGTCGGCATCTACAGCCTCGGCGCCGGCAATCGCGGCCTCATTCGGGCGCTGAAGGAGAAGGCCGTCGACCGGACGCTGACCGTGGTTGCCCATGAACTGACCGCCCATACGCGCGCAGCGCTCATCGACAACACGATTGATGCGATCCTCAACCAGGATGCCGGCCATGAAGTACGCAGCGCCATCCGCATATTGAAAGCCAAGGCGGACGGCCTTGCCGTCATCGCAGCGCAGGAGCGCATCCGCCTCGACATATTCCTGAAAGACAATCTGCCGTAACGGCAAAGGAGAATACCCCATGTATCTCGGTCTCGATCTCGGAACCTCCGGCGTCAAGGCGATGCTGATCGACGGCGATCAGAAGATCGTCGGCTCGGCCAATGGTTCGCTCGACGTCTCGCGTCCGCATTCCGGCTGGTCGGAGCAGGAGCCGGCCCACTGGGTGCGTGCCACCGAAGAGGCCGTTGCCGGCCTGAAGGCGAAACATCCGAAAGAGCTTGCAGCGGTCAAAGGCATCGGCCTTTCCGGCCAGATGCACGGTGCGACGCTGATCGATGCGGCCGACAAAGTGCTGCGCCCCTGCATCCTCTGGAACGATACGCGCAGCCACGTCGAGGCTGCAGCCCTCGATGCCGATCCGCGCTTCCGCGCGCTGACCGGCAACATCGTCTTCCCCGGCTTCACGGCGCCGAAGCTCGCCTGGGTCGAGAAGCATGAGCCCGATGTTTTCGCCAAGATCGCCAAAGTGTTGCTCCCGAAGGACTACCTGCGTCTCTGGCTGACCGGCGACTATATCTCCGAAATGTCGGATTCGGCTGGCACTTCCTGGCTCGACACCGGCAAGCGCGCCTGGTCGTCCGAACTGCTCGCCGCCACCAATCTTTCCGAGGAGCAGATGCCGGCGCTTGTCGAAGGCACCGCGCAGGCTGGTCAGCTGCGGGCAGAACTTGCGGCGCAATGGGGCATCTCAGGCAATGTCGTCGTGGCCGGCGGGGCCGGCGACAATGCCGCCTCCGCCTGCGGCATGGGCACGGTCAGCGATGGCGCCGCCTTCGTTTCGCTCGGCACGTCGGGTGTGCTTTTTGCCGCCAACGGCTCCTATCTGCCGAAGCCGGAAAGTGCCGTGCATGCCTTCTGCCACGCGCTGCCGAACACCTGGCACCAGATGGGCGTCATCCTCTCGGCCACCGATGCGCTCAACTGGCATTCCGGCGTGACCGGCAAGTCGGCGGCCGATCTCACCGGCGAACTCGGCGAGACGCTGAAGGCGCCGACCGGCGTCACCTTCCTGCCCTATCTTTCCGGCGAGCGCACGCCGCACAATGATGCCGTCATCCGCGGCGCCTTCATCGGCCTCGAACATGAAAGCAGCCGCGCCGTTCTCACCCAGGCGGTGCTCGAAGGCGTGACCTTTGCCATCCGCGACAATCTCGAGGCGCTGCGTTCGGCCGGCACCGGCATCTCCCGCGTCACGGCGATCGGCGGCGGTTCGCGCTCGCATTACTGGCTGGCGTCGATCGCGACCGCGCTTGGCGTTCCGGTCGACCTGCCCGCCGACGGCGATTTCGGCGCGGCCTTCGGCGCCGCCCGCCTCGGCCTGATTGCCGCGACGGGTGCCGATCCGATTGCCGTCTGCACGCCGCCGGTGACATCAGGCACGATCGAGCCGGTGTCGGCGCTGAGCGGCGCTTACGAGGATGCCTATACGCGCTACCGCGCAGTTTATCCGGCGGTCAAATCGCTGACGCATTGAGAACTGGAGCCAGCGGCCCCCTCATCCGCCTGCGCACTGACCGGGTCGAGCCACGCGTCTCGACCCGTCCTTCGGACCCCCGCTGGGGAGAAGAGACTCGCAGCGGCGCCTCATTCCTCTTCTCCCCTCGGGGAGAAGGTGGCCCGAAGGGTCGGATGAGGGGGCCGGATGGCACAAACGCTAAGACTGAATTACGAACCCAAGGAGACCCAATATGAGCACCGGATTTTTCGGCGATATCCAAAAAGTGAAATACGAAGGCCCTGACAGCACCAATCCGCTGGCCTTCCGTTACTACCAGCCGGACGAGATCGTCATGGGCAAGCGCATGGAGGACCATCTGCGCTTTGCGGTGGCCTATTGGCACACCTTCACCTGGCCGGGCGGCGATCCCTTCGGCGGCCAGACCTTCCTGCGTCCCTGGTTCGAGGACACGATGAAGGCCGCCAAGCTCAAGGCTGACGTTGCCTTCGAATTCTTCTCGCTGCTCGGCTCGCCCTATTACTGCTTCCATGATGCCGACGTGCGTCCGGAGGGCAAAAATTTCGCTGAGAACACCAAAAACCTCAACGAGATCGTCGACTACTTCGCCGAGAAGCAGGCTTCCACCGGCACCAAGCTGCTCTGGGGCACGGCGAACCTCTTTTCCAACCGCCGTTACATGTCGGGTGCTGCGACCAATCCGGATCCCGATGTCTTCGCTTTCGCAGCCGCGACCGTGAAGACCTGCATCGACGCGACGCAGAAGCTCGGCGGTGAGAACTATGTGCTCTGGGGCGGCCGCGAAGGTTACGAGACGCTGCTCAATACCGATCTCAAGCGGGAGCTCGACCAGCTCGGGCGTTTCCTCAACCTCGTCGTCGAATACAAGCACAAGATCGGCTACAAGGGCACGATCCTGATCGAGCCGAAGCCGCAGGAGCCGACCAAGCACCAGTATGATTACGACGTTGCGACCGTCTACGGCTTCCTCAAAAAGCACGGCCTAGAAAACGAAGTGAAGCTCAATATCGAGCAGGGCCATGCGATCCTGGCCGGTCACTCCTTCGAGCACGAACTGGCGCTTGCCAATGCGCTTGGCATCTTCGGCTCGATCGACATGAACCGCAACGACTATCAGTCCGGCTGGGATACAGACCAGTTCCCGAACAATGTTCCCGAAATGGCGCTCGCCTACTACCACGTTCTGGCAGGCGGCGGCTTCAAGACTGGCGGCACCAACTTCGACTCGAAGCTTCGCCGCCAGTCTCTCGACCCGGCGGATCTGCTGATCGGTCATATCGGCGGCATGGATTGCTGCGCCCGCGGCCTGAAGGCCGCCGCCAGGATGATCGAGGACAAGGCTCTGTCGCAGCCGCTCGCCGATCGTTATGCCGGCTGGGAATCCGCCGAGGCGCAGAAGCTCTTCCGCGGCGAATATTCGTTGGACGAGATTACGAACTGGGTCGAGACCAAGGACGTCAACCCGCAGCCGAGATCCGGCAAGCAGGAACTGCTCGAAAACGTCGTCAACCGTTACGTCTAATCAAACGTGCCGGCGGTCATCGGCCGCCGGCACAATTTTTTGTCGCCGGCCAAATCTCTGTTCAGCGCTTCAACCAGTTGCGCGACGGCGCGGAGACGGAGTTTCGAACCACCAGATCCGGCCGCAGCAGGATTTCCGTCTCGGTCGGCTGGCCATCGGACAGGAGCTCCAGCAGCAGCGCCATCGCCTGTTTGCCGATCGCCGTCCGCGGCTGGCGGATCGTCGTCAGCGGCGGGGATATGAAGACGGCCTGCGGCACGTCGTCGAAACCGGTCACAGAGAAATCACGCGGAATGTCGTAGCCGCGCGCCCCGAGCCCGACCATGACGCCGATCGCCGTCTGATCGTTCACGCACATGAAGGCGGTGGGAAGCGTGTCGCGCATGAAAAGCTGTTCCACCGCATGCCGGCCGCTTTCGATCGTGCCGTCGCCTTCGAGCACGATCCTCAGATCGGGCGGGATGCCGGCGGCATCGAGACCGGCATCGTAGCCCATGCGGCGCCTGATATAGGCAAGCCGGGTGCGCGAATCGCCGATGAAGGCGATCTTGCGATGGCCTTCGGCCAGCAGCAGGTCCACGGCTTTCCTGGCGCCCTCGGTATCGTCGACGCCGACATAGGGAATGCCGCCGTTGAAGACGGGCTCGAAAACCCCCACACTCGGCGGCAGCCGCGCCGTCATCGTCTGATGCCCGAAGGGCAGGATGCCGGTGAACAGGATCAGCCCGGCAGCCTGGTTGGAATTCAAGAATTTCAGATATTCGAGCCCGCGCTGGGCGTCGTTCTGCGTGTGGCCGATCAGGATGCCGTAGCCGTGCGCGCGCGCCTCGTTTTCCAGCCCGACGAGAATGTTGGAGAAATTGGGGTCGCCGATGTCGGGCGCCACCACGAGGATCATGTTGGAACGGCCGAGCCTCAGGCTGCGGGCCATGGCATTCGTGGTATAGCCGGTGACGGCGATCGCCTGGTTGACCTTGAGCCGTGTGGAGTTGGCGACCTTCTCCGGCATATGGATCGCCCGGGACACCGTCGCGATGGAGACCTCGGCGATCCGGGCGACGTCTTCGATTGTTGCGGGCGTGGAATTCGACACTGAGCTCTGCCTTGGGCTGTCTTCGCCGCGACACTACACAGACTTGTCGACAGGTCAAAGGCAGGCTTCAACGGATCTGCGTAAATCCACCATGTAAACCTTTACACGCCTGATGTAAAGGTTTACATAAACTCCAAAGCGGACGGGAGCCGCAAGC